>JALUAR010000201.1:9465-10955 GCA_027050975.1 Thermodesulfovibrio sp.
GTAATGACCAGAACCTGTTAAAACTTGCTTCGAAAATAAGGGAGTACAGGTCAAGGTTTCACGATATTGTTGAAATTGCAATAATAACAAAGGATGAAATTAATCGATTGCGAGATATATCTATGAAGTATGATTTTTTTATCCCTATAATGGAGTCGACTTTTCTGGAACATCCTGAGCAGATAGAAACGTTGTTGAAGCAATTTTACTCAGTTAGTGATAAGGGCAGTTTACTGAACCATCTTAGACAGATAAATAGCAAGGTTAAGGAATTGCGTAACACAGGAGAAGAGATAATAGATATATCCAGGGAGATTGATAAATCTGCCAGGTATAGAGTCCAATATGTTATAAAGGCATCCGAAGTAGGAATTCTAATTGTATTTCCTTTTGCTTTCCTCTCCGGATTTATAGCACTTTTTTTCGTTACCCAGAATATTGTAAAGAGGTTGAACGAATTGATGGTAACCATTGAAAAGACAGGAGAGGGGTTTTACTCTCCACTGCCCTTCCCTTCCGGAAAAGATGAGGTAAGCACGCTGATAAGGACCTACAATCATATGGCAGAGGCGCTAAAGGACCGCGAAACGCAACTTATTAAAAAAGAAGAGGAACTTATTCGTCACAAGAAACTTGCTGCTATAGGAACACTTGCTTCAGGAGTTGCACATGAGCTAAATAACCCACTAAACAATATCCATCTTTCAGCACAGATACTGGCAAGGGAGGTTAAAGGGAGCAGTGAGGGGATAATAAAAGAGACCGTAGAGGATATATTAAGCCAGTCCCTACGGGTTAAAAAGATTGTTGGAGATCTGCTTGAGTTTGCAAGGGAGAAGAAACCAGAGAAGGTAAGTATAAATCTGCCCGAACTGATAAAAGGGGTTTATAATCAGGTGGAGAAGGTATATCTTTCAGAGAAGATCAATTTTTCACTTATATCACCAGAAGAGATTTATGTCTCTATAGATCCTGCACAGATTGAGAGGGTCTTTCTTAATCTTTTCACAAACGCTGTGGATGCCATGCAGGGTGAAGGGGAACTTGTTGTGAGAATTTACGATGATGAAGATGTGGTAAAGATAGAGGTCTCTGATACAGGCCCTGGTATACCTGAAGACTGTCTTGATAAGATTTTTGACCCCTTCTTTACCACAAAAGACAAGGGTACAGGGTTGGGACTATCAATCGTATATAATATAATCAAAAACCACTATGGCCGAATTGAGGTGAATAGTACCGAAAAGGGAACAACATTTACAATATATTTGCCGAGGGAGATATGAGTCTGAGGATACTTGTAGCAGAGGATGAGAAGATTACCTTAAAGCACCTGCTTTACGCCCTTGAAAAAGAAGGTTATACTGCCACAGGTGTCACTGATGGTTCAGAGGCATTCAACAGGATTAAGGAGGAGCACTTTGATGTTGTGGTAACAGATATCAAGATGCCAGGGATTGATGGTATAAGCCTGCTTGAAAAGATTAAAG
>JALUAR010000202.1 GCA_027050975.1 Thermodesulfovibrio sp.
CTTTATGTAAGGAGGTGACCTGGATGTATATCGTAAACGTTGATGCAGACAAATGCGAAGGTTGCGAGGAGTGTGTAAATATCTGCCCCCAGGGCGTATTTGAAATGAGCGACGGAAAATCCGAGCCAGTTAACTCCTCAGAGTGCGTCTACTGCGAGAGTTGCCTCGGCGTTTGCCCAACAGAGGCAATCACAATTACAGAGATGTAATTATCTCTGTTAATTAAAAAATTTAAAAGGGGCTCTTTTAAAAGAGCCCCTTTTTAGTTCGAATAAAAGTTATTTCTTCTGGATATAGATCTCCCAATACCCCTTGTCCTCTAACTTAACCACCTCAATAGGGTATCCCTGCTTTTCAGCATAACGGGGAATTGAGTCCTCAGCTGATGCAGGTGCATCACAGAGAATCTTGAGAAGATCGCCACTGTTCATCTTCTCAAGCTTCTTCTTTGTCAGAACAAGGGGATAGGGACAGACCCTTCCTAAAACATCAAGGGTTTCTGTAGGTTCCATGCTCTTTAAATCGGCCATATCAAAAACCTCCTTTTCGATTTTTGTTGAGTTTAAACCGTTGTTTTTGGATTAGAAGAACAATAAGTGGTCAGCAGACTCCATCTCCTGTTGGATCTGATCATAAGGTACCACCTCTGTGGTAACCTCTGCTCCGAGTTCTTCGGCATCCATTACTATATCATCCTCTTTAAGGCCAAGCCTGTCAAGATCTTCCTTGCAAACCAGAACCTTCAGATCCAGAAGGAGTGCATTCTTTAAATGCATCTCCAAGCTTGTAACACCGTAAATATCCAGGGCCTTCTGATCCTTAAGACAATTAAGAACACCATCGCCGACAAAGGCAATGACCGGCTCAACATTGTCGCCATCCTCAAGATAGATCTCAACGGTCTGACTTGCTATTGCATGAGTAAGGGCAAGCCTTGAAGTCTCAGCCTTGTAAGGCAGTTTCTCTACTATAAATGCAAGCTTCTTAATTGCCATATTACTCACCTCCTATGTGAAGAACTCTGTCTGCATCAAAGGCACTGGCAAGGTACCAGTCCATGCTATGGATACCAAAGCCATCCATAGTGTCTTCCTTATCAATACCCCTTGCCTTTGCACAGGCCTCACAGTTTGTAATCCTGAACTTCCCTGTCTTTAGCAACTCTTCAACAGTGCCTGCAAGATAAGAATAATCCCTGAATTTGCTCTGGCCTTTCTTACCAAGCATAACGCCGTTACCGGAGAGCCAGAGGTCCACCTCATGCCCCTTCTTTACAGCAGCCTCTGCCAGTTTTACAGCAAAATCAAGGGTCATGGAGCCAACAAGGGATGAAAAACATCCTATTGTAAGTTTACCCATATCATACCTCCTTATAGCCAGATGAATTTTTCAAAGTCATTAAAGATAAGATCAACAAGACCCTCGTAGTTGATAACTTTAACCTTGGAGTCAACATCACCATCTCCGAATCCCCTTGACTGCAGATCCTCTGAAAGCACATAAAACTCTGCGTCCTTTGAAAGGACTGGAGATGTCTGGCCATCCTTTTTTACAGTGGCATGGTAGACCCCGTTCTGAACGAGAATGATACCGAACTTATCTGCCTTCAGCCTGTCAAGAATTGCAGGTTCCCTGTACTCATTGACAAAAACGGCAAGTTTCATACCTCAACACCTCCTTCTGTAATGTTTGGCATATCTTTATACCAATTACATGGTATAATTGTCAATAAAAAAATTAACAAAAGCCCTGTTATAGCGGATCATTAACCATTTATTTTATTTATTGACAGATTTGGCACGATAATATATCGAGTTTACAATCTTATCATATACTTAACATTTCAAATCTCTCTTTCCAAAAGCATTCGATTTTGATAATATAAATGCACATTAGTGTCCTGTAAAAATAAAAACCTATATAGGGCAGTAGTGATAAATCCAATATAACCGACTGTCTGCTTATTACTATACCAGGGTCCAGAAACAGAACCAAGCCTCATTAAAGGAGAACCGTGAAAAAGATAAAAATACTCCTCCAGTATGACGGCACAGCATACTCTGGCTGGCAGATACAGCCGGACAGGATCACCATTCAAGGTCTGATTGAGGATGCACTTAAGCAGATAACAGGCTCTGAAACAAGGATAATCGCTGCAGGAAGAACTGATGCAGGTGTGCATGCAATAGAGCAGGTTGCAGCGTTCAGAACAGATTCAAACCACTCACCGGATGTCTTCAGGAGAGCTTTAAACGGTATCCTTCCACCGGACATCAGGATACTATCTGCCACCTATGTTGATGAAGATTTCCATCCCCGTTATAGTGCAAAGTCAAAAAGATACGTTTATATCATCAACAACTCCTCAATCAAAAATCCGTTTTTAATCAGATTCTCCTATCATGTATCCCAGAAACTTGACACGGAAAAAATGAAAAGGGCAGCTGAATACCTCCTTGGAAGGCATGATTTCAAAGCCTTTCAGGGTTCAGGATGTAGTGCTAAAACAACGATAAGAGAGATCAAGTCTCTGGAGATAACAGAATTAACCTCTCTGGAGTTTCTTGCCTTCAGGTTTGAAGGAAGGTATCTGAAGATCTCCATTGAGGCGAATGCCTTTCTGAGATTCATGGTAAGAAATATTGTGGGAACATTGATAGAGATAGGACGGGGCAGAATGGAACCACAAGAAATGGAAAGGATTCTCAACTCACGGGACAGAAGGTCTGCCGGTCCCACAGCACCTGCACAGGGGCTGTTTCTGGAGCGGGTCTTTTATTGAGTGAATGACTGTTTAATCTCCGGGTTACCACTCCTCCTTTTCCATCTCCTCAAGTTGTTCCCTCCGTTCCATACAATCAACACAATATATAGCAAAGGGAATGACCTTTAATCTTTCCTCTGGTATCTCAGAGCCACAGTCTTCGCATATTCCATATGTACCCTCTTCCAATTTTCTCAGGGCTTCGTCGATCTTATCAAGGGTCTGCTTATGAGCAGTAAGTTTTCGAAGATTCAGATCTTCGGCAAGGTCAACAACAGACCAGTCTCCGTCATCCAGTGCTGTCTCAACAAGCTCCCTATTTTCTCCTCTGATAAACTTCCCTATCTCCTCTTTTGCCTCCTTTAAAACCTCATTTCTCTTTGCTATAAGGAGCTTCTTTAAACGCTCTTTTCTCTCTTCTTCGGACTCAGCCTTCTTTTTTTTACTCTGTTTCTTTGCCATCTCCTTCCTCTTTCTTGGCCTGAGCAGCCTCTTCTTTGTATATCTCAATAATGCTCCTCACCTTTATACCCGCAGCCTTTAATGCCTTCTGTATGTCCGGCAGCTTGGCATCCTCAACCTTAACCATGAAGTTGGCATTCATAATCAGACCTCCTTATTTATGAAATTAGACTTCAAGGATCTCTTTCTCTTTTGTTTCGAGGATCTCATCCACCTTCTCTATGAACTGGTTGGTGAGCTTCTGTACCTCTTCGAGATCACGCTTCAGATCATCCTCGCTTATCTCCTTTGCCTTCTCCATCTTTTTCAACTCTTCATTGAGGTCTCTTCTTATATTTCTGATGGAAACACGTGCTTCTTCAGCCCTCTTCTTGACCACCTTTACAAGCTGCTTTCTCCTTTCTTCGGTAAGCGGAGGGATATTAATTCTTATTATCTTTCCATCATTTGATGGCGTCAGACCCAGGTCTGACTGTAAAATGGCCTTTTCTATAATTGGAATCATCCTCTGTTCCCAGGGCTGAATAGTGATCATTCTGGGCTCAGGTACAGATAGCGCCGCAACCTGATTCAGAGGGGTCTGCGTACCATAATAATCAACAGTAATACCCTCAAGAAGTGAAAGCGAAGCCCGTCCTGTTCTAATTGATGCAAAATCCTTTTTTAAAGCCTCTACAGCCTTTTCCATCCTCTCTTTGGCCTGCTTCTTCAATTCCTTTGTCATAACCCCTCCTCCCTAACTTACGAGTGTACCAATCTGTTTGCCCTCAATCACTTTCCTGAGATTACCCTTCTTCTTTACATTTAATACCACAATAGGCAGGGCATTGTCCATACAGAGGGATATCGCTGTCGAGTCCATCACATGAAGCCCCTTCTTTAAGACATCCATATAGCTTATTTTCTTGAACTTTTTCGCCTTCGGGTCCTTCACGGGATCGGCAGAATAAACACCATCCACCTTTGTGGCCTTCATAATGATATCAGCACCTATCTCCATTGCCCTGAGGGATGCAGCCGTGTCCGTGGTGAAATAGGGATTGCCTGTACCTGCAGCAAAGATTACAACTCTACCCTTTTCCAGATGTCTGACAGCCCGTCTCCTGATATATGGTTCTGCCAGCTCTCGCATCTCTATGGCTGACTGTACCCTTGTAGGAACTCCCATTTTCTCAAGGGCATTCTGCAGCGCAAGGGCATTAATAACAGTGGCGAGCATTCCCATGTAATCTGCCGTAGCCCTCTCCATACCTTTGACTGAGCCTTCCACGCCTCTGAAGATGTTTCCTCCTCCGATTACAACCGCCACTTCCACACCCATGTCATAAACGGATTTAATCTCACGGGCCATATACTCAACAGTATCAGCATCGATCCCGTAGGACTGCTCGCCCATGAGGGCCTCTCCGCTAAGCTTAAGTAGGACCCTTTTGTATTTGGCCTTTTTATCCTTCTTTTTCTTCACCAAGCTGGAACCTTACAAATCTCTTTACAACGATATTCTCTCCGAGTTTCACTATCATCTCGTTAACGAGATCCTTGATCGTCTTTTTCTGATCAGGATCTTTTACAAAGATCTGCTCCAGAAGACAGTTCTCACTATAGAACTTCTCCAGTTTCCCTTCGAGAATCTTTTCTATCACATGCTCTGGTTTGCCCTTTATCTGGTCACGGTAAATATCCTTCTCCTTCTCTATAACATCACTGGGTACATCTTCCCTTGAAAGATACCTTGGGTTGGCCGCAGCAATATGCATGGCAATGTCCTTAACAAGCTGCCTGAAATCATCCGTGCGGGCCACGAAATCGGTCTCGCAGTTGACCTCAACAAGAACACCGATCTTGTCCATATGAACGTAAGAACCGATCAGCCCCTCGGAAGTTGCCCTTCCTGCCTTCTTGGCAGCTGCTGCAAGCCCCTTCTTTCTGAGTATATCAACGGCCTTATCAAAGTCTCCATTAGCCTCAGTAAGGGCCTTTTTACAGTCCATCATTCCGGCGCCGGTTTGCTCTCTTAGTTTTTTTACCATTTCTGCTGTAACACTCATTCTTTAACCTCCTCATTTTCGGTCTTGGTCTCAGAAGTTACGGTCTCCTCCCCTTTGTCTTCAGACTCTTCAGAGTCTATCTTCTCCTGAATAGCCTCCTCCTCAGCCTCTGCCTCTATCTCCTTGTTAAGAATCTCCTTACCTTCAAGCACTGCATCCGCCATACGCGAGGTAATCAGTTTGATAGCCCTGATGGCATCATCATTTCCGGGGATCACATAATCAATCAGATCGGGATCACAGTTTGTATCCACTATGGCCACAATAGGAATAGCCAGCTTTCTGGCCTCGAGTACTGCTATCTGCTCCTTTTTGGGATCAACAATGAACACCGCTCCTGGCAGTGTCTGCATCTCTTTAATACCACCAAGATTCTTCTCAAGCTTTGTTCTTGTCTTCTCCAGCTTGGCAACCTCTTTCTTTGTAAGGGCATCATAAGTGCCGTCTTCTTTCATCTTCTCTATCTTCTTCAGTTTCTCAATGCTCTTCTTTATAGTAGAGAAGTTTGTAAGCATACCTCCAAGCCATCTCTGATTCACATAATATGCTCCGGCCCTTATTGCCTCATCCCTGATAGAATCCTGGGCCTGTTTTTTGGTACCCACAAAAAGCACATGCTGGCCAGAGGCCGCAACCTCTTTCATAAAGTTGTAGGCATCCTCAATCCCCTTCATTGTCTTCTGAAGGTCGATGATATAGATGCCGTTACGCTCTCCGAAGATGTAACGTTTCATCTTCGGATTCCAACGTTTGACCTGATGTCCGAAATGGACACCGGCCTCCAAGAGCTCCTTCATTGTAACAACCGGCATATCCTTCCTCCTTTTCTGGTTTTTACCTCCGCCTCGAACACCCAGAACCGATTTCTGGGACCTCCTGAACCTGCACAAGCAGGCACCACAGGAGAGATTAAGAGGCGTGTGTTTTACAGTAATGCCTGAAAGATTAACATAAAATCGTGGGTTATTTCAACCTTCAAGACACTAAAGAGTCATTATAGCTTATAAAGTATGTGTAAATAAGTGGAGTTAGAGGCTGGTGGGGACATACTCAGTCCCCACCAGGACAATGGAAAATGGAACTATTTGCCGTAACTATGGATACCTTTTGCCTTAGATGCTGCCCAGGCCATGTCTCTGTTTTTGTGACAGCTCAAACAGGCAAAATCAAGGGTCACAAAGTTTTTTGCGAAGGTTTTCTTTTTACCGTTGATAGTCTCCGTATAAAACATATTCGCTTTAGGATCGATATTGATTCTGAAAATGTGGGTCCTTATATCTCCTTCAAATTTTCCCTTTTTCACAGCAGACTTGGTTGCCCTCGGCATATGACAGTCGATGCATCTGACACCTACCTGCTGCATTATGCTGCCATTGAAGGCGGCTGTCTGGGCTCTGTGACAGAACGAACAATCCTTCTTGATACTGAAGGGAGCCTTTTTATGGGGATTATGACAACTCACACAATTTAGCGGTTTGTGAGGACTTGCCAGTAGTTCATTATACTGTTCGTGATGCCTGATAAATCCGCCTTTTGCAGGGATCTTGTCCTTAGCCCCCCTTATGTGACACCTTCCGCAGAGTGCCGACGATGTATCAACCTTTATTTTGGATTTGTCACCACTGCTGACATGATCACCACCCGGTCCATGACACGCCTCACACTGGACTCCGGGAAAAGCCCAGGTGCCTTTGATACCCTCCAGATTGTCCTGATGCCCTTCATTCTTGTAACCTGTTGTGTGACACTTGCCACAGGTATAGGGCTTTTTCTCACCTTTGTGATAATACGACCATGTACCGGTCTCAAGATTGTACTGAGTTTTCAGATCAGATCCATCCTTTGCAGCAGTAATTATGTAGCCCTTCCTGTCCATATACCTTGCCTTCTTGTAGGCACCGCCAATCACATAGGAAATATCGCTCCAGGAATAGCCCTTCGGAAGCGGAAGGGGACGCTTCATGGCATCCTCAGCTCTGGACAGCTTATAGGGATGGCCGGAGACCCTGAAATCATTATATTCAGCGGGATGGCACCTGAAGCAGGCATCTGAACCAACATACTCAGCCCCTGATGCAATAACAGCATAGACAATTACAACCACTACAATCCAGACCAATATAAACCCTCTTTTCATCTTACACCTCCTTTGGATTATTTAAACAATTAACACCCTCTCCCCTTTAGCCCCAGCAAGCACCTCACCCACCCTACCTTAGTTTTAGGATTATGTTGTGATAGAGTCCGGCCCTTTTCATAGCTTTTAACTTAAAAACAACGTGTTAGCCCTTACCATGCTTCGTCAGAAAGGATTTTCGCACAGGTCAGATACAAAGAGAGAGCCCCCGATAGAAGAATACCAACATGCATCTTCAGATCAAGCTGAATGGATCTCCCCACCTTTCCCTCCAGATATATTAAAAGCAAAATCAATGCCTGTAAACGATACTATATCTTGTGGGCATCATGTAGCATTGACATCAATATATGGAGCACCTACCCTTTCTGTATCAACCAGATGAGTGATTTAACGCAAACCTGGTGGATAACACTTAATTGTTTACAAACGCAACTTTTGCTTAAGTCAAGAACCACCACCAAAGGTGGTGGCTCCTGCCTTTAAAAATTGGAAATTTTAAGGCCCCCAATGCTAAGGAATATAAAATTACTAACTATGTAGCTTGCTTTCATCTCTTCTAAATGGGTGCTGCACAAAGTGCGGCAAATTTGATTAAATTTTCTTATTCCTTACATTCAAACCGTAAGGTTTGCAAGCGATCATTGTAATCATCTGGCGGAGGGGGTGGGATTCGAACCCACGGTGGAGTTGCCCCCACAGCGGTTTTCAAGACCGCCGCCTTAAACCACTCGGCCACCCCTCCAGAATAAACAGAAAAGTCCCCTGACGGAACTTCCGGATGATTTTTAGTGGTTAGCTTCATTCTGAGGCAATAACTTATCTATAATAATATTTTTGCATCAGGTAAAATCAACTACATATATACTGGACAACCTCTTTAAGATTATCGAAAGTTCGCACGTTTTTATAATTACCCTCATAGCGGTCTGTTTTTCCCGTTCTGACCAATATACCCTCAGCACCTATGGCCTGGGCCAGTGCCATATCACTGGATTTATCTCCAACCACTATAGAGTTGTTGAAGTCTATCATCCATTCGGCCCTGGCCTTCAGAGCCATACCAGGCGATGGTTTTCTGCAGGCACAGTAGTCATCAGGGTGGTGATGGCAGTAGTAGAATGCATCAAAACCATACTCTTTAACAAAGATATCATTTATCTTTTCTGTAAAGTTACGGTCAACAATTCCGCGGGCTATTCCTGACTGGTTGGTAACCCCAATCAGCAGATATCCCCTCTCTTTTAATCGTCTGATATATTCCACATCTTTGAAGATGTGAAGGTCTTCCATCCTGTTTAAATAATCCGCATCATGACATAATGTACCATCCCTATCAAAGAAGACCGCTTTCCTCCCTGGCAACACATCCCTTACAGCCTCCATTACCTCATCTGTGCTTATCTCCTTTAAACATCTCACATCTCCTTGCGGACACTCTCTCCTGAAGCAGGGAGAGCAGTTAAGACTCTTTTTAATGACTCTGTCCTGAGCGTAAAACTCTATATCGGTTTTATAACCATATTTTTCAGGATGTATGAATGACAAAGGACCTGTGAGGTCAGGGTCTGTTGAGCCGAAAATTGCCACCAGTGGCGTTCCTGTAGCATATGCGATATGCATTGGCCCCGAATCATTTGTGACCATCACATCAACCTGGGATATAAGCGTTATCAACTCTCTCAGTGTGGTCTGACCGGCAAGGTTCATAACATAACCCGAGTTAACAGCATCCTTATCAATCCCTTGCAAAATCTCACCAGCCACATCCTGCTCGGATGGTGCCCCCACAATAATAATAGAGCTTCCCAGTTCCTGAAGGACTCTGTTTGCAAGCTGAGAAAACCTCTCTGAAGGCCATCTCTTTGCCGACCCATACGTCGCGCCGGGATTTAACAGAACAATGGGCCGTCTCATATGACTGATTCGATCTCTGGCATATTCCCTCTCTTCCGGGGTAATATATATCCATGGATGGCGATATATAGGGACCAGGCCGACTTCTTTCAGAAGATTAAGGTAATACAGGACATGATGTAGTTGCCTTGTCTCGGCAGTAAACGGAACCGCCCTGGAAAGCAGGAATCCTCTTCCGTCTCGGTTGTATCCGATTCTCTCAGGGATACCGGCAAGATAGGCAAGTATTGCCGCATCAAAGGCATTCTGAAACAATAAAGCCAGATCATATCCCTTTTTACGAAGATATTTTGAGGCAGTAATCTTGCCCTTTACTCCTGAGAACTCCTTCCTGTACTCCACAAGGGCATCAATGTTAGGGTCTGATTCAAAAACCCCTTCAACCCACTTCTTTACCATTAGTTCAATCGAACACCCTTTATATGCCTTTCTAACTGCACGCAAGGCAGGCAGGGTCATTACAGCATCACCTATCCAATTAACACCCCTTACAAGAATCTTCTTCATAACCTATCTATTATACTCGAAACTCTATCCAGTAGACATAAGGTGTTTGTTTTATGATTCCAGAATGAAATAAATTGACAAAAAAAGATTCTCAAACTGACACAAATTGTCAATTAAATTTCCAACAAATGTCCATAGCACATAAAACTCCTTTCTTTTTAGTACTTATTTATGCAATCATAGACAATGCTTTTGGAGCAGGTATTTATCATAAGCCCTACAATATCTTTTAGTTTCAAGAAGTTAAGGGAGGGACTTCACTTTTAAGAACAAATTTGTTTGCCTCCAAAGTTAATAAAAAACGCACTCTTACGGTCATATAATTTCTGGCACGAAAAATGCTTTATTTTAGAGCAAAAGCAATTCCAAAGGGGGTGAGAGATTAAGTTTTGAGTTTTTGGATATACTAATTCTTATGTAATGTCCAGAAAGTATCAGTTAAGGATGAGAACAGATATCTGACAGGTGCAGAGGAATCTATTGAAGAGAAAGTTTAATGTCAATGAGACAAAACAATCGATGAAGGAGGAAAGTATGCTGAAGAAACTATCGGAGAAGAAAAACCAGAAGGGTTTCACACTGATTGAGCTTCTGGTCGTTGTGGCCATCATCGCAATCCTTGCAGCAATTGCGATACCTCAGTTTGCGGCTTACAGGACAAAGGCTTATAATAGTGCGGCTGAAAGCGATCTGAGAAATTTTAAGACAACCATGGAAGCCTACTACGCTGACAATCAGGAATATCCACAATATTAATTTAAGGAGGTCTAAGATGAGAAAGTTTAGTATATTAACAGTTGTTTGTATATTTACTGTCTTGGTATTTACTGCGGTGGCATTTGGTGCAGAGTCAATCACTGGTGCAACATCTATAGGCACAACTCCTTTTTCTCCATCTAAAAATGTTTGTATTAAAGTTTCTAGCACTCTCACTCAGTTTGGTGCTGCTTCAGGTCACTTAAACGGAAATGCAATGTATGGAACATGTGGTGGTAGTGGATTAAGTGCTAACTGTGATTCGGCGAAAATCTATAAAAAAGATAACACTGGGACAGCCAATACTTCTTGTGATCGTGTTAACGTTACTGTACAATCAGATGGGAGT
>JALUAR010000203.1 GCA_027050975.1 Thermodesulfovibrio sp.
CCATCCTGCAAACCTCCTTTCTTGGATTCTGGATGCTAAATCCTTAAGGTTTAAGGGATGGTTGCCCTCTTTGTCAATTATGAGGAAACAATACCCTTTCGTGTAGATTATTTTTGAGGAATGTCGTCGACTGGCATGTCCTTTATTCATGGTGATATAATAGATTATATGGAAAGAGAATTCTATTTTTTTCACTATAGTGTCTCTGAAGATGAGATACGCAGGGAGAAGGCCAAGGCCAGAAGGCTGAGACAGACCCGCTGGTGGCGCCAGAAAAAGAGCCGTGGCGTATGTCATTACTGTGGTAAAAAAACCGATCCAAGTGAGTTGACAATGGACCATCTTATCCCTCTCACAAGGGGCGGAAAGAGCATAAAAGCCAACCTTGTTCCTGCCTGTAAGGAGTGCAACAATCGCAAAAAGTATATGCTACCGATGGAGTGGCAGGAATATCTGTCAGGACTTAAGGAAAGCATATTGGAGGATTAGCCTCTATCGGCATTTACACACATCCGCACAACTTCAAACTGCAAATAAAATAACATCTACAACTTTGTTATTTATGACCTTTATCGGGTATAATATTGTTTCTGTATGAACAATCCTCTTAAAGGGTTGGAAAAATATCCGCAAAGTTTGCTAAAATTTATTCCTGAAAATTTGAACTAGGGGGAAATTATGGAACTGAAAGGCCAGAATGCAATCGTAACAGGTGCTGGCAGAGGTATTGGCAGGGCAATTGCCGAGGCTTTGGCCGCAGAGGGGGTAAATATAGGAGTTGTGGATCTGAATATAGATGACGCGAAAGAGACTGCCGATATTCTTACTTCTAAAGGCGTAAAGGCAGTGGCTGTTAACGGTGATGTCTCCAAATCCGATAGCGTTAAGGAGATCTTTGATAAGGTAATAAAAGAGTTAGGCGGCGTGGACATTCTTGTTAACAATGCCGGTATCACAAGGGATGCGCTTTTGCTAAGAATGAAAGAAGAGGATTGGGACTCCGTAATAGATGTAAATCTGAAGAGTGTTTTTCTATGCTCTAAAGAGGCTGTCAAGGCAATGGCAAAAAAACGCTACGGAAGGATTATAAATATAGCCTCAGTAGTGGCCTTCACAGGCAACCCTGGACAGGCAAACTACTCTGCTTCAAAGGCAGGTATTGTAGGGCTAACAAAAACCACTGCCAAGGAGTATGCAAGCAGAGGGATTACTGTAAATGCAGTGGCACCGGGCTTTATAATGACAGCAATGACGGAAAAACTTCCTGAGAATGTAAAAGAGGAGATGTTAAAGACTATACCACTGGGGAAGTTTGGCACACCTGAGGATGTTGCCAATGCCGTGGTATTTCTTGCCTCACCAGAGGCGGGTTATATTACAGGTCAGGTTATTCATGTAAATGGCGGAATGTATATGTAAATATATATAAAAACGAATTCCCCGAGACATATTATTCCCCAAAATAATCTTGACTCAAGCAAGAGGCTCTGTAGCCTCATATTTTCTGATAAGTGGAGGTAAGCACTATGGTTGAAGAGAAGGTAAAAGAACTGATTTCAAAACAATTAGGAGTTGATCCATCACAGGTAACACCTGAGGCATCATTTGTTGATGACCTGGGCGCAGACTCTCTTGATACAGTTGAGCTTGTTATGGCTTTTGAGGAGACCTTTGGCGTAGAGATACCTGATGAGGACGCAGAGAAAATTGCCAAGGTCCAGGATGCAATCGATTATATAAAGAGCAAAACTCAGGGATAAATCAAAGGAGAGATACAACTTTGTGTGAAAACAAAAAACGGCGAGTTGTGATCACCGGTGTGGGGATGATTACTCCTCTGGGCACCGGTACTGAAAAGAGCTGGGATGCCCTTCTGGAGGGAAAATCTGGTATTGGACATATTACGCATTTTGATTGCTCAAACCTGCCTGTCCATATAGCCGGTGAGGTAAAGGATTTCAACCCGGCAGACTTTATCGAAGAGAAAGAGATAAAAAAGATGGACAGGTTTATCCATTTTGCTATTGCAGCCTCTCAGATGGCTTTCGAAGACTCGGGGCTTAAGATCACCGAAAAGAATGCCGAAAGAGTAGGCGTAATAATCGGCTCCGGTATTGGCGGATTGCCCAGTATTGAGCATTACACACGCGTCCTTTATGAAAAAGGACACAGGCGAATCACGCCTTTTTTTATCCCCATGAGCATTATTAATCTTGCCTCCGGAAGGGTCTCCATACTTCTTGGTGCAAGAGGACCGAATTCTGCCGTTGTCACAGCCTGCTCATCCGGTTCCCATGCAATAGGAGATGCCTTCAGGATCATCCAGCGTGGAGAGGCTGATGCCATGATTGCCGGAGGCTCCGAAGCTGTTATCTGCGGACTCGGAATTGCCGGATTTGCCGTAATGAAGGCCCTTTCCAGGAGAAATGACGAGCCTGAAAAGGCAAGCAGACCCTTTGACCGCGACAGGGATGGCTTTGTAATGGCCGAGGGAGCCGGCATAGTTGTACTTGAATCCCTTGAGAGCGCCCTGGAAAGAGGTGCAAGAATATATGCAGAGATTGTTGGTTATGGAATGACAGGAGATGCCTACCACATTACATCTCCATCACCTGATGGTGAGGGTGCGGCAAGATGTATGAAACTGACCCTTGAGGATGCCGGCATCTCACCCGAAGAGGTGGACTATATTAATGCCCACGGAACATCCACAAAGTATAATGACGAACTTGAGACGATGGCTATAAAAAACGTTTTTGGTGAGCATGCGTATAAACTGGCTGTTAGTTCAACAAAATCCATGACCGGACACCTCCTTGGTGCGGCAGGAGGAGTTGAGGCTGTTATCAGCACCCTGAGCATCTATCACGGAATCGTACCGCCTACCACTAATCTTGAAAACCCTGACCCTGAGTGCGACCTCGATTATGTGCCTAACAAGGCCCGCAAGATGGAAGTCAATTACGCCCTCTCCAACTCTTTTGGATTCGGTGGAACAAATGCCTGCCTCCTATTCAAGAAATTTAAAGAAGATTGAAACTGCCATCAACTATACCTTCAAAAATCAGGCACTCCTGTTAGAGGCCCTGACACACAGCTCTTATTCCAATGAGCACCCCGAAGAGGCTGCTCCGTATAATGAAAGACTTGAGTTTCTGGGAGATGCAGTGCTGGGGCTATCGGTTGTTGAGGAGCTGTTCAAGGCAGAACAGAGACTTACCGAATCGGAGATGGCAAAGCTAAAGGCATTTCTCGTATCAAAAACCGTTCTGTCCGATCTGGCCCGTGAGATCAATCTTGGTGCTTCGCTACGGCTGGGAAAAGGGGAAGAGGCATCAGGAGGTAGGGACAAAGACAATATCCTAGCCGATGCCCTGGAGGCACTTTTCGGAGCGGTATTCCTGGATAGTGATTACACAACTGTAAAAAAACTGATAATCAGTCTGATGGGAAATATTCTGACCGAGACTATAAGAACCAGGCAGTCTCATGATTATAAGACAGACCTGCAAGAGCTTACACAACAACGTTACGGATGTCTCCCCGAGTATCGAATTGTAAAAGAAGAAGGTAAAGAGCACAAAAAAACCTTTACTATAGAGGTCCTGATAAACGGAGAGCCTCTGGGCACAGGAAAGGGAAGGAGCAAAAAAGAGGCCCAGATGAATGCAGCAAGAAAGGCTCTCCAGTTCTTAAGGAGTCAAACCGCTGAAAAGCCTTTTTACAAAAAGCAAACCAGCAATTAGGGTGACTGATGCGGCTACTGTGATGGTTACGGGAGTGCCAAGTATGTCGGCAACAGAACCGATCAGAGCGCTTCCTATCGGGGCCATCCCAAGAAAAACCATGGAATAAACACTCATCACCCTTCCTCTTAACGAGTCATCCACCCTTAACTGAATTGTACTGTTGGCGTTTGCCAGAAAGCTTACTATGGACCAGCCAGCCAGAAATAGCATTACATATGAGACAGTAGCAGTGCGGCTCAGGGAAAAAATTATGAGCGACAATGGAAAGAGGATTGCAGACACACCCATGTATCTTGCTTTGTTCCTTATGTCACTTCTTAAGGCAATCATCATTGCAGCGGTAAAGGCACCCATTCCGGCCGAACTCATCAGCATACCAAGCCCCTGCGCTCCTATGCTGAGCACCCTGTCAGCAAAGACAGGCAGGAACTGGCTGTAAGGCATTCCGAAAAGACTGAATATCAGAATGGTTGTTATAATGCCAAGTATGTCCCTGTTTTTGATGATAAAGCGACCACCTTCACGAAGACTTTCCAGGAGCCCCCTTGATGTTTTAATGGGTTGAATACCTTTGAGCACCATTGCCCTTAGTGCCATTATTACCGGCAGAAAGCTTACAGCATTTATATAGAAACATGCAGGCAGACCGATTTTTGCAATTGCCACACCTGCAATCAAAGGACCTATCATTCTCGCTCCGTTGAATGCTGCGGAACTGAGGGCAATAGCATTTAGCAGATTTCCCCGGCCCACCATCTCGATAAGAAAGGACTGTCTCACGGGCATATCAATGGCATTTATCGTACCGATAAGAAAGGCTATTCCGATTGCATGCCATACGGTGACAACCCCTGTCTCCGTAAGAAGACCAAGGAGCAGAGGTGGAACCATGCTAACACTCTGGGTAATCAGAAGGATACTACGTTTTGGATATCTGTCAGCTAAAAAGCCTCCGAAGATGCTGAAAAAAAGAATCGGTAGCGTAAGTGCAGCTCCACCGAGACCGAGATAGAAAGGCGATTGGGTGAGAGAATAGATAAGCCATCCCTGTGCAACATGATGCATCCATGTGCCCGAAAGGGACAGCACCTGTGCAAGCCAGAAAAGCCTGAAGTTCTTCACATACAGTGCTGAAAATGGTTTCCTGTTCTGTTGTTTCATTCGATTTAATGCCCCCGTCGTTTTTCAATAGTCCTGAGCAGACGCAATCAATATGCATCCCAACTCAACAATTCTATCAAAAAACCGGAACCTGAGTCTC
Organism: Thermodesulfovibrio sp.; assembly: GCA_027050975.1. Classification (GTDB taxonomy): domain Bacteria; phylum Nitrospirota; class Thermodesulfovibrionia; order Thermodesulfovibrionales; family JdFR-85; genus JALUAR01. Next base: position 5,011 of record JALUAR010000203.1, read on the forward strand.
CGGATATTATTCCCATGACCTTTTTGACGATAAATAACAGTACGTCGTTATTTCCTGGTAAAACCCCTCGTATTTGAGTTAAAATAAATGCTATGGACCTCAAACTGACCAACAGGAACGAAAACAATATTCAGTGCGATGCTCTGGTTTTACCAGTCTTTAAGGATGAAAATCGTTACGGTAACCTGACATCTTCGGTAGTTAACGAAATTGAGTCTCTCCTTAAGAAAAAATTCTTCAGGGCAAAACATCTTGACACCTATCTCCTCCATATTGTCTCGGACATCTCGCCAAAGAGGGTTCTTCTTATAGGGTTGGGTAAAAGACAGGATAGCACATCGGAAAAACTCAGACAGGCAGGAGGTACCGTAGCCTCTACTGCTCAAAAGTACGGGTTGAGAAACCTTGCAATCTCAACAGACAACATATCTCAAAGCAATCCTTCTCCCTTTATAGAAGGGCTTTTGCTTGGTGCATACAGGTACAAAAGGTATAAAACCTTGGAGGAGGATAATGATGAAGGAGGGTATCCTGACAGGATCCAGATTATACAAACAGAGGGTGTGAAAAAGGAAGAAATAGAGGATATAAAAACTATTACCTCAGCAGTACACTTTGCCAGAGACCTTGTGAATACCCCTTCAAATGACCTCACACCTTCCGATCTTGTAAATGTTGCAAAAACACTTAAGGACAGAAAGACAAAGTTAACCGTACTTGACAGAAAGGAAGCCACAAAAGAGGGACTCGGGGCCTTTCTGGCAGTAAGCCGCGGTTCAAAGGAGGAGCCAAAATTTATCGTGATCGAGTACAAAGGTGGAAAGAAGCCAACTATTGTCCTTATCGGAAAGTCCATCACCTTTGACAGTGGCGGTATATCTCTGAAGCCTTCCGAAGGGATGGAGAAGATGAAGTATGACATGGCAGGCGGAGCAGCTGTATTGGGAGTGATAAAGTATGCAATAGAGACAAAGCTTCCGGTTTGCATAATAGGCATACTGCCTGCCACTGAAAACCTTCCCGGAGGTTCCGCCACAAAGCCCGGAGATGTTGTAAAGAGTATTACCGGAAAAACCATAGAGATCATTAACACCGATGCAGAAGGCCGTCTTGCTCTTGCCGATGCTATCGGGTATGCAAAGAGATTCGCTCCAGATGTTATAATAGATATTGCTACCCTGACAGGCGCATGCAGTATTGCCCTTGGAGGCGAGGCAATGGCCTTAATGGGTAACAACGAAAAGATCATAAACAGTCTTAAAGAGTCTTCGGAGCATTCCGGAGAGAAAGTCTGGCAGATGCCACTTTATGAGGAGTACAGAGAGTATCTAAAAAGCGATATTGCAGATATTAAAAACACCGGTGGCAGGTCAGGCTCACTGGTTACTGCTGGATACTTTCTCAAGGAATTTGCTGAAGATGCTCCCTGGGCACACCTTGATATAGCCTCAACAGCCTGGACAGACAGGGACAGACCTTACAGCCCCAAGGGAGCAACAGGAGTCGGTGTAAGGCTCTTAATACAGTTTCTCAAGGAGTACATGAAATGAAGAAATTCAAGATTATGCTGATACTGGGATTTATACTTATCCCTTCTTATGCCTTTGCATGGGGACCACTTACCCACGTATATCTTGGCAATGAGATTCTCTCCCTTGCCTCTTTGCTACCTATAGGCATGTATAAGCTTTTGAGACGATATAAAGAGGATTTCCTTTACGGCAATCTTATGGCCGACATCATACTGGGCAAAAAGTATCTACCGCAGGACAGAAATCCCCACACATGGGAGATCGCCTTCGATCTTTTGGATGCAGCAGAACGGCCGAATCAAAAGGCGTTTGTATACGGATACATGAGCCATCTCGCTGCTGATACCGTTGCTCATGAACTCCACTCTTGCGAGAGTGTTAGCGGTCACACTGTGTTCGAACTGAAGTCCGACAGCATTGTGGGAAGAAAGTACTGGCTTATGGCCATGACGATTCAGCGTCATGTAAAGAAGAGAAACGACATCTTTTTGGAATCCACACTGGAAAGCCCCTTCCTTTCGGTAAGAACCAATAAACGACTTTTTAAGGGCATGGTCTTTTTCACTATTCTTACGCCTAAAAGAATCAGTCAGTTTATGGACAGAAGGCTACCTGACCTGCCTGTTCCTGACACCAACACCATAAGGACACTCCATAAAACCTCTGTAGAGAGGATCTTTGACGTCCTTGAAAAAGGTGAGTGCTCCAAGATTATCGGCAAAAACCCCCTTGTACACAAATAGCGTATGAAAGACACCCTGGGCAGAGAGAAGGCTATCACCGTTCGGGAGGCCCTGGAGCTTTTGTTTGCCGAAGATATAAAACAGCCTCCTACCGAAACTCTTCGAATTGAGGAGGCATACAACAGGGTTTTAGCAGAGGATATTATCTCACCGGAAGACCTTCCCGGATTTGACCGATCCACAATGGATGGCTATGCTGTGCACTCCTCAGATACCTATGGAGCTTCGGAATCCATGCCTGTCTATCTTAAGATAAGCGGAGAGGTCTTGATGGGAGAAAGAGCCGACTTCGGAATTAATCGAGGAGAGGTAGCTATTATTCCCACAGGCGGTATGCTTCCCGAGGGTGCGGATGCGGTGGTAATGTATGAGTATACAAACAGAATCTCGGATGACATGATTGAGGTTATGAAGTCTGTTGCACCAGGCGAGAATGTAATAAAATACAATGAAGATGTAAAGGCAGGTGAGATTGTTCTGAGGAAGGGGCACCGCCTCAGACCTCAGGACATAGGAGCCCTTGCCGGACTTGGTATTACAGAGATAAGGGTCTATAAAAAACCTGTAGTATCCATCATCTCCACAGGTGACGAAATCGTCCCGCCTTCAACTCCTCTGTCCATGGGTCAGGTCAGGGATATAAACTCTTATAATCTTGCAGGCCTGATAGACAGGACAGGTGCAACTGCCAAAAAAATAGGAATAATTCGTGATGAATATGACACATTGAAAAGAGTGGTCCGGAAAGGGATAACAGAGTCTGACATGGTACTAATAACCGGTGGTAGTTCCGTGGGAACAAGGGATTTTACAGCCCGTGTTATAAATGAGCTTGGTAGCCCCGGGGTACTCTTCCATGGCGTGGCTATAAAACCGGGTAAGCCTCTGATCGGAGGCATTGTGGAGGGTGTGCCTGTTTTCGGGCTTCCAGGACATCCTGCTGCGGTTACGGTATGTTTCGACACCTTTGTTGCTCCTTTGCTCAGACGTATGTCCGGGGAAAGGACAAAGGAGTTCCTTCCAAAAACAGTAATTGTTACCGCAAAGGTTTCACGGAATATCCCCTCTCCGGTGGGCAGGGAAGACCATGTCAGGGTTTCGCTTCAGAAAAGAGAGGACGGACTCTGGGCAACTCCTATTTTCGGCAAATCAGGACTTATCAGTACTCTTGTACAGGCTGACGGTGTGATTATCATACCACAGAATAAATCAGGTCTCTATGAAGGCGAAACTGTAGAGGTGAGACTATTTGGTTAAAAGGAAATGAGTGAAAGACAGAATAAGAAAAAAATTTTTAATATTGATGATGAGGATTGTGAAGAATGCCAGTGGTGCGATACCACGGGAGATGTGGAAAAAAACAGGGGCATCTACTGGACCACTGTTTTGCTTATAGTGCTACTGATAGTTCTTTTATATATCTTGGCAGGATAGACAGTGTTTGAGGGGTGGATGGGTAGTGATCTTAATTTTGATATAAGCAGCAAAATTAGTGCGCGGTAAAAACTTAAAAAACCCCTATAGTAGGACAGTAGTGTGCAGCGAACATAACAAACTCAAAAAACAAGGAGAGGTATCATGATAGTTATACCAGCAATCGATCTCAAGGAAGGGCAGTGTGTGAGACTGCTTCAGGGAAAGAAGGATCAGGTTACCACCTATTCCAATGATCCTGTGGCAATCGCAAAGAGGTGGGTTAGTGAAGGAGCAACCCTTCTTCATATCGTTGACCTTGACGGTGCCTTCTCAGGCACACAAAAGAACATTGAAAGCATTAAGGCAATACGAAAGGCAGTTGATATCGAGATCGAGGTGGGTGGCGGGATAAGGGACATGGAAAGGATCGAGGAAATCCTCTCACTCGGAATTGATCGGGTCATTCTCGGCACCTCTGCAGTGAAGAATCCCGACCTTGTCAGGAAGGCATCCGCCAGGTATCCCGGTCGTGTATTTGTAGGCATAGATGCCAGGGATGGTAAGGTGGCAATCAAGGGATGGGTGGAGACCACAGAGGTTGATGCCCTGGAGTTTGCTCAAAAAACGGAAGCCCTTGGAGCAGCAGGGATTATTTATACTGATATCTCCAGAGACGGGATGCTCACAGGCCCCAATATAGAAGCAACGGAGCGGATGGTGAAGGCACTGAAAATACCCGTCATTGCCTCGGGAGGGATCTCATCGATAGAGGATATTAAAAGACTCAACAGCATAGAAGGTCTTTGGGGTGCTATCACAGGAAAGGCTCTTTACACTGGCGCCCTCAACCTCAGAGAGGCGATAGATTATTGCAAGCGAAACCCATCAAGAGTTTCGTAAAAAATCCTTTCCCTTTGCATCCATTCATCACAAAATCCATTGGTAAGGATTTGTGAGAGGGGGTTAGGACCTCAGACCTGCCTCATGTTTCTTCTCCACTTTAAAGGCACTTTTTCATAACAGGTAGAGGGGCAGGCCCCTTCTAACCTTACCCATTGCCTGACTGAAGAGTCAATCGGCAAATCTGGCTGCCCCCGGGAATTCTTACAGAATTCCAAGCCCTTCAGATTCCATCATGCTGCCCTTTTTCAGAAAGTCCTTACCCTGCTTATAGCCTGTCAGATTCTATATCCTTTTTCTCATAAATGCCGGCAGGTCATAGGGCTCGTCATAGGACATCAGGTCCGTGGGTAATTTTTCTTCATCAATGGATTTCAGACTCTTGGCAAGCACCCTCTCGGCACCTCTGTGTTCAACACGCTCCTTCTCCCTTGGCTGAGTTGGGATGTATGATGTTTTGGGTGACCATCTGCTGACATCCTCAAGAACCACCTTCTCCTTTCTGGGCTCAAACCCTGTGGCAATCACCGTAATCCTCACCTCATCTGTAAGATCAGGGTCTATAACAGCGCCGAAGATGATGTTAGCATCCTCGTGAGCAGAGTCATGAATCAGTGCGGTAGCCTCCTGAACAGCACTGAGTGACATCTCCATCCCACCGGTTATATTGATAAGGATTCCCCTTGCACCGTCTATTGAGGAATCCTCCAGAAGCGGATTCTGGATTGCCTTCTTTGCAGCAGCAACAGCACCATCCTCTCCGGCTCCGACTCCTATTCCCATCACTGCCCTTCCGGAGTTCTCCATAATGGTCCTGACATCGGCAAAGTCCAGGTTTATAAGTCCGGGAATAAGAATAAGATCGGATATCCCCTGCACAGCCTGTCTGAGAACATCATTTGCTATGGAGAAAGACTTTATCAACGGAGTACCCTTTTCCACAACAAGCGTTATCCTGTCATTGGGAATCACGATCAGTGTGTCCACATACTGTCTCAACTCCTTTATTCCCTCTTCTGCATTTTTAAGTCTCTGCTTGCCCTCATAGAAAAAGGGTTTGGTAACAACAGCCACTGTCAGGGCGCCTAATTCCTTTGCTATCGATGCAACTACAGGCGATGCTCCCGTGCCTGTCCCTCCACCCATACCAGCTGTTATAAACACCATGTCAGAGCCCTGAAGAGACTCGGCAATAGCTTCGCGATCATTCAGGGCTGCCTCACGGCCGATCTCGGGATTGGAGCCAGCACCAAGCCCCTTTGTCAGTTCCGCCCCTATCTGGATCTTTTTAGGAGCAAGAGAAGTTTCAAGAACCTGAAGATCCGTATTAATGGC
>JALUAR010000204.1:0-10219 GCA_027050975.1 Thermodesulfovibrio sp.
GAGGCGGACAGGGATGTCCGCCGAGAATGAGATGAAGACTCCATCATACCACCCCTATGAGTTCTTATCACTGGATTTGGGTATTAAATTCAGTAAGGGCAGAGGTGGTTCAGAACTCCATTAAAGAGACCCTCTTGACAATATTTTATACAAATGATTAATTTATATAAAGAGTGTGGGGCTGTAGCTCAGTTGGGAGAGCGCGTGAATGGCATTCACGAGGTCGGCGGTTCGATCCCGCTCAGCTCCACCATTTCCTCTCAATTATAGTTTAGTTTTGTCTTTATTTTTACATTGCGAGATATGTGTTAAGCCTTTTGTTTTTCTTTCCAATCCTTTCAGAATTCCAGCAAGTGTTTCCAACTTATAGGGTTTTGTTATTGCTGCGTAAAAGCCATATCTTTTATAGTCGGCAATCAGTGTATCATTAAAGTACCCTGAGGAAACCACTGCTTTTACCTGGGGGTCTATATCAAGCAACCTTTCAATTGTCTCTCTGCCCCCCATACCTCCCTGTACAGTCAGGTCAAGAATAACCACATCATAAGGCTCTCCCCTATTCAGAGCATCTCTGTACAGCCGAAATGCCTCGTTCCCCTCTTTTACCAGGTCTGCCTTATAGCCCAGATGTTCAAGCATCTGACAAAGGACATCTCCAACTATTTCTTCATCGTCCATAACAAGGGCCTTTTTTTCTCCAGTTTGTGGAATCTCATCAATCTCTTTCTCCTCCCCTTTATGTTGAATCTCTTGCTCAGAGGCTGGAAGGTAGACATAAAAGGTGGTTCCTTTTCCTAAGGTAGAGGATACGGATATATATCCATCATGTCTCGTTATGATAGATAGGGTAGAAGCAAGTCCAATGCCTGAACCTGTCTCTTTTGTTGTAAAGAAGGGATCAAATATCTTTTTAAGGTTTTCCTCCTTTATGCCATGGCCTTCATCTCTTACAGATATCACTATATACTTTCCCTCCTTGAGTGGAAGATCGTCTCCATCTTTTATATAGCGATTCTCTGCCTCTATCCATACCCTTCCTCCATCAGGCATTGCTTGGACAGCATTGATAACAAGATTGCCTATTGCCTGACTTATCTGACTCTCGTCTATATCAGCAAACCAGAGGTCATCAGGTAGGGAAATGATAGGCTTTACCTTTGTGCCGGATGTGTAGAAGGAAACGGTATCCTCGATGAGTCCCTTAATATCAGTGGGCTTTCTTAGAGGAGCTCCACCTTTTGTGAATGTAAGCAGTTGCTGGGTCAGGTCTTTTGCGCGAAGACATGCCATTTCCGCCTTTTCAAGAGATTGTGCAATCTTTTTATCCTCTTTGATCTGCATCTTTGTAAGGGAGATATAGCCAAGAACTCCTGTAAGGATGTTGTTAAAGTCGTGAGCTATACCACCAGCGAGGAGGTTTAAGGACTCAAGTCGCTCTCGCTTAACGATCTCTTCGTGCAATCTCTTCTCTTCCGTAATATCTCGAACAATTCCGTAGGAAAGATTATCCTCGCTCGATGTTTGTATATTCCATTGTAACCATCTCTGTTGTCCCTCATCAGTCTTATACTCTGACTGAATGTTTAAGGTGCCTTTGTCTCTCAGAGATTTTAGATCATCCTCCGATAGCCCTAGATCCTTGAGTCCTTTCTCTTTCAGTTTCTCTGCATCAATGCCTAAGATTGATCTTGAGGCAGGGCTGGAGAGTTTTATGCCTCCATTGTTTTCTGCTACAAAAAGCACATTCGGACTCAGTTTGAAAATATTATCCTTCAGCCTCTCGGTCTCACTAAGTCTCTGATTGAGTTCTCTCCAGTAAACTGAAATTAATAATGGAATTGCCCAGATATGCAGATTGTGTCGGATCGGAGCATATAAGGTCTTGTAAACTTCTCCTGTGGCAAGGTTGAATACCATCAGAAATTCATCCAGGAAGAAGAACGCAAAGGCCAGATAAAGGGCTATTGGAACATGGTCTCCCCTCTTTTTAGCAATTATCAAGGAGTATAACATGATGCCAAGCAGTACAGATACTACCACCCTGAATGCCATATCCCCCCAGAACTGGCCAAAAACAGCATCGGGATTGCTTTTAAGGAACGGGACCCATTCAATAGCCGTGATCGTATAGAGGATAATGGTTGCAGCCCCACTAACGATTAAATACATCTTTGCCCATCTTCTCCACTTAATGAAGTATCTCATAAAAGCATAGGCTATAAGAATTACACTGAACATGGAAAGGGCATGTTCAAGAGGTGGATAGAAGCGGTGGGAAAAGTCGTGTGAAATTAAGCCAGCCCAGTCACTAAAATTTACCGAGAACATAAACAATTCACGGACAAGACCGCATAAAGAGGCAATAGCAACGTAAAGGTCCTTTCTGTTCCTGTTCTTCTGGAATTCTTTCATTGCAGTCCAGAGCAGTATTGTCCAGAAGAAGGAAGCCAGCAGGAACCTTACAGAGTTATTAAGTGGATCCCCCCTCCCACCACCGAACTGAGCCAGTATATCAAGTAAGAGTTGCATATTCTATTCCCCTCCCTCAGTAGATGGTATTTATAATGATATTGCCTGAACGCTTTCCACCAAAGGTTGCGGTATTCAGATAGATATTTAAATTAAAATATTTTAGCTCGGCAAGCAAGGGGCCCAAAAAATCTATGATTTTCAGGCAGAATCCCCGACTTTTTGTCAGGGTTGATTAATTCAGGCAGACATAAGCCCCTTTAGCTGATTATAAAAGCCTGGGAAAGATATTTCTACAGATGAGATTCCTTTTATTTCTGTAGATCCCTCTGCAATAAGGGATGCTACTGAAAGCGCCATTGCCACGCGGTGGTCTCCGTGGCTTTCCAGCGTTGCTCCATTGAGTTTTACAGGCCCCTGGATTGCCAGTCCGTCATGAAACTCCTCAACCTGTACAGACATCTTACGGAGTTCTGCTGCCATTGTGGCTATTCTGTCGGACTCCTTTACACGCAGTTCCTCGGCTCCTCTTATGACAGTGGTGCCTTCGGCCTGAGTGGCCAAAATGGTGAAAATCGGAAACTCGTCAATCATTGCAGGCACCTCATCAGGACCTATCTCAACTGCTTTAAGGGTCTCGGAGTATCGTGCAAGAATATCTGCGACAGGCTCACCTGATACCTCTCTCTGTTTAATCAGTTGTACATCCGCTCCCATTCTCTTCATAATTTCCAGAAGGCCAGTTCTTGTCGGGTTTATTCCCACATTTGTTATAAGTATTTCCGAGCCCTTTACAATTGTTCCAGCCACCATAAAAAAGGCTGCGGATGAGAAGTCTCCCGGTACGGTAATCTCAAAGGCATTAAGCTCTGTGCCGCCTTTTACCGTTACCTTCAGCCCCTCAATTCTGAGTTGAGCACCAAGGGCCGGAAGCATCCGTTCTGTATGGTCTCTGGATTTGCGAGGTTCCAGCACAGAGGTCTCTCCTTCGGCATAAAGTCCGGCAAGGAGGATTGCTGACTTTACCTGAGCCGATGAGACAGCAGATGTGTATTCTATACCCTTCAGTTTTCCTCCTTTTATAGCTATAGGAGCGAGGGAGTCATTCTCTCTTGCATGTATAATTGCACCCATCTGATGCATAGGTGTGATTACCCTCTTCATCGGTCTTCTGCGAAGGGAACTGTCACCTGTCAGAACGGAAAAGAAGGGTTGTCCGGAAAGCAGGCCTGTAAGAAGCCTCATTGTGGTTCCGGAGTTGCCGCAGTCAACTATGTCTTCGGGTTCCTGAAGTCCGTGAAGTCCTCTGCCATAAACGGTTATTTCATCACCACTGTCACGTATCTCAATGCCAAGTGAGCGCATTGCATTCATAGTGCTCAGGGGGTCAGCAGCCCTCAGGAGGTTTTTTATGCGGCTTGTGCCATTGACTATTGAGGCAAAGATAAGGGCTCGGTGGGAGATGGATTTGTCAGGAGGCGGTTCGACCTCTCCGCGTAAAGGTCCCGAGGCTGTTAATGTGATGGTGTCTCTGCTTTCCATGACAAAAGAAAGTCTATCATCTGAATCCTGGTCTTGTCAATAAACCATTTGACCTAACCCCTGGTAATCCTTTAAAATCAAGTAATAACCGATGCGCCCATAGCTCAACTGGATAGAGCGGCGGACTACGAATCCGTAGGTTGGGGGTTCGAATCCTCCTGGGCGCGCCATATACCTCCAGATTCCCCACTAATCCGTTTCAAGGCAATACCCACTACCTGTTATGAAAAAGCCCCCTGTTTTCTATCGGCATTTTTGGGGAGTAACTTTTACATCCACATCAAAGAGGGTTTTTGTTATAATAGTCCCACCCTGGATAAATAATAGCCCTGGTGACATAATAGTAGGGAAGCTGTATAATCTACTATTAGCCAAGCTACAACTAAACAGGAGGTCTATTTGTGAAAAAACCCTGGGCTGGTAGATTTACCGAAGGCACTGCTGCTTCAGTTGAGGATTTTACCGAATCCGTATCTTTCGACTGGAGACTCTGGTCTTATGATATTCAGGGTAGTATTGCCCATACAAGGATGCTGGCCCACCAGGGGATAATAACAAAGTCAGAGGCCAATACCATTATATCCGGACTTAAGGAGATACAGAAAGAGATCGAAGAGGGCAGATTCAGGTGGAAGAAAGAGCTTGAAGACGTACATATGAACATAGAGGTAGCCCTTATTGAGAAGATCGGTCCTGTGGGAGGAAAACTCCATACTGCCCGTTCGAGAAACGATCAGATTGCCCTGGACATAAGACTTTATCTCAGGGATGTAACAAAACAGATAATAAGGGATATAAAGAAGTTCCAGAGACGGCTTCTCAGGATTGCCGAAAGAGAGGCCGAAACCATAATGCCCGGATATACCCATCTTCAGAGGGCCCAGCCTGTGGTCTTAGGGCATCACATGCTTGCCTATGTGGAGATGCTCCGGAGGGATTGCGAAAGATACGAGGACTGCTACAAAAGAATAGACACGCTGCCTCTGGGTGCATGTGCCCTTGCCGGAACCACTCTGCCCACGGACAGAAGTTATCTGGCCAGGCTGTTGAAATTCAAAAGGATATGCGAAAACAGTATGGATGCTGTTTCGGACAGGGATTTCATTATAGAGTTTCTCTCCGTAAGCTCCATATTTATGATGCATATGAGCAGACTGGCAGAGGAGTTGATACTCTGGTCAACAGAGGAATTCTCCTTTGTTGAGCTTCCCGATGCCTATACTACCGGTTCAAGTATAATGCCTCAGAAGAAAAATCCGGATGTGGTGGAATTGATCAGAGGGAAGACAGGCCGTGTTTACGGCTCTCTCTTTAGCCTTCTTACCCTTATGAAGGCCCTTCCCATGACATACAACCGTGATATGCAGGAGGACAAAATTCCTCTTTTTGATACGGTTGATACGATTCAGGCGGTATTGGGTATTATGACAGAGATGATGCCCAGGGTCAAGTTTAACCGAAAAAGGATGCAGTCTGTGGCCAGAGCAGGCTACTCCCTTGCCACTGATCTGGCAGAGTACCTGGTTCAAAAAGGTATTCCCTTCAGGCAGGCCCATGAGATTACCGGCCAGATCGTACGTTACGCCATAGAACAGTCAAAGGAACTGGAGGAGCTATCATTAGATGAGTTGAGACGGTTCAGCCCTGAAATAGATAATAATATTTACGAGGTTCTTGATGTTGCTCAATCGGTTAAAAGAAGGAGATCCCGCGGAGGAACTGCTCCTGAGGAGGTAAAAAAACAGATAAAGAGACTGAGGAGTAGACTGTGAGGTTGCCTCGACTTGTATTAATTTTGACAATAGTATCCCTTTTGTCTCTTTCCTGCGGAAAAAAGGGACCTCCGACACTTGATAATTATGAGAAACAGAGCCAACATGGTTCTGTATCAGGAGAACAGCGATGAAGGAGCTAAAAGAGACGATTTTGAAGGCTGTTGAAGAGGGGATTGAAGTAAAAAAGCGTTTTTTTTCTGAGAATGCCGAAACAATTATTGAGGTCTCCAGAGTGATAGCCGATGCCTTCAATGAAGGTAAAAAGCTAATCCTCTTTGGAAACGGAGGCTCTGCCACTGATGCCTCCCATATAGCTGCAGAGTTCATCAACAGATTCAAGCGGGAAAGACCGGGGCTTCCTGCAATAGCCCTTAATACCGATATGGCGGTTCTTACCTCGATAGCGAATGATTATGATTACTCCGAGGTCTTCTCCAGACAACTGAAAAGCCTTGCTGAAGAGGGTGATATCGTAATGGCTCTAAGTACCAGTGGATCATCCAAGAATATTCTGAAAGCCCTTGAGGTTGCAAAAAAGAGGAAACTGATTACTATCGGACTCACTGGCAAGAAAGGCACAAAGATGGCATCCAAATCAACATATGCCTTTGTTGTCCCCTCTGCAGACACGCCCCGAATACAGGAAACCCATATCATGCTCGGCCACATTATATGTGAGATGGTGGAAGAGATACTTTTTGAGTTGCCGAGGAGATGAAGTCCGTAAGAGTGGTTGGTATTGATCCTGGAAGCATCCTCTGTGGCTATGGCGTAATCGAGCTTAGCAGCAGAAAAGAGATTCTTTACATAGCATCAGGCACTATCAGGGCAAAAAGAACAGACCCTCTGGACAGGAGATTAAAAACCCTCTACGAAGACCTCTGTAGTGTTCTTAAGGAGTATGCTCCTGAGGAGGCAGCCATAGAGAAGGTATTCTTTGCAAAAGGGATTAAGGCTGCGCTGAATCTGGGACATGCCCGGGGAGTTGTTCTTCTTGCTCTGGCTGAAGCAGGAATTAAACTGAATGAGTACTCGGCCAACGAGGTTAAGAAGGCGGTTGTGGGATATGGTAAGGCAGAAAAGAGGCAGGTTCAGGAGATGATCAGGGCCATACTCAGCCTTCCAACGACACCACCACCTGACAGTGCCGATGCCCTTGCCCTTGCCCTGTGCCATCTCAATATGCTGAGGTATTAATCTCTCCCTTTAATGCCTTTGTCAGTGCATCTTCAAAGGTAATGGGCTTAAAACCAAACTGCTTCTCCATGGAGTCTATGTCGGTTATATTGTCTACCTGAAGCATATCAAGCTGTTCCGAACTGACAGGAGGAATTTTAAATCCCATTGCACGGAGAGCCATTCCAAAAGGCAGACCAGCCTTCATAAGTGGTATAGGTATATGAATTGTGGGCTTTTTTATGTTCAGAACTTTCATGAATATCTTTAGTATTTCACTGTAGGTAAGGTGCTCGGGGCCGCCGAACTCATAAATGCGGTTTAATGACTCAGAGTTGTCAAGTATGCTGAGGAATGCCTTTATCCAGTCCTCTATGCCAAGGGGCTGGAATCGTGCCTTTCCGCAGCCAGGCACAGGCACTACAGGCCCAAGCCGCATTACCTCTTTTAGATTTTCCGTAAAACCATCTTCCGGGCCTATTATCAGTGATGGTCTAAATATGGTATAGGGGATTCCGGATGCTTTTACAATCTCTTCTGCCTCTGCCTTTGTTGAAGAGTATTTGAAAGGAGCCTCCAATGAGGCACCAAGGGCAGACTGGTAAAAGATATGTTTTACTCCTGAGGAGACCGCTTCTTCCACTATGTTTTCCGTGCCCTCAACATGGACCTTTCTGAAGGTCATGCCAGGTCTTTCCATTATGATGCCTACCAGGTGGACCACCAGTTTCACATCATCAAGGCTGCCCTTCAGGGACTCCCTGTCAGTTATATCGCCTTGATGAGTATCAATTCCTAACTTCCTGAGCCTTTCAGCCTTCTCAGAGGTTCTTACGAGGCAGCGTACCTTGAGACCCTTCTGCAGAAGGGCCTCAAGGAGATGTCTACCTACAAAACCTGTTACGCCTGCAATGAAGATCATGATAGGTAGGTTTATCCCCAGATTAGTCTTCCCCTGCGATTGGCCCAGCAGCTAATGGAGACATCCACCAGATAGGTGTCGGGATGACGATGAGCATAGTCAATGCTTACATTTATCGCAGTTGTCTTGCCCCCCTGAGCCAACGGGCCAATACCAAGGGAATTTATCTCCTCAAGGGCTTGCTGTTCAATCCGGGCGATCTCTTCAAGGGGATGGAGTTCGTGACATCGTCTGAAAAGCTGCTTTGTTGAAATAACAACCACCTGATCCCTGCTAGCACCGATTCCAACACCAATACTGTAGGGAGGACACCCCTTTCCCTCTGCCTTTTTCACGGCATCAATAATGCACCTTTTTACCCCTTCAAGGTTCCTCTCCGCCTGTATGGTCTCATCAGGCAGACGGTAGGTTCTGCTCAGTTGTTCACACTCAAACCCCTTAAAAAGCAGATCAACCGTAAGGTGTGACTCTTCGGTCTCTTCCATATATATTACAGGAAAGAGTCTTCCTGTGTTGTCTCCGGAGTTTTTTCCAGTGATAATATCCACGGCATTTGGCTTAAGAGGTATTGTTTTTGTGGCCTCGCGGGTTGCCTCTATTATAATCTCCTTAAGCTGTTTGTGGTTGATGGATTGGGGTACCTTTACAACAAAGGTGGGGATTCCGGTGTCCTGACAGACAGGGCCGCACTCCTTTCTTGAATGGGTAATGTCATCAAGTATCCTGTTCAGAGTCTCCTTGCCCGGGCCTTCCTCTTCTGTCTGTGCAGCCTTTCTGAGCGCCTCCTCCACATCTGGTGGAATTGATGTAGCAACCTTCTTGTATAGTTCGATGATTCCGTATTTTAACTTAAGCACATCTCCTCCTAACCAACCATCATTTTGAGGTTTCTTAGTTCGTCTATATGTTTCTGTTCCTGCTTTTTCATCTCCTCGAAGATTACTCTGGCATTATTGTCGCCTGCGCTTTCGGACAGTTGTCTGTAAAGGTTAAATGCCTTTCCTTCTATTTCAAGTGCCTGTAAAATGGCCTCTGTATCATCGATGAATTCCTTTCTCTCAAAGAGTTCCGTTGCCTCTTTAACTGACATGCCTGATTCCATGTCTGCAGAAGGAGAGTTTTTCACATACTCTTCATAGCTTATTGTTTCACGTGCCTCCATGAGAGACTGATACAGATAAATAAGGTACTGCATGTGGCTTTGTTCCCAGTCCCTGAGACTTGCAAACATCCGACGGGCTGTATCAGACAGTGCCCTTTCTGCTGCATAGTCATAAAACTCCTTCGTTCCCTTCTCCATTGCAAATGCCTCTGCAATGGCCTCCATCAGATCCTCTTTACCGGTAATCATGTCAGCCCTCCAGGTCAGCCTGTGAAAATACTATCTCGTCTTTGAAGGAACGCACGAGATAGGCTGTTTTCATTATTTCTTTATCAAGTACATCCACCATTGCAGCGTCAAGCCCTGCTCCTGCAAGATAACTTAAAAAGGTGGAGTTTATCCATGACCTGAGTTTCTTGCTGAGACCTGTTGATACATTGGATATCCAGGCTACTGTGTTTATGGGAGGATCAACGATCTCTTTTAACGTTGCAATACAATCGCGGGAACTGACCAGATGCTCCTGGCCCATTCCACGGCCTATATGGACAATGGATGGGTCTGCAAAAAGACGTCCGTTTGGAATATCTGCTGCGTTTGCCATCTCTACCAGTTCCTCGATAACCTGTAACTTGC
Organism: Thermodesulfovibrio sp.; assembly: GCA_027050975.1. Lineage (GTDB taxonomy): Bacteria > Nitrospirota > Thermodesulfovibrionia > Thermodesulfovibrionales > JdFR-85 > JALUAR01. The sequence continues at coordinate 9,623 of JALUAR010000204.1, forward strand.
CTTCCAGGGAAATGGGAATCATGCCTCTGAGGGCTCTTATAACAAGAAAACATCTGTGCTCTCTACAAAGAGCGAGGATTTCTTCGGGGTTTTCTTCTTCAAGAGATAGATAGTTAACATAGGGAGTCTTCTTGCAAAGAGGGAGTGTTTTTTCCAGTGCCTCAATATTTCTTGTATCTATGCAGATCGTAGTTTCATGGACATCGGTTATGGCTTTAACTATTTCGGGAAGGATTTTTTCGTCTCCTGCACCATCAAGGGAACACTGTACATTGATCACATCCGCTCCCGCACTTATTAACTCTTCCGAGAGGCTCTGGATTTTATTAACATCCTTTGAGGTTACAGCATACATGTAGGTCTTGTTGCGTGTGTTTAAGTTTTCTGCGATTATAATCATGATGAGACCTCCTTTTCTGTCTGTTTTTGTTAATAACCTGACAAGACCTTAATGGAGCTACAAACACGGAATGCATCAGCAGTCCGTTTCAGTTAGTGAAACAGATTGTGCCCTCCTTGCTTTTAAAAGATCGGACTATTTAAGTATAGGATAGGATTTTTTGAGGAAAATGTCAAGAAAACCTATGATATTCAAGC
>JALUAR010000204.1:10229-10759 GCA_027050975.1 Thermodesulfovibrio sp.
GCTTTGAAATTTCTATCTGCTAATAATAAAAGGCAGCCAGGGGGAGGGCTGGCTGCCTTTGAGGAGGTAAGGAGGTGCTACAGTCTATCTCCAGCAGTTGTAATAACCGCCGAATCTTCCTCTGTAAGCAGTTGTAGGTGCTTTTTCGTGGAGCTTCTGCTGGAGTTCGAAGATCTCCTTCTCAAGTTTTGTGACGGTCTCCGGCTTTGTCTCAGGATTCCTGATGGCCTCAAAGTACTCAAACCTCTTCTGGTGCAACTCCTTTCTCAGATCTCTTGTCTCATCAAGAAACTTCTGGTTGTAGGTAGCAGGATATCCACCTGTCCATCCCATCATTGCAGGCCCCATCATGTAGCCGCCGTAACCAGGGCCCATCATGTGCCCACCACCAACCCAGCCAGGGCCAAAGGCGAAGGCACCTGCTCCGATTGCCAAAACCGCCACTACTGTTAAGGTTACCATTAACTTTTTCATCTTAAACCTCCTTAAACTTTTTTCAGGCTGCTATGCAGCCTCATTCTCTGGTTATA
>JALUAR010000205.1 GCA_027050975.1 Thermodesulfovibrio sp.
TGAATAAATCTGCTCTTACTATTTTGTGTCCAAACACTGTATTTTTCGGATCAGAAAAAATGCGAACAAGCTCTGCCTTAACCTGTAACTCAGAATTATTACCAGAAGTAGCACAGATAAGATGTAATTTATGGGTTTTATGATTTATTATTTCTCCAACTTTATAAACATCTCTCATACTATATTCCCTTGCCTCTGAGAGATCCCTGTTTTTCGTTACCTCTTCCCATAGTGACTTTGCCTTTTGTTCTTTTTTCTGCTTTAACTTCTCTTTTTTTGATGCCTTTGCTTCTTCCCTGGGTTTTTTATAAGAATGTTCCTGACCACATATATTACACCTTACTTTTTCCACCACTCCTCTTTCATTAACTTCAACTACAGTATGTACCCTGTCCTTTTTACACAGAGTACAAAAAGAAAGGATATCACTACCTACTATATACGGCATTTTTACTCCTTTAATACTAATATTATAAATTTCCCCCTCAATTTTATAACTCTCCCGGTCTTCTTTTTATATTTGCCCCCAGTGATTTTAATTTTTCAACAAATCTTTCATAACCTCTATCAAGATGATACACACGTCTTATCTCTGTTATACCCTCTGCAAAAAGTCCTGCCAGAACAAGTGATGCACTTGCTCTAAGGTCAGTAGCCATAACAGTTGCTCCCTGAAGCTTTCTACCTCCAGTAACAATAGCTGACCTTCCATTGATTACAATATCTGCTCCCATACGTTTGAGCTCACTAACATGCATGAACCTGTTTTCAAAAACTGTTTCTGTTACCACGCTTCTTCCTTCTGCTTTGCACATAAGAGTCATAAATTGTGCCTGCATATCTGTGGGAAAACCTGGATATGGAGCTGTCGTAATATCAACACTTTTCAGTTTTCCATCAGTGGATACTTTTATACCATCCTTTCTGTTCTCAATAACAACTCCTGACTGCCTTAGCTTCTCAACCACAACTGCAAGATGGGATAGCTCAGCATTCTTTATTATAATTTCTCCATCGGTTATAGCAGAAGCTATTATAAAAGTGCCTGTTTCTATCCTGTCAGGTATAATGGAATGATCTACTGGCACAAGCTCTTTTGCTCCTTCAACAATAATAATATTTGTTCCAGCTCCACTTATATTGGCTCCCATCTTATTTAAAACCCGTGCCAGTTCTTCAACCTCTGGCTCCCTTGCAGCATTCACAATAACAGTACGGCCTTTTGCAAGGGCTGCTGCCATCATAAGATTTTCCGTACCCGTTACTGTAGGTATATCAAGAACAATTTCGTTCCCGGTTAGTTTTGAGGCTTTTGCTACAATATAGCCTTTTTCCAGACTAATCTTTGCCCCCAATCTTTCAAGCCCTCTTAAATGCAAATCAACAGGTCTTGCTCCTATAGCACAACCTCCAGGTAAAGAGACCCTTGCTACACCCCTTCTTGCAAGAAGAGGTCCAAGAACAAGGATAGAAGCTCTCATCTGTTTTACAAGGTTATATGGAGCAAAAGGCTCTATAGGTCCTGAAGTATCCACCTCCAGAGTATTTTTTGCTATAAAATTAACTCTGGCTCCAATAATTTCCAGAAGTTCTGCCTTGGTCTTTACATCTTTAAGTTCTGGTACATTTCTGAGAATACTTTTACCTTCAGTAAGAAGAGTTGCTGCCATTATAGGCAGCGCAGCATTTTTAGCTCCACTTATATAAACTGTTCCTTTTAAAGGGACTCCGCCTTCTATCTCAATAACTTCCATACTTACTGGAATGGTTTCTCAGGAAGCCTTTTTATTTTTCTTTAGCTTTGCCTTATAATGTTCTTCACACAAACCCCATCTTACAGCTTTTGCTCTACATCCTTCCTCAGAACAGGTTTTATATCTGGCTTTACCCAGTTCCCCTCTTCTCCATTTTTTATAATGTACATTACAATAACCTTTTGCCCTGTAAGGTCTTTTACAACCTTCTATTCTACATCTTCTTTCCTTTACCCATTTATTAGGCATACCATCCTCTCCTCAATAGACTCACAGTTACCTTAACTTGTAAACAATAAAACTAACTTTGTCAATATAACTAGGTGCTGTTCGAAAATTCTGGTTGCTATTTGGGCTGGGGAGTGGCATTTCAGACTCAAAGGCACCACCTTTTCCCGATTCCGTTCGTTCCATGGAACTCACAAATTTTCGCTCCCGCGAAAATTTGTTCAGACATCCATGATAACGTATTTTGCTTACGCAAAATACCACTCGCTCCATCGGGGTGGTGCATT
>JALUAR010000206.1 GCA_027050975.1 Thermodesulfovibrio sp.
TCACCATGCATTTTGTCCAGTCTGCCCTAGATCTGGCAAGTGAAACTGGGTGATTTAATAAATGTAATTCATATTGACCTCTAAATGTAATTCATATTGAAACTGTCGCATATATTATATAAATTTTTTTCCAATATTCTTATCCTAGTTTGACATTACACACTTTATTTGACTAAAGTGTAAGATACAACAATAGACGAGTGCAAGGGAGGATTTAAAGATTTAAGTGACTAATTATCTGATTTTCATAATAGGCTTTGTAATCCTTGTCAAAGGGGCAGATTTACTCGTTAAGGGTGCAGTCTCCGTATCAAGAAGGCTCAACATCTCTGACCTTGCTATAGGACTAACAGTTGTTTCTGTTGGAAGCTCTGCTCCTGAGATGGTTGTAAATATTGTAGCCTCTCTCAAAGGATCTTCTGAAATTGCTCTTGGAAATGTCCTTGGCAGTAATATAGCCAATATCTTGCTTGGACTTGGTGTAGCATCTATCATATATCCCCTTAGGGTTAAAAAGAGTACCACATACAAGGAGATTCCTTTCAGTCTTCTTGCTGTACTGGTCTTAGCCATAATGGCAAATGATGCCTTCTTAGAGGGTGCTCCTGCATCAGCAATAACAAGGTCGGATGGGCTGGTGCTTTTGAGCTTCTTTTCCATTTTTCTCTATTACATATATACTATTGGCATTGGTAGAGAAGAAGATGAAAAGATTTCAAAAAAATATACGCTCCCTATAAGTCTTCTCCTTATATTCCTAGGTATCTGCGGATTAGGTATTGGAGGCAAGTGGGTCGTGGATGGAGCAAGGGCCTTTGTCAGAGATCTTGGTATAAGTGAGGCCTTTGTGGGGTTAACCTTTGTTGCCTTTGGCACATCACTGCCTGAAATAGTGACATCTGCTGTAGCAGCCCACAGAAGGAACACTGACATTGCTGTAGGGAATGTTGTAGGCTCTAATGTCTTTAACATCTTCTGGGTCTTGGGACTCACTTCAATAATAAGACCCATTCAGTTCAGACCTGAACTGAATGCAGATATTATTATGGTACTTCTTGTAACGACTTTTCTATTTGCAATCCTCTTTGTTGGTAAAAGACATCTAATCGACAGACCGAAAGGGATAGGTTTTATCCTTTTATATTTTCTTTATATTGGTTACTTGGTTTATAGAGGATAAAATTCTTGTTAAAAGTTTTTTTCACCTTAACCTTCTCAAAATCATCTTCTCAAACTCCACCACAAAAAACACCACAGATGAGAGAATAATGGTTATTGACCATTCAATATAGATAAAGATGCCGTCCTGCAAAACTGATTTATGGAAGTTTCCTTATTTATGCTGATTCAGCTTTCTGCTCCAGCGTCTTGTTTTAGTCGTGCTAATGCACACCAAACTTTTAAAGGCAAGTTTAGCATTACAAAATTCACATTTCAAGACCTGCCCCATGCTTTTTGTGGGAAAAATGAAAGGAGGAAAATTGGCATCGTAATTGAGGATATATGCTGGTTGTAGTGCAGCAGACTGTGACTTTTATCTGTCTGAGTTAAGGGTATTGTTAGGGGTTTCCTTTTTTATAGATATACCTTCACGTGAAATCAGTTTTTCTAAGATTTTTGCATATTTGTACTGACGCAGGTTCTGCCTTGCAGAAAGAAGGATCAAGATTACTATCACGAAGTGGGTGCCAATATCGAAGTCAGGTTGAGTACTTGCTTTCCAAAAATAGATTGCTATCAGGCACAGCCCAACGATTATACTTATAAGTGAGAGTATTAAGAAGAGCTTTTTTCTCCCTATGGCACGCTTGATAAATTTATGTTCAGATTCAGTCAACATCTTCTACATGCGGTAAATTAATTATCCATAGTTTTATCGAATAAAGCAATCATCTACAGCGGCTTTAGCCATCCGCAAAAAGGATTAATACTAATTAGCCTCATTAATTATACTGCAATGGCCTCGACATCCTCTATTGCTTCTGGAGACCATTCTACTCTGTTATCCATTTACTCAATCTCTTTTTTGCTTCTTCATGAGAGATGGTTCCTTTTTTTTCTGCGCGATCAATCCCTTTTTGGATTTTTTCTAAAACATACAGATGGTATTGGATATCTTCTATTGTACAATCGTCTGGAAGTCTGTCCAATAACATCTTAACTTCTTCTTTTGCTGTTTTCATTGTTTACCTCGTTAAGCTTTTTTATTATTTTACCATAATAATTTATGTGTTAACTCCGAGCTTATTACCATACTTGTTCATTC
>JALUAR010000207.1 GCA_027050975.1 Thermodesulfovibrio sp.
GTTTAATCATGTTTTTATCCGGCATTGGCATTTTGTACTGGCGCTCCCGGAAAGCTGCAAATTAGAGCGTAAAGTGGCAGTACACCTGATTAAAAATTAAAATTTTTAAAAGAAAAAGCATATTCGAATAAGCCCGGACTTCCATTCTCCACGTTACTATTCATTTGGACTACTAAGATTTAATACCTTGATCAGTTTTTGAAGGGCAATCTTATGTTTGACACGGTTCATTCTCTCAATATTTTGTAATTTCCACTTAACAGAAGGCAAATGTTGAATATGCTTTAATGGGAAAAGCGCCCATTCTGGTTTGCCTTGTTTTATGGATAAAATAAATTTTTTCTCATCCAACGTTAATGTATTGTGGATTTTATTAATTAATGTCTCCAATATTTTGAGCAATTCTTCAGGTGTTACCGAAACCATTGTCATTCCAGCAAATTCTTTTTGGAATGTTTGTTTTAAGTCTTTGAAATGGGGACGTAGTAACTCCGCCATCGGGCGATTGTGGCTAATCAAGTAAATAAGAAACGCTTGTCGAACATTTTCTGTGAGTCCCTCATTCTCTAATAATAGTTTAACATCAAATAAATCTCGGGGATGTTGACGGTCTAAGGCTGCACATATTTTGCTTCCATAAAGGTCAGCAAATGATAATACCTGTGCTTCCATTGATTTCTCAAACAATTCCTGGGCACGAAGTGAAAGAAGCCTTCTTTCAGGAGGAAAAACACTTCCCCTAAAAATGAAATTAGGTTCTATTTTAATTGTAGCGCCAGTTCGTTGAACAATCAAACGTTGAATAAAACGTTCTTGCCTATCATAACTGACTGAAACTATTGCGTCAGGATATTCTTCCTGAATTTGAATCTTCAACTTTTGCAATGCTTTATGAATATTTTTTAATGTGGTATTCCGGTCTTCTAATGGAAGCCATGCCAAATCAATATCAACTGAAAGACGCGGTAGGTCACGTATAAAAAAATTTATGGCGGTTCCTCCTTTGAGTGCCCACCGTGGCTCTTTTGCTAATAAAGGGATAATATCCAGGAGAAGATTGGCTTGTTCAAAAAACGGCGATTCCTTCATCTGTTTTAATCTCCAGGAACGGTAATTAGATATTTTTTATCTAATTTTCCATCCCTGATAATCTGTCGCTTCCCTCTACCCAGATTTATATGACTTATATCCAGATGAGTAAGCCAGAAATGCTGTTGAATTTCCGCCATATACAAGAATAAGCGTTTTACTTTAATTGAATTGCACGATTCTAAAAGCTTCTGGACGACTTGAGGTCGCAATGTACTTAATGACTCCATAATTTTCATTGCCTCATCAAAACTTTGTTTTTGAGGAACATGATAAAGCATTTCCAGAATTGCCCGTTCCGGAGCAGAGATTTTAATTGAAAATTCATTATGGCGATACCAGGAAAACGAATCTTCGAACTGTTGATTAAATAATCGCAAATAAGTAAAGACAAAAGAACCTCCCCATTCTATTTCATTAACCCAGGGTGGTAATGTCTTAACAGTATCGCTATAAAGAAAGATTGTTTCCAGTTTAGAAGGAATAAAATGGGTAAATCCCTTTAACTGTAGGGCCGTTTTACCACCAACATGAACATTTTTTTCCTGCTGTAAACCATAAACAATACCCTGCCAATCAATAATATCACCTTTTAACCGATACGCTCCCCTCCCGACATTTTCTATCCAACCACTTTTGCGGTACTGTTTGAGATGGTGGGCAGTAATTTGTTTGGTTTTCAAATAACGGATCGTTAAAACAGCACCCCGGGGCCACTCTCTAAGTAGTTGGTTTATTTTTTTCATGATTAAGGCTTTATTTTTTACCTAATTAAGAATTTTTTAAACTAAAATGCAAGTATAGTTTATTTTATTCACAAATAGGGGGCTTTTCTTGCTCTTACCCAAAATCATTTAAACTGAATCTTTTGACATACTTTGAAACAGGCCAATACTAATTGGAAATAAAAGTTATTTTGTCGCACATGAAGTTGATAATTTTAGCCGATCGGTAAAAAGATTTTTTACAAAACGTCCAAGGTACTGTTTTCCAACCCTTTTCTTTGGTTACTTATTTGATTTTAAAGAGATAATTCAGTTTTAAAATGTTACGGGATGTCGGATTTCTTTATCAGTTGTTTCGAATGATAAATTGTAATGATAGCTATTAAGTCCGTTTCCAACCGATAAATAACCCGGTATTCACCAATTCTTAACTCTCTGATATC
>JALUAR010000208.1 GCA_027050975.1 Thermodesulfovibrio sp.
TCTGAGACATCAACCGCACCACCTGCTGTTGTCACACAGCTAAACCCGCTGAGCATAGACAATGAGGTAAAGAGGCTCAGAGAACTTCTTATAAGAGAACCTAACAATCTGAGGGTATGGATAAAGCTCGGCAATATCCTTATGGATGCAAACAGATTTACCGAAGCAATAGAGGCTTACGAAAAAGCCCTCCAGCTCGATCCGAAAAATGTGGATGTGAGGGTAGACATGGGTACCTGTTACAGAAGAGTCGGTGACTCCGAACGTGCTGCACAGGAGTATAGAAAGGCTATAAAAATAAATCCAAAACATGGTTTTGCCCACCGAAATCTCGCCGTTGTACTTGCATATGACCTTAACAAACCAAAGGAAGCAATAAAAGAGTTCCAGATCTATTTAAAGCTCTCACCAAATGCACCAGACGCCGAACCAATAAGGAAAGCAATAAAGGAGCTTAAAGAACGCACCTGAAAAGCTCAAACACCAATGATAGAGTTACTAAAAAACTTTCCCAATGTATTTATACCAGTTTTTGTTGCAATTGATGTTTTTGCCCTTTTGCCGGTTTTTCTCTCTTTCACTTCGGGACTTTCAACACAGAGCGTCAGGTCTGTCATCAAGCAGTCGGTCATAACTGCTCTCGCGGTAAGTATCGGTTTTGTTACACTGGGAGAAGTGATATTCAGGCTCCTTGGCATCACGGTGAATGACTTCAAGATTGCAGGAGGACTACTTCTCCTGGTGATTGCTATCCTTGATATAGTACAGATCGGCATGGATAAGGAAAGAGCCAAGGTTTCACAGACTGTCGGAATTGTCCCGATAGGTGTTCCCCTTATAGTAGGACCTGCCTTGCTCACAACGCTTATTGTGCTGCTTGAACATTACGGTGCATTACTTACGCTTATTTCTCTTTTGCTGAATCTCCTTATTGTATGGATACTCTTCATATACTCAAATATTGTTGTAAATTTCATTGGTCGAAACGGAATACTGGCTATCTCTAAGCTGATGGATATACTGCTTGCTTCAATTGCCGTGATGATGATTAGAATCGGTATCGAAAATACCCTTCGATAAAACCCTCCAATTTGATTCAACTATTCCGAATAAATGCCGATAAGATAATTATGTAGATGAGGATCAGGTTGTGAAAACAGTTACAAGGGATAGTTTTTCAGCATTTCCACGATTTTCGTGCTGTTGACAAGCACCTGTGAAAACAAGTATTATGAATTAAGGATTGTGATTTAATAACACCTGTGAATAAACAAAGGAGTCTATATGTTTGAAAAATTCACGGAAAGAGGCAGGAAGGTAATCATATATGCCAAGGAAGAGGCTGAAAGACGTCAAAACGACTATCTCGGCACGGAACACCTTCTTCTGGGGCTGATCAGGGAGCAGGACGGTCTACCTGTTGTAATTCTTAAGAAGATGGGCATCTCTGTTGAAGAGGTAAGAGTCGAGGTAGAAAGGAACCTTCCTCCTGCTACAAATATATTAACATTCGGGGATATCCCCTTTACACCAAGGGCAAAAAAGGTTCTTGAACTTGCCATTGAAGAGGCAAGGCTACTTGGACATAACTATATCGGAAGCGAGCATCTACTTCTCGGTCTTATCCGCGAGGATGAAGGCATAGGCGGAAAGATACTGAGGAACCTGGGAGCAAACCTCCTTGGCGCAAGACAGCTTGCAATAAACCTTTCCATGAGATCTCAACCTCATGTCCGAGAGAAAAAGACCCATACCCCTGCCCTGGATGAGTTTGGTAAAGACCTTACAGAGCTTGCAAAGAAGGGTAAACTCGATCCTGTAATCGGCAGGGAGAGAGAAATCGAGAGAATCCTTCAGATACTCGGAAGAAGGATAAAAAACAATCCTGCCATCATTGGTGAAGCAGGTGTTGGAAAGACCGCCATTGTTGAGGGCCTGGCTCAGAAGATTGTTGCCGGTGATGTTCCGGACCAGATGCTTGGAAAACGAATTATCTCTCTTGATCTGGGTGCGCTTATAGCAGGAACAAAATACAGAGGCCAGTTCGAGGAGCGCTTGAAGGTTGTAATGAAGGAAATAAAGCAGTCGGACAACATCATTCTCTTTGTCGATGAGTTCCATACCCTTATCGGAGCCGGTGCAGCCGAAGGCTCGGTGGATGCATCCAACATGCTTAAACCGGCTCTTTCCCGTGGTGAAATTCAGTGCATCGGTGCTACCACAGTGGATGAGTACAGAAAGTACATAGAGAAGGACGGTGCTTTGGAAAGAAGGTTCCAGCCAATCTATGTGGAGCCACCTACTGTGGAAGAAACTATAGAGATTCTGAAGGGACTGAAGAGCAAGTATGAGGCTCATCATAGAGTGAAATACAGCGAGGAGGCCATAATAGCGGCAGCCAAGCTCTCTGATAGATACATAGCAGACAGGAACCTTCCGGACAAAGCCATTGATGTGCTCGATGAGACAGGCTCAAGGATTAAATTAAAAAGGTACACACAGCCGCATGAACTCAAGGAGATAGAGCAGGAGCTTGAAAGACTGGCTAAAGAGAAGACCCTCTACATTAAGCTTCAGGATATCGACAAGGCAGCTGCGATACGGGGTGAGGAGGAGAAGCTGCGCCAGCTCCATGAGCAAATCCACAAAAAGTGGCGTGATAATCTCACAAAGGAAATTCCTGTAATAAATGCCGAAGACATTGCTTACACCGTTTCAAAGATGACCGGTATACCTCTGCTGAAACTGGAGCAGGAGGAAACGGAAAAGCTTCTCCAGATGGAAGAGGAGCTTCACAAGCGTATTATTGCGCAGGATGAGGCTATCAAGGCTGTCTGCAGAGCCATAAGACGTTCGAGAACCGGCATCAAGAACAGGAAAAAGCCCATAGGCTCATTCCTGTTTCTCGGTCCCACCGGTGTGGGTAAGACGGAACTTGCTAAGGCACTGGCAGAGTTTCTCTTTGATGACGAGAATGCACTTATCAAGATAGACATGTCCGAGTATATGGAGAGATTTAATGTCTCGAGACTAACCGGTGCACCTCCGGGATATGTGGGATACGAAGAGGGTGGTCAGTTAACTGAACGTGTAAGGAAGAAACCATACTCCGTGGTACTTTTTGACGAGATTGAGAAGGCTCATCCCGATGTCTATAACCTTCTTTTACAGGTACTTGATGAAGGAGTACTCACAGATAGTATGGGAAGAAAGGTTGACTTCAAGAACACTGTTATAATTATGACATCCAATCTCGGAGCCAGGATTATTGAAAAGGCCACACCACTGGGGTTCTATCGTGATTCCTCTGAGGACCTTTACACAAAGATAAAGGACAATGTGCTTGCAGAACTGAAAAAGACCTTTAATCCAGAATTTCTGAACAGGGTGGATGAGGTTGTGGTATTCCATCCCCTTGAAAAGGAGCATCTCTATTCGATCATTGATCTCCTGATCGAGGAAACAAACAAGCAGCTTATTGAGCAGGAGTTGCTGATCGAGCTTACCGAGGAGGTTAAAGAGTACCTCGTTAACAAGTATTACCAGCCTGTTTACGGTGCAAGACCCATGAGAAGGGCAATCCAGAAGGAAATAGAGGATTATCTTTCGGAAGAGATTCTCAAAGGAAGGTTTATTGGAGCGAGCAAGGTTATAGTAGAACTCGAAGATAACAGACCGGTCTTTAAGGTTGCGCAGGAAGAAGAGATTATTACTGCAGGCGTGAATTAAGCCTTCATATTTCCTTCACACTTCCTCGTTATCATATCCGCACAGAATCCGATCGGATCAGGAGGAGGTGCGAATGATACGAATACTAAAAAAATCATTTATTGCTACTTTGCTTTTTGCATTCCTGCTGCCAGCGGGCTCGGAAGCACTTACCGGTGCTCAGCTTGACATGTCTCTCAGAATGGGCGAAAGCAGGCAGACAAAGTCACCCTTAGCCTACTCAAATGCATTGATAAGAAAGGCATACGGAATTGCAAAAAGGATACCGTGGGTACTTGATAGCATCTATTGTTATTGCTATTGTGAAGAGTCGCCGATATTCAGGCACAAGAGCCTTTTAAGCTGTTATGTTGATGATCACGCGGCTCAGTGAAACATCTGCTTAGGGGAGGCCCTTAGGGCTTCCGAACTGTTCAATCAGGGACTTTCAGTAAAGGAGATTAAAAAGATAGTGGAGGCTGAGTTTAAAAAATGAAACATAAGGGATTGATTCTACTCATCGTATTGTCGGCAGTTGTATTTCTTGTTTTTCTCAGTCAGCAGAACGGAGGCCCCAAGCCTGCAGGCGTAGCGGTGGGACTAAGGGTTCCTGACTTTGTTCTTCTTGATAAGGACGGAAAGGAGATTAGACTCTCCCAGCTAAAGGGAAAGACTGTGTTCGTCCATTTCTGGGCATCATGGTGCAAGGAATGCAGAGCTGAAATGCCTTCTATTTACAATCTTTACAAAAGAAAGAGTTCGGATCCGAACTTCGTGTTTCTGAGCGTTATTTATAAAGAGGATCCAGCTGACTCGAGTAAATACCTGAAGGAAAATAATTACAACATACCTGTCTATATTGACCCGAATGGGAATGCAGCAGAGATATTCAGAGTTACAGGAGTGCCCGAGACATACATAATAAATCCCGAAGGCATTCTCACAAAAAAGGTGATAGGACCGGGCAGATGGGAGGAGTTTTAAAGTTCATAGCTCTCAGTTCGTAGTTGATGATAGTTTCCTGATCAACTCCTGTAATATCTCCCTGGCCCTCTCAGGATCGTGTAGTGTACGCGCCCTTGCCTCTTTATACAATCTCATGGCTTTTTTATTCGAGGGGTCAATTCTCTTTCTTATGTCTTCAAGCTCCTTCAGAACATCCTCGTATTGCTTTTTCAACTTTTCATATTTCTTTCTGTCCGTCTTTATAGAAAAATCACCTGGTACAAACCACTTGTCCTTGAGATAAATCCAGGATGCAAAGTCAGAGAGTTTATAACCCGGCAAAACCTTTATGGGAGTTGTGTTCTCCATGTCCACAAATCTGAGCCCATTCTTATCTGCCACAATCTTATGCCTGCCCTGAAAGGACTCGGCACCATCGTAATCATAAAACTCCCATTCAGAGAATGAAACCTGTCTTTCCGAGGCATGACAGCTGTCACATTCCCTGGCTTTTGCAAAGGGATGAGCTGCCTGTTCAATCTCAACCCACAGGAGGTGCTTATTGTTTTCCGGCAGATTATCAAAGGTCCCTACAATATAGTAAGCATCACGGGTCTCGCCATTGGGCCACCGGAACTTGATCCTTCCCGAGGGAGGCACATCATCTTTAATGTTGCCTACGCTGTGAGGCCAGACCTTAACAGGCATCCACCTACCCTTCTGGTCCTTCATCAGTATAGGAGGAGACTGTATTCCATAATAAAGGGAGTATTTATGAAAGGGGTTGGGCCTTTCAGCCACGTTTCCGGGACCCCAGATGGTTATCTGATAACCGCCTAACTCCCTGACATGACATGTGGAGCAGTCCATATCTTTGTGGATCTGACTCCGGGCAAGGGCCTCCTCTGAAGGGATATGGCAGTCCTGACAGGATGCCTCACGCTCCATGTCACCCATCCCCTTTTCACCTGTGGAATGACAGTCAACACATTGGATTCCCTTTTTGTAATGAACGTCAGCAGGCATACCCTGAGGGAGGGAGTAGTCTCCTCCGATATAGGTCTCTCCCCTGCGGCTGACCATGGCACCAGGATGACAGGTACTTGCACCTCTGCCATAGCCTGAACAACTCAGTGAATCAGGCTTGCGTGCAAAGGCATGCACTCCCTCCTTATTCGATGGTCTGTAATGACAGTCCAGACATCCCGCATGGCATACATTGCAGAATCTTTGTTTTGCCTCTGCCTGAGCCTTTGTAAAGTTCACATTCAGGTTTCTGGCAATCTCCTCTGTGTTTTTATAATCAAAATCGGATCTCTCCAGGACCTCTACAGGTGGAAGATCGGCAAAGGAAGGACCACAATTGTGAGGGCCATAAGGCTTAAGCCATGTCCTCATTGTCCTCTGACGAAAGTTTCTTCCCATAATTGTCTGTTTAAATTGCTTTAGTGCCTCGGGATGGCATCCGCTCTTGGCACAGGTTTTCTCTGCTATCTTGGGATCAAAACCATAGGTTTTTCTGTCTCTGTCATGCCATAGGATGTTCCTTACATGGGGCAGCATATAGAGCTCACCGTCAATCTCCACCTTTGGCATGAGGGCAAACATCTCATCATCGCCTGACTGTCTGAGAGGACCAGGATATCCCTTTTCCCGGTCAAGGAGACTACCGTCCGTACCGACAATAAGCATCTTCAGCATCTGTTTATGCGCCCTGTCCTTGTCCTTTGCACGCCCGTCACCAAGGTGGCAGTCTCTGCACTGAATATTGGTATGACGGCTCTGCTTCTCAACATCCTTGACTGTTACATACGCCCAGGGCGCACCTAACTTTTCCAGTCTCTTTTTATCACTGTGGCATCGGACACACTCTACTGAGGAGTCTTTCCAGGAACGGTAGCCCAAAACGGTGACAACAACAACAAACTGCAGTACTAAGATAACTATCAGCTTCGGGGTAAGATACTCGCTTATTCTTCCTACGGCCATATCCCTAGCCTACTGCCTTAATTGTACCCTGTTTATTGAAACACATCGGCCTGATCCTTCATCAATCTCTAACACAACAGCGGAAAAAATACCTTCTCCCTTGGCTGTATCGAATTTTTTCGGCATGTGAGTGAGGAATCTCTCTATAATCTGTTTAACCTCCACACCTATCACAGAGACCGCAGGCCCGGTCATTCCTACATCTGTGATATAACCCGTACCACCTGGCAGGATCTGCTCATCAGCAGTCTGCACATGCGTATGGGTTCCAATAACCGCCGAGACTCTTCCGTCAAGATAATAGCCGTAAGCTATCTTTTCAGAGGTGGCCTCTGCATGAAAGTCCACGATGATAATATCCGTCTCTGCTCTCAGCCTCTCGATCTCCTCGTCAGACCTTCTGAATGGGCAGTCTATCATTTGCATAAAGACCCTTCCTGCGGCATTCACTACTCCCACCTTAATGCCATTGACTGTGTATAGGATGGTTCCCACGCCAGGTACACCAGGTGGATAATTAAGAGGTCTGAGGATTCTCTCCTCCTTTGTCAGGTAGGTTACAGCCTCTTTCTTGTCCCATATATGGTTTCCAGAGGTCATAACATGGATACCGTAGGAGAAGAGTTCATTGGCCACATTCTCGGTGATTCCGAACCCTCCTGCTGCATTCTCGCAGTTGGCAATAACGAGGTCTATCTTCTGTTTGTTAACAAGGGAAGGCAGGAGGTTTTTGACAAGCCTCCTGCCCACCTTGCCCACAATGTCACCTATAAACAGTACTTTCAACGGGAAACCCTTCTATTTTGCATAATCTACAAACCTTGTCTCCCTGATCACCATCACCTTTATCTGTCCTGGATAGGTAAGTTCGGACTGTATCTTACGGGCGATATCTCTGGCAATCATTGAAGACATCTCATCGGAGATATCATCGGGCTTCACAATCACTCTCACTTCCCTTCCTGCCTGCATGGCATAACACTTCTCCACTCCGTCATATGATGTAGCAATCTCTTCGATCCTCTGGAGGCGTTTGATATAATTCTCGATGCTCTCTCTTCTTACTCCCGGCCTTGCCGCGGAAAGGGCATCGGCTGCCGCCACAAGTGCAGCCTCCACACATATGGGATCAACATCTCCATGATGACAGGCGATCGCATTCAGAACCCTTTCATCCTCACCGTATTTCTTTGCCAGGTTTACTCCTATCTCATGGTGGGCTCCCTCGACTTCATGGTCCACCGCCTTTCCGATATCATGTAAAAGCCCTGCCCTCTTGGCAAGCTTGACATCCACTCCAAGTTCACCTGCCATCATACCGGCAAGATAGGCCACCTCACGTGAGTGTTGAAGCACATTCTGACCATAAGATGTCCTGTATTTGAGCCTGCCAAGAAGCTTGATTATATCAGGATGCACACCGCTAAGGCCCAGGTCGAAGACAGCCTTCTCTCCCTCATCCCTTATAATGGACTCCACCTCCTTGCGTACCTTCTCTACCACCTCTTCGATTCTTGCAGGATGAATTCTTCCGTCTGCTATGAGCCTTTCCAGAGAGATTCTGGCAATCTCTCTCCTTACAGGATCAAAGGATGACAATGTAACAACCTCGGGTGTGTCATCCACGATGAGATCGACACCCGTTGCCGCTTCCAGAGCCCTGATGTTTCTTCCTTCCCTGCCGATAATTCTTCCCTTCATTTCATCATTAGGTAGTACCACTGCAGAAATCGTGGTATCGGCTACATACTCGCTTGCGTATCTCTGGATGGCAAGACTGATAATCTCCTTTGCCTTTTTCTCTGCCGTATCCCTTGCCTCCTCCTCTATCCGCTTGATCAGTTTTGCAGCCTCGAACTTTGACTCTTCCTCCACCTTTCTGAAGAGCTCTTCCCTGGCCTGCTCGGTAGTCATTCCGGCAATCCTTTCGATCCGCTCCAGTTCCTCCTTGATGAGACTTTCAAGCCTGGCCTCCTTGTCCTTCAATGCATTCTCACGAGCCAATATCTCCTTTTCCCGCCTGGAGATTGAACTCTCTCTTTTCTCAAGTTGATCGATCTTTCTCTCTAAATGCTCCTCCTTGTTTCTTAATCTCCGCTCGATCTGGTTCAGCTCGTTTCTGCGCTCCCGTTGTTCCTTCTCGGCATCTGCCCTCGCCCTGTAGAGGATATCCTTGGCCTCTAAGGTTGCCTCCTTCTTTATTCTCTCTGCCTCCTGCTTTGCTTCATTTATTATGCGCTCAGCATCCTCTCTTATAGGAATCTCCTTTTTGGCTGCCGCCTTTTTGTTAGCAATAAAATATAGAACTAGCGAAACCACGGCGCCTATCAGCACACCAATCGCCACATATATTGCTGTGTTCATCTCTACATGCTCCTCCTTTTCTTCATTAAGATATTGATATTCCGTTCATATCCCTCCTCGGAAGGCTCATAAAAAACCTTCTCCTCTTCCATATACTTCTGTTTTACATAATGTCCTTTGAAATTATGGGGATACAGGTATCCCCTGCCACGGCCTAGCCGCTCTGCACCGGAATAATGGGCATCCCTCAGATGCAGTGGTACCTGCTGAAGCGGTTCGTTCCTGACCGACTCAGAGGCCCTCTCAATGGCCAGGTAAGAGGCGTTGCTCTTAGGTGCGGTAGCAACATAAATGGCTGCCTGGGCAAGGGGTATCCTGGCCTCGGGCATTCCTATCTTTTCGACGGCATACATTGCCGAGACAGCCACCTGAAGTGCTACAGGGTCGGCATTACCTACATCCTCTGAAGCACAAATCACTATCCTTCTTGCGATAAACATGGGGTCCTCTCCAGAGTCAATCATTCGGGCAAGCCAGTAGACTGTTGCGTCAGGGTCAGAGCCTCTCATACTTTTAATAAAGGCGGAAATAATATCGTAATGCTCATCCTCATCATAATAAAGGGCCTTGTTCTGGATAGCATCCTTTAATAGCTCTACGGTTATAATCCTCTGCTGCCTTCCCTCCGCAACCAGAGATGCTATCTCCAACATATTCAGCGCCCGCCTTGCATCTCCAGAACACTGCACAGCTATAAAATCCATGGCATCAGGGAGAAGTTCGAGACCGTTAAGCCCGATGCCTCTTGGTGAGGTTACTGCTCTCTGTAGAATGGTCTTGATCTCATCCCGAGAGAGGGCCTTGAATTCAAAAATAATGGAACGAGAGGCAAGGGCCGGTACAAGAGCAAAAAACGGGTTCTGTGTTGAAGCACCTATTAAAGTGACTTCACCTGATTCCACATGGGGAAGAAGGGCATCCTGCTGGAGACGATTAAACCTGTGTATCTCGTCAATAAATAGTATGGTTCTCTCATGCTTTGCTACCGCGATCGCATCCCTGATATCTTTAACCCCTGCCGTAACAGCATTAAGGGCAATAAAACGCGCTCTGGTCCTCTTGGCAATAATCCTCGCCAGGGCGGTCTTACCCGTGCCAGGAGGTCCGTAAAAGATCAGAGAGACTATCGAGTCGTCCTCAATAAGCCTCCTGAGAGGGCCATTTTCTCCTATGAGTTCTGTCTGTCCGACAAACTCGTCCAGATCCCGGGGCATCATCCTCCAGGCAAGGGGACGACCCTTTTGCTCCTCTCCCTCTCCCGTCACCTTCTCATCTTTAAAGAGTTCCACCATCTCTTTTCTTATCCAAGGATGCCATCCGGCTCCGTAATTCAGGTATACACTCCCCTTTCAACAGTCAGTATCAAAAGGAACCCATTGAAAAACCATATCTTTTCAATGTACCGTCTCTTGATCTTTAAAAGATCACCCCTGCTTTACGAAGACAGGATTATTCTGGTGATAATACTTCTGGAGGGCAATTAAGAGGTTTTTATATGCCAATCCATATGATATGGGTATGTTTTTGCTTTATTTTTTTAAGGATATTCTCTAAAAAACCCATATCTTTATATCCTTCTCTATGTCTGCTTCAGCTCCTATCCTCTTGGCGTTTTCAAGGGCTGGTTTGACCGCAGATGAGT
>JALUAR010000209.1 GCA_027050975.1 Thermodesulfovibrio sp.
TGCAGTTTGATAGCACAATTAATGATTGGAATACCTGTGCCAAATCTGGGAGGATTAATGCCTCTAGTCCGGGTGGAGAGTTTTTATTCTTGGATAATACAGCTGTGGCATCTGCCTCTATAAATCTTGGGAATTTTTATGATAGGGCAGGGCGCAAGTTTGATTTGCAAGGGTTTGAGCATGCGGTAAATATTTGGACAATTGCTCTGGATATAACAGTTTCAATGTCACAGTATCCATCAAAGAGCACTGCAGAAAAAACGAACAACTTTAGACCATTGGGTCTTGGTTTTTCTAATCTTGCTGGTTTCTTGATGATGCAAGGAATTGCCTATGATAGTGACGAAGGGCGCAGCATTTGTGCCGCAATCAGCGCCTTTATGACAGGCGTTGCATACAGGACTTCTACGATGTTGGCCAAAGAGATGGGAGAGTTTGCAGGTTACAATTTGAACCGTGAGTCTATGTCACGGGTAATTTATAATCATAAAAATGCAGTACTTGGAAAGTTAGATGGCTATAATCATCTCTCCATTAACCCTGTGCCATTTGACAAAGATTCTTGCTCGATTACAGAGCTTGCAAATGCAGCGATTAATGTTTGGGACGAGGTTATTGAGTTGGGAAAAAAGTATGGTTTTCGCAATGCTCAGGTAACAGCTTTGTCTCCCACAGGAACCATTGGTATAATCATGGATTGTAATACCTTTGGTTTAGAGCCAGAAACCTCCATTGTTAAGTACACAAAGAACCTAAAGGATAAGGGATATACTCGCAGAATTAATCCCTTGATTCCATATGCTCTAAAAGAGCTTGGTTATGATACAAAAAGCGCCAATAAGATTATTGATTATGCTGTTGGTCGTGGTACCTTAGAGGGATCTCCTGCCATATCATTTGACGATCTGCGCAAAAAGGGATTTACTGATGCGGCTATTACTGCCATCTCAAAAATATTAAAGACTACTTTTGATATAAGGTTTGCCTTTAATCGCTGGGTGCTTGGAGATGATTTTTGTATAAAGGTTCTCTCAATTGCCCCAGAGAAGCTTGATGATGTTTCCTTTGACATTCTAAGCCATCTTGGTTTTTCTGAAAAAGAGATCAAGGCAGCCAATGATTATTGCTGTGGAGTAAAGAGCTTTGTCGGTTGTAAGGAAATCAAGAAAGATCATTTGAAGGTTTTTGATTGTACAACTGGATTAATTGGGGCTGGTGATGAGGCATTGGAAAGAGTAATCTCCGCAGAGGCTCACATAAGTATGGCTGCAGCTGCTCAACCTTTTATTAGTGGTGGAATTGCAAAAAACATTCGTCTTGCCCATTCTGTTAGAATTGATGATTGTCTGGATACATTTATGCAATCCTGGAAATCTGGACTAAAGGTTAGCCGTATAGAAAGAGAGGGGTCTCGGCTGCACTCTTCGCAATCTGTTATTGATAAGAGTGATATTAAATCCCTTGTTAATATTTCAAATAACAACTCATTTAGCTCTGGGCTTAATAATGTCACAAAAATTGCCGAGCGCATAGTTGAAAAAGTTATTGAAAAACCAGTTCATATCGGAGCAAAAATGCCATTACCTGGTAGACGCTCTGGTTATACTCAAAAGGCAACTGTTGGGGGGCACAAGGTATATGTCAGAACTGGGGAGTATGAAGATGGTCGTTTGGGTGAAGTATTTATTGATATGCACAAAGAAGGAGCTTCTTTTAGAAGTTTGATGAATTGTTTCTCAATGGCCGTCTCACTGGGGTTGCAATATGGAGTTCCCCTTGAAGAGTTCATAGATGCCTTTGCATTTACTAGATTTGATCCATCGGGGGTGGTAACTGGTAATGATTATATAAAATATGCCAATTCTGTTCTTGATTATGTATTTAGAGAGTTGGCGGTTTCATACCTTGGTCGTTATGATTTAGGTCATATACAAGAGGACATGCATAAGTCGGTATCAGCAGGCAGTAAAGCCGATTATGAAAGAGCCTCAATGAAAAGTTATAACTCCACCCCTTATAATACAGGCACCTCTATTGCTAATAGTAATAGTGATAGTAGCAATAATTCTTCTACCTTTGTTGGAGATTCTTCACCTTCGTATTCTTCTTCATCTGGTTTTATTGGTTCTCCTGCTTCTAAACATACCATGGTTATTGGCTCGAATGCTTTAAAGTCCTTGGGTGAAGAAGGTTTAGATATTGATGTATTAAAGAACCAAGAATCAAACTC
>JALUAR010000210.1:0-1684 GCA_027050975.1 Thermodesulfovibrio sp.
GAAATAAACCCTGAAAAATCCGAGTATAGAACTGCCTATGAAAACGCCAGAAAACAGGCTAAACAATATCTGGCATCTCATTACTTTACCCGGGGGAAATATGAACTTGATATTGGAAATTTTGATCTTGCAATAAATTCGTTTAAAAAATGTGTGGAACTTATACCTGATAACTCTCAATATTATTTTTATGTGGCAAAAGCGATCCTGTTATCTGATGGAGATCTATATGAAGCCAAAAGATATATCTCAAAAGCCATAGAACTTAAGCCCAATACCGGAGAGTTTCATGCACTTCTATCCCAGATATATTTTAAAGCTGGTTTATATAAGAACGCAAAAAGAGAAATTGAAACAGCTATAAGACTTGAGCCATACAACGAAGAGTATAAGACTTTACTTGCTCAGATCAAAAAGCTGGCATGAAGTTATTTCTATCACCATGGTAGATATTCATCCGGATATCTTTTTCTTATACGTTTTGGCTTTAAGACAAAAGACAGTGCTCCACCTGTTATAAAGCCTCCTATATGAGCCCACCAAGCAACTCCTCCTGCCTGTTTTCCAAGCATACTTAACTCAAGTACGCCGCTAAACAGTTGTTCTATAAACCAGAAAAATACAAACAATACTGCAGGAATCTCAAAAAAGAATGGATAAAAGAAAAATAATGGAACCATCATAATAATCCGTGCATAGGGATAAAACAACATATAGGCAGCAATTACTCCAGAGATTGCTCCAGAAGCTCCCACCATGGGCACCTGAGAATATGGATGGGTATAACATTGAATCCATGCTGCTCCAATTCCACTTAAAAGATAAAAAATAAGAAAACGAAAATGACCCAGTCTATCCTCAACATTGTCTCCAAATAACCACAAATAAAGCATATTACCTATTATATGTATCCAGCCCCCATGTAAAAACATGGAAGTCAAAGCATTGTATATAAATGAATCAATCTCAACCCAACTGGAAGTCATTACAGGGAGAAAATCTCTTACAGGCACAAGCCCATAATTCATTATAAAATGATCTACTGCTTTTCCAAGAGAAACTTCATATAAAAATATAAATACATTGATCAGTATAAGTATATGGGTAACAAAAGGATATTTCTCACTTGGAATGTTATCCTTTACCGGTATCATGAAAATACCACTTTAATTTATTTTTTTAACTGTTATATTATATCATAAAATATATCAAGATATTTTTGTAACAATGGAACAGAGAAATCATACACAGATAAGCTTGCTTGTGGTGGATGATGATCCAGGGAACCTCTCCTCTCTTGAAAAGATCTTTAAAAGAGAAGGGTTCAGGGTATTTCTTGCTGAAGATGCAAAGACTGCACTGGACATACTGAAAAAATATCATATTCATGTTGTACTTACAGATCTGGTTATGCCAGGAATGGATGGCTTGGAACTTCTCAGAACCATAAAACAGCTCTCCCCTGATACTGAAGTTGTTGTTATGACAGCTTATGGAAATGTTGAATATGCAGTAACAGCAATGAAGGAGGGAGCTTATGACTTTGTAGAAAAGCCTTTAAAGAGACATCATATTATAAAAAGTATCAGGCAGGCTGCAGAAAAGAGAAAACTTGTGGTAGAGAACAAAACATTAAAACAGGAGCTGAATTATTTCATTTATAGAAGAGAAATTGTTGGTAACA
>JALUAR010000210.1:1694-2216 GCA_027050975.1 Thermodesulfovibrio sp.
GTCCAGCACTGAGGAAGACCCTTGAAATTGCAATGCAGGCAGCAACAAGTAATGCAACTGTACTTATACTTGGAGAAAGTGGCACAGGTAAAGAACTTCTGGCAAAGTTTATTCATCAGAATTCCTTAAGAAATTCGGGTCCCTTTGTTGTAATAAATTGTGCTGCAATTCCTGAAAGTATACTTGAAGCAGAACTTTTTGGTTATGAAAAAGGAGCTTTTACAGGTGCAATTCAAAAGAGAATAGGAAGACTGGCACAGGCAGACGGTGGAACAGTGTTTCTGGACGAAATAGGTGATATACCTCTTCATTTGCAGGTGAAACTCTTAAGGGTATTGCAGGAAGGTGAAATAGAACCCCTGTGAGGTAACACACGATATATAGATATTCGTATAATTGCAGCAAGTAATAAAGATCTGAATCAGGAAGTTAAAGAAGGACGTTTTAGAGAGGATCTCTTCTACAGACTTAATGTAATTACAATAACAGTGCCACCTTTAAGGCAGAGAATAGAAGATATAC
>JALUAR010000211.1 GCA_027050975.1 Thermodesulfovibrio sp.
AATTACAAGTATGGATAAAGAACGTTTGGAAGAGGTTCTTGAGAAGATCCGGGAGGGGTTGAAGAAGGAGGGAGGGGATATTGAATTGGTGGATATCCGTGACACGGTAGTGTTGGTAAGGCTTAAGGGAGAGTGCAGCAGTTGTATGATGGCGGGTCTTACCATGAAGAACTGGGTTGAGAAGGTAATCAAGGAGGAGATTCCTGAGGTCACTGAGGTAAGGGCGGTCTGAACAATGAAGCGTCAGCCGTCATATTATCTATTCTATTTGCTTCTGTTTGCCTGCTTTTTAATCTCCTATTCCGTACCAGCCTCTGCTGACGAGATCTATATTAAGGATATCAGGTACAGCAACGGAGCCAATACCACAAAGGTGGTAATAGAATTCGAAAGCCTTCCCGAGTATAAGTCCAATATGCTTCACAATCCCGAGAGGCTCTATTTTGATTTGAAAGGGGTGTTAATAGACGAGCCTCTTAATGTGCTTAACATAAAAAGCAGTCATCTGAAAAAAATTCGGTTAGGGTATTACCGTAAAAATATCCTGAGGATTGTTTTTGATCTGAAGGGCAGGACGGAGTATAAAGTATTTACACTGAAATCCCCACCTCGGCTGGTGATAGAGTTTGGTAAGGATAGAAATCCCTTTTACCGTGAAAGAAAGGTTGTGGTGATTGATGCAGGCCATGGTGGGCATGATCCAGGGGCAATAGGTCCAGGGGGGCTGAAAGAGAAGGATGTCACCCTTGACATAGCAAAGCGGCTGAAAAGGGTGCTGGAGGAAAGGTATAATCTCATTGTGTATCTTACAAGGAATACCGATCGGTTTCTTGAACTGAAAGAGAGGACCAGGATTGCAAACAAAAAAGGTGCCGATCTCTTCATCTCCATTCATGCCAATGCAAGTCCGCGGAGACAGACAAGGGGTATCGAGACCTATCTTCTGAACTGGACCAACGACGAGGAGGCTCTCAGGGTGGCTGCCCGTGAAAATGCCATCTCTGTGGAAAAGATGAAGAAACAGCAGACAGAATTAGGAATGATTCTTGCCTCATTACATAGAGAGAGCAAAAGAGACGAGTCACTTAAACTTGCCCACTACATTCAGAACTCCCTTGTGAGCAGTCTTTCCAGAAAATACAGAGCCATCCAGAACCTGGGAGTTAAGCAGGCCCTGTTTTATGTGCTTGTAGATGCGGAGATGCCTTCTGTTCTGGTTGAGGTAGGGTTTATCAGCAATCCGAGAGAGGAAAGGCTTTTAAAGAGCAGGAGTTTCAGGCAGAAGACTGCCGAGGCCCTTGCACATGGGATCTTCCGATATATCCTCTCCCTGCCTGATGCGCCAAAGCTTGCAATGAACAGAACCAATCTGCAATAATTATCAAACATCCCTCACTGTTTGGAGATTGCAATATCAGGGTGTCTTTAAAATGCACGGAGATTCATTGACCAAGACAACAATTAAGCTCTTACTGTATCTTTCCTTCTGCGTATTTCTGTTTACCATCCGTTCACAGGCGGTTGCCTGGTCAGTCCTTGCGGGCTCTGTTGTCCTTTTCCTTTTTTATCCTGACAGCAGGATGCGTAGAGGTTGGATACCGATTTCCATTATAGTGGTTACCACAGTGGTGGGAAACCTCTTTTTTATACCTGGTAGGGTGATTCTTTCTAAGGGGGTGTTCACCGTTACCGAGGAGGCTCTGAATCTTGCCCTTTTAAGGGTCGTAAAGGTTGCCGGACTGATAGTAGGTGCCAAACTATTGAGTATTACAACATCCTTTGAGACAATGATTGCTACACTGAAAAGATTGTCATCTCCTCTGAACAGAATAGGTGTGCCTGCAGAGGAGTTTTTTGAGACCACCGGCATGACACTCCGTTTGCTGCCAGGTATAAAGGAGGATATAATTAGTCGCTATAGATCTCTCCGTGTAGATGGACGGATCAGCCTTGTAAA
Organism: Thermodesulfovibrio sp.; assembly: GCA_027050975.1. Classification (GTDB taxonomy): domain Bacteria; phylum Nitrospirota; class Thermodesulfovibrionia; order Thermodesulfovibrionales; family JdFR-85; genus JALUAR01. Next base: position 1,958 of record JALUAR010000211.1, read on the forward strand.
AAAGCTCAGAATAGTGGGGTCTGTCTTCATTCCTGCTCTGGTGGAGAGCCTGAGGAATCCTTCTGAATATCTACATGGCTCCGGAGGGGCTTCCTTTAAGGAGTCCCGGCAGCCAAAGCAGTAAGGCATTCCTATGGGTACGAACAGGTTTTATCTTTTTATGTTAATTCTCCTAACCGTGGCTCTTGCCTATCTGTCTTATCTCATTATAATTCCCTTTGTTACTGCCATAGCCTGGGCTGTTGTTATGACCGTAGTGTTCTATCCTATATATCTCTATCTTGGCAGATACATACATTGGAAACCCCTTACCTCGGCGCTTACCGTTTTGATCTCGATTGTTATTATCATAGGTCCCTTTTCCTATCTGTTGATAAGCCTTGTAAAGGAGTTGAAGGACTTTATCGAATACTTAAATACTCATGGCATTGGCAGAATTGATGATTGGTTAAATATGCCAAAGGTTCAGTGGTTGCAGGAAAAGATAAAGGGTACATTGAATCTCAAGGAGTTCGACCTTGCGGCATTAATCTCCGGGAGTCTTGCAAAGATGGGTAAAGAGGTGCTTGGTAATGTAAAGACAGGGGTGGCTAATATCGCCTCTGTGGTAATAAATTTTCTAATAATGCTCTTCGCCATGTTCTTCATGCTAAAGGATGGTCCAGAGTTTATAAGCAAGATAAGGGATTACATGCCCTTTTCAGACCCCCAGAGAGACCGCCTTGCCTCACAGATGCAGGATATGGTTATCTCCACAATATATGGCGGTGTTGTGGTGGCTGTTATCCAGGGGCTCTTGGGAGGGATAACATTCTTTTTTTTAGGTCTTGCCTCGCCCGTACTGCTCGGAACAGCCATAGGTTTTATGTCCTTCATTCCCGGGTTAGGAGCATTCTCCGTATGGGGCCCTGTATTGGTCTATCTATTGATTAAGAAGGCCTATGTTAAGGCTATTGTCCTGCTCTTTGTTGGGATTTTCGTTATAAGTATGGTCGATAACATCCTGAAGCCCATTATAATCAGCGGCAGAACCAGGATGCCCACTCTTGTGATATTCTTTTCAGTGATCGGAGGACTCAAGGTCTTTGGGCTTATTGGCCTTGTGCTTGGCCCTCTGGTGCTTGCCATGTTTATTTCCGTGCTGGAGATATTCCGGAACTTGGAGGACAGTGGCACTGCATAGAAGGCAGTTGTGCTAAAATATGCTGTTATTGTAAGATAGATTACATAGTTTCGAATATAAAATATTTATAATTTAGTTAACTTGGGGAGGCAGAGGACAATATTGAGAAAGGAGGTGATCAGGTGTTAAAGGTCCGTACTGTAATATTTATTGCGATGTCTGTTCTTGTTATTGCAGGACTTGCTTTCGCAGGTGGAGATGTGGAAAAAGGTAAGGCTCTTTTCAATGATCCCAGTCTTGGTACAAACGGAAAAAGCTGTAGCAGCTGTCATCCTGGCGGAAGCAACATTAACGGTCAGAAGAACTCCTTTACCATAATGGGAAAGAAGCAGGCGACTGTTAAGGAGGCTATCAACTTCTGTGTGAAGATGGCTCTGAAGGGCAAACCTCTGAAAGAGGACTCAGAGAAGATGGAGAATCTTGCTGCCTATGTCAAGACCCTCAAAGGCAAGAAGCGCAAGAGGAAGCTAATCAAAGGATGCTAAATAAAAGGGAGGCAAAGCCTCCCTTTTAAGATCACTTCAGCCTTTGTCCCTTTCCCATAACCTGCACCAACATATATTTATAACACTAATTGCTCAATTTATGTATAATATATTCGTAAGTACTCTGGAATATCTCTTTGAATTCAAAAGCTATTAACCAGAAAGGGGTAGGTTAAATGGCGAAGTATATTTTTGTAACAGGCGGTGTGGTGTCATCTCTTGGAAAAGGGATAGCATCAGCAGCAATAGGTGCCCTTCTGGAGGCTCGTGGACTAAAAGTGACTCTTCAGAAGCTTGATCCCTATATTAATGTTGATCCAGGCACCCTTAGTCCTTTCCAGCACGGAGAGGTGTTCGTTACTGACGATGGTGCCGAGACAGACCTGGACCTCGGGCATTATGAACGTTTTACCACGGTAAGGACCTCCCAGGCTAACAATGCCACCACAGGAAGGATCTACTTCAATGTTATTACAAAGGAACGAAGAGGCGATTATCTTGGTGATACGGTTCAGGTTGTTCCCCATATCACCAATGAAATAAAGAGAACAATAAAGGCTGTAAGTAACGACTATGATGTGGTGATTGTAGAGATAGGAGGAACCATTGGTGATATTGAGAGTCTTCCCTTCCTTGAGGCTATAAGACAGATGCGTTATGATGTGGGCAGAGAAAATGTTATGTATATACATCTCACCCTTGTACCTTACATCTCCAGTGCGGGGGAGTTGAAGACAAAGCCTACGCAGCATAGCGTTAAGGAACTGAGAGAGATAGGTATCCAGCCGGATGTCCTGCTATGCCGATGTGACAGGCCCCTTCCCAAGGAGTTAAAGAAAAAGATAGCCCTTCATTGTAATGTAGATGAAGATGCTGTTATCGGAGCCATAGATGTGGAAACGATTTATGAGGTTCCCCTTGCCTTCCACGATGAGGGACTTGATGAATTGATTGTAAGACGCTTTAATCTGTCTGTCAGTCCGCCGGACTTATCGAGATGGAATGATGTGGTAAAACGTGTAAAGGAACCTTCAAGGGAGGTGACTATTGCCCTTGTAGGGAAATACATAGGTTTGAAAGACTCCTACAAGAGTCTGATAGAGGCGCTGATCCACGGTGGCATAGCTAATGATGCTCGAGTGAATTTCCACTGGGTGGACTCCGAGGAGATAGAGGTGTACGGGCCGGAGCGTTTTCTGAGTGAAGTGGACGGAATTCTGGTTCCGGGTGGTTTCGGCTACAGAGGAATCGAGGGGAAGATTCAGGCCATACAGTATGCAAGGACCAAAAAGATCCCCTATCTGGGTATATGTCTCGGAATGCAGTGTGCTGTTATAGAGTTTGCCAGGAATGTCTGCGGCCTTACCAAGGCAAATAGCACGGAGTTCGATCTTCATACTCCTGATCCGGTTATATATCTCATGGAGAAGTGGTACGACTTCCGGAAGGGAAGAATCGAGGAGCGATCCCACGAAAGCGACAAGGGCGGAACGATGCGTCTGGGAGCCTATCCATGTATTCTAACAGAAAACTCCTTTGCCTACAAGGCATATCAAAGCAAAGAGATTAGCGAACGACACAGACACCGCTATGAATTCAACAACGCCTACAGAGGTATACTTACCAGGCATGGCCTGAGAATTAGCGGTACAAGTCCTGACGGAGAATTGGTGGAGATTATAGAGATTGAGGACCACCCGTGGTTCCTCGGTTGTCAGTTCCATCCTGAATTCAAATCAAGACCTACGGAACCTCATCCCATATTCAGGGCTTTTATTGAAGCATCCCTGAGGGAGAAGAGGTCTCTTTTCCCTTATTTAGAAGAGGGGATGGAGAGAGCCTCATGAAAGGCTGTGTCTGAGAAAAAGTTGACTCTGTCCTGTTAATTCACATATTTAAGATTAATTGACGGGTCCAACATGCCTTTCGCAATTTGGTTTTGATAAATGTTATACTACTAAAATACCAGCACGCCTTAAATCCGGGGAGAAGATATAATGAAGATTCGGCGCAATAGGGGTGTTATGAGTGAGATAAATGTTACCCCCCTTGTGGATGTCATGCTTGTCCTACTGATTATCTTTATGGTTACCGCACCGATGCTGAAGCAGGGTCTTGATGTTGAACTGCCAAAGGCCAAGGGAAAGCAACTGCCAACGGAAGAGAGAATCGCTGTTGTTATAAAAAGAGGGGGTAAGATATATCTTAATAACCGAAAAGTGACTCTGCCTGAGTTGAGAAGAAGACTAAAGGCCATCAGCAAGCTAAACCCCAATGTATATCTAAAGGCAGACAGAAGAGTTCCATACGGTGAGGTGGTAAAAGTAATGGCTGAGATTAAGGATGTAGGTATTGAAAAGGTCGGACTTATTACGGAGCCTGTCCAAAGGATAAGATGAGGGAGCCAACATTAAAAGAGACAGCTGCTGTATCAGTGTTTCTTCATGCCCTCTTTTTTGTTTTTGCCTTTTTTGTCTTTAAAAAATCACCTCACTTTACCCCTCCTTCACCGTATATTGTCAGCCTTGTTACCCCCACGGAGATAAGCAACAGGGTAAAGGGCAATAAGGCAAAAATGCCTGTGGCAAAGATTAAGGAGATAAAAAGGAAACGTCGTGAAAAAATGCTCAAAATGAAGGCCGAGAAAAAACGGTCTTTGAAGTCGAAACCCAAGAAGGTGGTTTCAAAGAAGGGCCTGGATTCCGTATCTGTTGAGGAAAGGATCGCAGCCATTAAGGCCAAAAAGAGAATAGAGAAGATTGTTGAACTAAGAAGAGCGGTACTATCCATTAATAAGGATGAGGCGCAACAGCAGACCACGGAGGCCAAACCGGATCAGCAGGCTCAACCGGCCGGAAACGGTGGAGATTCCATTATAGGAGGATATGGTGATCTTGTAAAGAAAAAAATCTGGAGCGAATGGGTTTATCCTGAGTTCAAGGTATCCGGGAACCTACTGGCGATTATTAATATAAAAATTCGCAAAGACGGAACAGTACTGATTCAGGGTATAGAGAGATCTTCCGGTAACTCTCTGTTTGATCGCTCTGCATTAAGGGCAATCAGGAAGGCTTCACCCCTTCCTCCACCTCCCTTTGAGATGGAAATAGCTTTAAGGTTTACCCCATGAAGAGAGGCTTTGTTATTTTGACGGTCCTTTTTCTGTTTTTGTTTCCCCAGGTCAGTTCGGGGAGGATGTATATTGATATTACCTCTCCGGGATTCAGGGCCATTCCCACGGCAATATATGATCTTCTGGGACCAGAAGAGGCAGAAGAGATCTCAGCAATACTCAGAGATGATCTGGAATTCTCTGGTGTCTTCTATCCTGTTGACAGGGATGCTTACATAGAGACGCCCCTTCCCGTCTTTAACCCGCAGAACTGGACCCCTCTGGGTGTGGAGCTTGTTTTGAAAGGCTCTGCAACAGTTGATGCAGACAGGATTGAGGTGATTGTGTATCTGTACGATGTTGTTGAGGCCCGAAAGATTCTCCAGAGACGCTACAGTGCTCATAAGAGGCACCTGATCCCACTTGCCCACTCTATTGCGGATGACATTTACAAGACTGTAACCGGTGAAGAGGGAGGGTTCAGAACCAAAATAGCATTTATTGGAGAGAAAAAGGGTAAAAGAACCATATATCTAATGGATTGGAATGGGCGCAGATTGAAATCTACGGGGATCACTGCAGAGTTGCTCGTCTCTTTGCACTGGTCCAGGGATGGTAAAAAATTGCTATACTCCTCTGCCAGAGGTAAGCAGTGGGGAATCTATCTGGCTGATTTTCAGAAGAGAAAAGAGTTGATAATTATCAGAAGTACGGCAACAAACATAGCAGGTGACTTCTTTCCTGATGGTGAGAGGTTCCTGTTTTCTTCGTCCAAAGCAGGCACTCCGGATCTCTACATCTATAATATGAAGAAAAAGAAAGCAGAGAGAATCACCTGGAAACGGGGCATAGAGATCTCTCCCACTGTTTCACCGGATGGCAGGTTCATTGCTTTTGTGTCAGATCATGGTGGAACACCGCAGATATATGTTATGGGACTTGACGGTAAAAGACCGAGAAGGATATCCTTTAATAGTAGATACTGCACTTCGCCTGCCTGGTCCCCCAGAGGTGACAGGATTGCTTATACCTGTATGATAGGAGGAAAGCATCAGATCTTCATTGTTGGAACTGACGGATCTGATTCCGTACAACTTACAGATCGAGGGAATAACGAAGATCCTTCATTTTCACCCAATGGCAGATTCATTACCTTTACTTCTGATAGGGATGGATACAAAAGGGTATATATTATGAGGGCTAACGGGGAGGTTCAGCGACCTGTATCTCCAAAAAATATGAGGGCCTTTGGCCCTGAATGGTCACCAAATAAAGTTTTTTAGGAGGTATTATTATGATTAGAAAGCTTCTCTTGCTATGTCTTATTCTTGCTTTTACCTTTTCATGTGCTCAGCGTAAGGTATCATCTCCTGCTGGAGGCGCTTTGGAAGAAGGAGCATCTGCCGTGGCTCCTGGCAAAGAAGAAAAAGAAATAGGAGCCACAAAAGAGATTGGTGAAGAAGAGGTGGCCAGGATAGAAACAGCAGAGATTGAGGAGCCAAAAAGCGCTGTGCTGACAGAGAAGGAAAGAGAGGAGATTTTGAAGGATATTCACTTTGATTTTGACAAGTATAATATAAAGGATGAAGATAAACCAACACTTCGACGTGTGGCTGACTGGATGCTTCAGAATCCGAATGTCCGTCTCATAATAGAAGGACATTGTGACGAGAGAGGAACCAATGAGTATAACCTTGGACTTGGAGACAGAAGGGCAACATCAACAAAGGATTATCTTGTTTCACTGGGAGTACCGGAGTCACGTCTTCAAACAGTCAGCTATGGTGAGGAGAGACCACTCTGTACAGAGCATAACGAGGACTGCTGGGCAAAGAACAGAAGGGCTCACTTTGTTGTAATAGAGGGGGAGTAGGTAAATGAGGATTAAATACCATTATATCTTTTTACTTTTGCTGGCTATATCCTTTCTTGGAGGCTGTGTTACCACAGGAGAGTACACAGTCCTCAGGAATGAACTTAATCAGTTAACAAGGATGTACAATGCCCAGCAGAAGGAAATTGTTGCTTTAAGACAACAGGTAATTGATTTCAGGACCTTTTTTGAGAGATCACCCTCAAGGGATGCCTTTGAGGCAATCAGAAGCAGCCAGATAAAGCTAAATGATCAGCTTGCAGAGATTAACAATGATATAGCAGCACTTCAGAGCAGGCTTGATGAGGATACCTACCGTATGAACAGGACCCTTAAAGAGGCTGAACAGGAACGTGCCGATTTAAGAGCTGAAATAGAAAGAATAAAAGAGGAGCTTAATGCACTGCAGGAAAAGATTGCAGCTTTGCAGACGGCCGGGGTAGCAACTCAGGCGAAACAGCCTGTTCCGGAAACACCTCAGAAGAGCCCTGAGGAGCAAAAGAAACCACTTACGCCGAAGGAGATTTACCAGGAGGCTCTGAAGACACTCGAGACAGGGAAGACTCAAGAAGCCAGAGAAAAATTTCAGGCATTCCTGAAAAAGTTTCCTGGTTCAGACCTGGCAGATAATGCTCAGTTCTGGATAGCCGAATCCTACTATAAAGAGGGCAACTACGAAGATGCCATACTTGCCTATGAAACATTAATTAAAAAGTATCCAGAGAGTAACAAAGTGGCAGGAGCAATGCTGAAGCAGGCATATGCCTTTCTGGAACTAAAAGATACCAGTACATCCAAAGTAATTTTGTCTCGTCTCATTGAGCGATTCCCTGACTCAAAGGAGGCTGAGCTGGCCAAGAAGAAGCTTGAGTCATTAAAAAAGAAAAAGAGCGAGTAAAAATGAGTCTTAAAGATAGGTTCTCCCGCATTATTGATTATATGCGGATATCTATCACCGACAGGTGTAATCTCCGCTGCATTTACTGCATGCCCCACGAGCTTGAGCCTTTGATTCACAAAGAGATCCTTACATACGAGGAGATAATCAGGATCGTCAAGGTGGGAGCACGCCTTGGCGTCAGAAAGGTCAGAATAACAGGTGGAGAACCTCTTGCCAGAAAAAATGTTCAGTATCTCATCAGAAAACTTAAAGAGATAGATGGTATCGAAGACCTCAGTATGACGACCAACGGTGTTCTCCTGAACCGTTATGCCCGAGAGGTCAAGGAGTCTGGACTGGACAGGGTTAATGTGAGTCTTGATTCGTTACGCAAGGAGCGGTACAGGGAGATAACACGTGGAGGGTCGCTTGAAGAGATACTGAGCGGAATAGAACTTGCTGAAAAGATAGGGTTGGACCCTGTAAAAATCAATGCAGTGATTATTAGAGGAATTAATGATGATGAGATTGAAGACTTTGCCAGGTTAACTCTTACGACTCCATATCATGTGAGATTCATAGAGTTTATGCCCGGCACCGATAATTACTGGTCAGAAGACCGATGTGTTCCAATGAAAGAGATAAAAGAGAGGATATATAAGACTTTTGGTGAACTCATTCCGGTAAAAGTAAGGAAACACGGGCCTGCCCGTTACTTCAGGATATCGGGTGCTTCAGGAGTAATAGGTTTCATAAGTGCGGTAACGCACCACTTCTGCTCCGAATGTAATCGTCTCAGGATTACTCCTGACGGAAAGATCAGGCCATGTCTCTTTTCCGACACAGAGATAGATCTCAGAAGTGCTATCCGAAGAGGTGCGGATGATGATGAAATAGAAAGACTTCTGAGGCTATCGGTGGCAGTAAAACCGGAGGGACACAGGATTAGTGAAGATATACCTGCCGGAGTAATCAACAGACCGATGTCAAAACTTGGTGGATAATTG
>JALUAR010000212.1 GCA_027050975.1 Thermodesulfovibrio sp.
TATGCTTGCGCTCCGCTTTGGTCGGATGCTTTGGATCTGCGATCTTCATCTTTGTTCTGTTGACGATCAGTTTCTCATCATATGCTGAAGCGACCGTTGTCGCCATTGCAGCCAATGCGGCTGCTTTGAGTGCTTCTCTTCTGTTCATTGATAATCCTTTATAAATTTCAATATAAAACTGGTTTTATTATAACATAGAAATAGAATCATATATTAGATAATCTGCTTGATCAATATAATAATACTAAACGAGATCAAAAATCGCGTTTATAGTGAATATTGTAATGGTAACCCTGGTGAGTCAAAGAGAAAGCCTTGGAAATAATCACATCCCATGTCAAGCAATGTATCCCGCTGTGCTTCTCGTTCTACACCCTCAGCAATCACTTTCAATCCTATTGCTTCTGCCATTAAAAAAATAAGAGAGACTATCTTTCTATTTTTCTTGTCATTGTCAATATTCTTGATCAGTGATTTATCTATTTTTAATTCCGTAAAAGGCAAACGATGAAGATAAGAGAGTGAAGCGTACCCTGTACCATAGTCATCTAATGCAAAACGAATACCGTAATCACTTAAAAGTTTCATGCGCCGCTCTACAGATTCAAAATCTGACAATAATTCATTTTCGGTAATTTCTAGAAGAATCCTTTTAGGATCAACACCATATTTTTCAATGGTTTTAGGCACAAAAAGCAAAAAATCGCTACTCATAAAACTGACTGGACTGATATTGATAGAGACAAAATCCATCATATCTGTCACTCCTTCACGTTCCCATTGCGCCATTTGTTTACATACTTTTTCAAAAATATATTTATCAAAAGAGGCAATACGTCCATTCGCTTCAAAGTGGTTGATAAAATCCTGTGCTGCAACAATGTGGCTGTCACTTTTCTTCCATCTGGAGAGCACCTCATAGCCTACAGTTCTAAATGTGTGATTCACAATTGGCTGGTAGTAAAGTAACACTCTTTTTTCAGCTTCATTCTCAAAAGCCTGTAATAATTCTGTCTTAAAAAGTGATGCTTCTTCCATCTCCTGTTCAAAGAAACAAAACATCCTATTGGAATGTTTTTTTGCAGCTTCTAATGCAAGAGAAGCTTCATGGATCATCGATTCCAGATCCTTTTCATGTGCTAAAAAAAGTGTAACCCCTGTATGTATCTTAACCTTATATGGGTGCCCTTCCATGACTATTGGTTCATCAAATTTTTTGTATATTTTCTGAAGCATTTGATTAGCATAGACCAAAGTTTCCTGATTATTCATACCGAGTGAACCTATTAAAAGTGCAAATTCATTGCTACCAATACGTGAAAGGCTGACATCACCTTTAATCTTCTCGATGCCGTCTAGCAGCCTTACTGCAGACTCTTTGAGACACTCATCTGCATTGGCACAGCCAAACGTACTGTTGATCAATTTGAAATCGGCAATATCAATGAGAAACAAAATAGCATGTGTGTTATATCGGTTGAACTTTGATTTGAGTACAGTAAAAGCTTTACTGTAAAAATATTCACGATTCGTCAGACGGGTTAGAGGATCGATATATTTCATATCTTCCGAGACCTGTCTCTGTTGGAGAATCCTATCTCGCCGGAGCTTAAGCAGTCTGGATGCATCCTCTATTGATGCTGAAGATGGTGACCGATAATCTAGATCCTTATCCACAGTAGAAAAATCTTTCCCCAATTCTTTTTCCCTCATATACACTTCCCAATGGATATTTTTTATTTATTGATTATGACAAAGAAAATGTTAACGTTACGTTAAATTGCTCTTTATTTTCAAAATAACTGATATAATATCCGCTATGGATGCATCACTTTTACAAAATAGAGACTTTTCTCTGGTTCTCTCAGGCGGAGGAGCACTCGGTATCGCACACCTTGGTGTCCTGCATGATATGGAAAATGCCGGCTTGGTTCCGGCAGAGATCGTCGGTACCAGTATGGGCGGCATCATCGGAGCATGCAAAGCGATCGGCATGACAGAATCCGAAATACACGAAAAGCTCAAAGCCTTCGCCACACTCTCCAAATGGATGAAATTTACCTTTTCAGGCAATGCCATCGTCGACAACGCCAAGATAGAGCATACTTTCAACGAAATCTTTGGTACAAGAACTATGTGTCAGACAGAAATACCTCTTAAACTGATAGCAACCAACCTGCTCGATGGCGAA
>JALUAR010000213.1 GCA_027050975.1 Thermodesulfovibrio sp.
CACATTTAACACCGCTGCCGGCCTTCCCTTTTTCATTATCACCTGTGTTAAATAAACATCAAGTGCACCTTCAGTAAAAAGTCTTTCGAAAAGATAATCGTATATCTGGGGATTCATATCATCAATATTTGTCTCCAGATGAACAATTCTTTCCTGAACATAGAGAGACTCTTCTTTACCACCTATGAATACCCTCAAGACATTGGCCTGGCCGGGAAGTTCGTATCCACCGGCTCCGTAACCTGTCTCTTCAATAGTAATTCGAGGCATTGTTGCAACAGGTGTTGCTACTGTTGAAAGTATGGCGGCTCCTGTGGGTGTTACTAGCTCTTTTGCTACATCCGTTGAATATACCGGCCATCCCTTAAGCAACTCGACAGTTGCCGGTGCAGGCACAGGCATGAAACCGTGTTCAGTGCTTACGACTCCGGTGCCGAGATTTACCGGTGATGCAAAGACTCTCTCGATATCAAGCATCTCCAGACATATCATAGTCCCCACTATGTCGATTATACAATCAAGGGCAGAAAGCTCGTGCAAATGAACCTCTTCAGGGTTGATTCCGTGAACTTTTGCCTCGGCATCAAAGAGTCTTTTAAAGATGGCTATAGATCTTTCTTTTACAGACTTCGGCAGTCCGGCCTTCTCTATTACACCCAGAACATCCGAAAGCCTTCTCAGTGGCTCTGCGTCTTCAACTTGTACATCAACCTTTGTGGCACTAATTCCTGCCTTTTTCACTTTGAAACATTCGATTTTGTAGCCCGAAAGATTCAATGCACGAAGTCTTTTCTCGAACTCCTGAAATGAAATTCCGCAATCAATAAGCGCAGCCAGACACATGTCTCCGCTTATTCCAGAGAAGCAATCAAAATAGGCTACACGGTTCGGATCAGAACTCTTTGAAGACCTTTGCAAGAGATTCTCCTCCCACATGGATCTTGAACTCATGGAAGTAGCCAAAGGGGGTCACCAACACATGATAATCCGCCCTGTTAAGCCTCTGCACAACCTCATCCAGTATCTCCCGGGCAACATCCGGTGGGGCTTTACTCGAGGATAAGTGATTAAAGGAGTGCAAGACCACATTTTTGGTTCCAAACTTACCTGCATGCCACTTTATGTTTTTGACAAGCTTTCTGATTACTCCGGAGCGGTCCTCCGAGTCCTTCTCCTCTACCTGAAAAAAGACAACAGTGGCATCTTTAACCTCATCTTCAAGTTCGATATCAGGCATAGAGGGAAGACTCTTATCCGCTGTTTTGAAATAAAAACTATGGGCGTAAAAGAGAATGATCTTCATTGTGGCTATTCGGCCCTTTTCAGAATATATTCTGCGATCTCTACAAGTGGTTTTACGGAATCTCCCAGAAACATGATTGCTGATGTGGCCTCTTTTACAAGCTCTTCAGCTGCTGCACGGGAACGCTCAAGTCCGTACAGTGCAGGATATGTCATTTTACCCTTTTTGTCATCCGATCCTACCCTCTTTCCAAGAGTAGCCTCCTCGCCTACTATATCGAGTATGTCATCAATAATCTGAAAGGCTAACCCTATTTTCTCACCATATACACCTAATCCGTCTATGGTCTCCTGGGATACGCCTGCAAGAATCGGGGCGATTTTCACTGATGCACCAATCAGGGCACCGGTCTTGTGGGTATGAATAAAATGTATTGTCTTAGGATCAGGCTCTTTATTCTCGGAAAGAATATCTTCTGCCTGTCCACCCACCATTCCCAAAGGACCTGCAGCATCAGCAAGTACTTTGAGGGCATTAAGAACATTTTCAGCTTTAAAGACATCCGAATGAGAGAACATGACAAATGCCTCTGTCAGCAGACCATCTCCTGCCAGTATTGCCATAGCCTCGCCGAAAACAACATGGTTTGTAGGCTTTCCCCTTCTCAGGTCATCGTTGTCCATAGCTGGCAGGTCATCATGAATTAACGAATAGGTATGAATCAGTTCTATTGCTGATGCCTGAGGAAGAATATCATCTGCCTTTCCACCACATGCCTCATATGATGCAATTGCCAGAATGGGTCTTAAACGTTTGCCACCGGCAAAAAGGGAATATGTCATGGCCTCGTAAAGCTGCTCGGGCAAGAAGGGTCTTGAGAAATAGTCCTTCAGGTAGGAATCCACTAACTCTTTCTTTTGTTGCAGGTATGCTTTTATATCC
>JALUAR010000214.1:0-2138 GCA_027050975.1 Thermodesulfovibrio sp.
CGGAAGGTCAAGAGGTTCGTTGAAAAACCCGACATCGAGAGGGCCAGGAGATACCTCGATGAAGGGGGCTACTACTGGAACAGCGGCATATTCGTATGGAAGGCCTCGGTCATACTCGAGGAGATGAAGCGCCATCTCCCCTCTCTCTACGAAAGCCTCGCGCTCATAGGCCGGGGGGACGAGTTCGAGTCCGCCTACAGCCGGGTCGAGCCCGTCTCCATAGACTACGGCATCCTCGAGAAGGCAGAAAACGTCGTCGTGATAGAGGCGGCCTTCCCGTGGTCGGACATGGGCTCCTGGAGCTCGCTGAAGGACGTCTTCGAGCTCGACGGGGACGGGAACATCATAAGGGGAAGGGTCGTGGACATAGGGAGCAAAGGTTCGTTCATAATAGGCTCGGACCGAGTGGTCGCGACCATAGGGCTCAGGGACATGATAATCGTGGACACGCCTGACGCAACGCTCGTATGTCCGAAGGACAGGACCCAGGACGTGCGGGAGATAGTCGGGGTGCTCAAGGACAAGGGCTACATAGAGCACGAGGTGCACGTGACCGTGGAGAGGCCGTGGGGCGCATACACGGTGCTCGAGAGCGGAGACCGTTACAAGCTCAAGAAGATACGGGTCGAGCCGGGCAGGCGGCTGAGCCTTCAGATGCACCGAAGGAGGAGCGAGCACTGGATAGTCATCTCCGGCAGGGCGCGTGTCCAGAGGGGCGAGGAGACGGTCGAGCTCGGACAGAACCAGAGCACCTACATACCCAAGGGGGTCAAGCACCGGCTCGAAAACCCGTCCAAGAACACTCCCCTCGAGATCATAGAGGTGCAGAACGGCGACTACCTCGAAGAGGACGACATAGTGAGGTTCGACGACGACTACGACAGGAGCTGACGGACCCCTATAAGACGCCTGCCGGGCACTTCGGTTTTCCCGGATGGTTGCATAAACAAAAACCATCGACTTAGCTGGTTTGTCCCAAGTTTTTCATAGAAAGATCATGTCTGTCTAATTAAGCCTTCTGGTCCACCCAGAAAAGACCTCTCTATAGTGAAATTTTTTATTTTAACAGGTTGCAGTCTGACCCTTGACAGGAATCCCTCGACTCTATTACGATAAGCTTCGGTAAAATCCGGTTTATTCCGTTCTATTGGAAGTTTCAAAAGAAAGATGAGTGGGTCAGATCAAAAAGCTCTGGCAAAAATAATGCGGGGCAAGACAAATGAGAAAGCAGAGGGTATTGCTTACATTTACTGGATTTCATGACCCATACGTAAAGGGACTGGTTGGTCAAGAAGAGCAGCCAGGTCCCATCTTGTCCCTTATTTCTGCTAAGGCTTTTGACAAGATTATTCTTTTCTCAACACCAAGCACTGAACAGATTACATTAGAAACTAAATCGGCAATATTGGCATTGAATTCCGAGTTAGATGTTGAGATAAGAGATGTCCCTTTAGACGACCCCACTGATTATTCCTTGATCCTGAAGGGATTGAGGAGGCACCTCCCAAAAATTCAAGAAGATATAACTGACGGAAGCTATTTCATAGCAGTAGCTTCTGGTACGCCTCAAATGCATGCGTGCTGGGTTTTACTTACATCAAGTGGAGAAATTCCTGCACGCCTCCTCCACGTTCGTCCTCCTCGCTTTGTAACAAAAGACCGTCCTCTGGTAACAGAGATTGACTTTACCTTAAAAGAGTTCCCTGTCGTTCGTTCAAAAGTGATTGAACTAGAAGTGCCAGAAGTTTCAGCGGTAGACTTGAATACAGCTATTGCACAACTCGGCATAGTTGGTGATCATCCCAAGACCAAAAAATCTCTTGAGGTTGCGGCCATGCTTGCGCCTTCAGATACGCCTATTTTGATTCAAGGTGAGACCGGCACAGGCAAAGAACTCTTTGCTCGACTAATACATCGGCTTAGTGGACGACCAAAAGATCGTTTTGTTCCATTGAACTGTGCTGCCATCCCCGAAGATCTTGTTGAGAGTATTCTTTTTGGCTATAAAAAGGGAGCCTTTACGGGTGCGCACACCGATCAGGTCGGTAAATTTGACCTTGCGGATAAAGGGACTTTATTCCTTGATGAAATTGCCGAACTGCCCTCTCAAACGCAAGCAAAGCTCTTACGGGTATTAC
>JALUAR010000214.1:2148-10383 GCA_027050975.1 Thermodesulfovibrio sp.
TTACAGGATGGAGTTATAGAACCTATAGGTGCCAAAAGACCACACAAAGTCAATGTTCGCATTATTGCGGCAACAAATCGAGATTTAAGGAAACAGATTAAACAAGGACGGTTTCGGGAAGATCTTTATTACCGCCTCAATGTAGGCGAGATAACTATTCCACCACTCCGAGAGCGTAGGAGTGATATCCCTAAAATAGCCCTATATATTCTCGACCGTATAAATTCAAACTTAAGAAAGCCAAAACAACTATCTCCAGATGCGCTGTCTCGACTTCAAGGGCATTCATGGCCTGGGAATGTACGCGATTTGGCAAACGTGATTGAACGCTCCGTAAGACTTTCCAGGCATGAGGTGCTTGAAGCGGATGATCTGCTGATAACCGAACCTGTTACATACGCGGATCCGCTCGATGCACTTCCTGAACCACATATTGGCTTCTCATTGGAAGAATATCTCAGTAGTGCCAGGAAACAACTGATATTGCGCGCTCTGGAGACCGCTAAAGGAAACCAGAGCGAAGCGGCGAGACTCCTTGGGATTACGCCGCAGGCGGTTCATAAGTTTCTTACGACATCAAAGCCCTCTTCAACCGAGGTTGAAAATGCTACAACGTAGGTTGAAGCGAGGGCACAAGAAGAAAATGTTGGATGACACGAAAAAACATGCAAAATCCGTCACTTACAAAGACCAAGCCAGGTTGGCATGCTGGTTGCTCTTTACCTGATAGAAAAATCAAATCCAGGAGGTGCAACCATGGCAGATTTTTTGGTAACAAACATCATCGACGGAGATACCTTTGAGGTCAATCCAGGATGGAGATGGAATGATCAGACCGGAACCCGCGTCCGGCCTACCGGATATGATGCAAAAGAGCTCGGCACTTATGGGGGGCAGAAGGCCAAGGAAAAGCTGGCTAGCCTCATCCGCGGCAGAATGGTCGAACTTGGGAAGGCTTACAAAGTCGACCGTGGACGTCTCGTTTGCGACGTCTACTATAACGGGAGGTATCTTGCAGATTACTTCTCATAAAGGGGGCATCTATTGAGAGACTTCTCAACCGAAGCCGATGCCAGGATTGTCATTGATGACCTGCTAAAGCAGGCGGGATGGAATCCTGCGGATAAGTCACAGATTCTGACTGAAGTATCTCTTAGCAGCCGGCATGAAGGGGTGGCTGAACCACAGGCCGAGTACGGTAATCGATCTTTTAGTGAAACGGCTGATGGAGATGAAGTACCATCAGGCCGGGTCGATTATGTAATGATGGATCAACGAGGCAGGCCTCTGGCTATAATTGAAGCCAAACGTTCCGCCATTGAGCCTTACACTGCCAAACAGCAGGCTCTTCCCTATGCAAAGAAAATAGGGGCACCTTTTATATTCCTGACAAATGGGGAGCTAATTTATTTCTGGGACTACACAAACGATGATGCCCGAATTGTAAATTCTTTTTATTCAAGACGTGATCTTGAACGTCTTCTTTACATGAGAAAAGAGGCCAAACCACTGGCTACGATACCTATTCCAGATTATTACATCCGTCAGGGAGAGCAACGTAAGGTCAGGCCCTATCAGCAGGAGGCAATGAAAGCCCTTGACCATGCCATTGAACTTGGTAAAAGACACTTTTTAATGGAGTTACCAACAGGCACAGGAAAGACAGATCTTATATGTCTTTATCTTAAAAGATTAATTGAGGCAGGGAGGGCTGAACGTATCCTTTTCCTTGTAGATAGGGAACAACTTGCAAAGCAGGCGCTTGAGGCGCTTCAGGATATCCTCAATCAATACGGAAGCTATTGGCTCCGCTCTGGTATGGCTCGTCAGGAACAGCAGATTACTGTATGCCTTCTTCAGACAATGATCGGCCGATATAAAGAGTTTACAAGTGGATATTTTGATGTGGTAATTGCAGACGAATGTCATCGCTCTATATACGGGGCATGGCAGACAGCACTCACTCACTTTGACGCCCTGCATCTTGGTCTTACTGCTACACCGGCTCCTTATATAGAACGCAATACTTACCGTTTCTATCACTGCAAAGAGGGGGTCCCTGATTTTTCATACTCTATTATTGACGCTTTCAAGGAGAATTATTTAGTTCCGTATAAGTTCGCTACAGGCATTACAGTGCTACTTGCAGAAGGGGCAGATATTGATGACGAACACTACGACCCTGCTGAGTTTGAAAGGAGATGGACAAACGAAGATACCAACAGAAAAATGATGGAGGAATTCGATCGTCTTGCCTGGGAAAGCTACAAGGAACTCGCCCCTGGTCAAAAGATCGGGCCTGGTAAATCAATTGTATTTGCCATTACAAAACATCATGCAGCCCGTCTTGCCTACTATCTTAATCAAATACATCCAGAGCATAAAGGCCGCTATGCTCAAGTCATCACATCCGATATTCCCAACGCAGATGAATTAATTCGTAAGTTCAAATATGAAGATTACCCTCAGGTGGCAGTAAGTGTTGATATGCTTACAACCGGGTTTGACTGTAGAGAAGTGATCCATCTGGTAATGTGCCGACGCATAAGAAGCCCTATCCTGTATCAGCAGATCCGTGGACGTGGAACAAGAACAGCACCACACATAGGAAAGAGAAAGTTTGTCATTTATGATTTCTTCGGTAACCATAAATATTTTAATGATAGTGATACAGATATTTTCACTGGCACAGGTGGCGGCCGTGTAACTGTTACACCCCCAAAACCACCAAAAACACATAAAGAACTCATTGAACTTGGCCTTGAGGATGAATGGCTTGAGGCTGTCACTTATGTTGAGGTCGGTCCTGAGGGTGAACGTGTGGACAAACGCGAGTATATCACAAACTGGGAGCAGGTAATCCGTTCGTCTGTTAAAGATAACCCAATCCTTCAGAAAGTAAGAGATGGCAAGCCTTTGACTCCAGAAGAAGAGCAGGAACTGGCTGAACAACTCAATAAGCCCAGGATGTATTTTAACGAGGACAACCTGCGGAGGGCATATCGTAACCCTGGCGGAACAATTATTGATTTCATAAAGGCAGCCCTCGGAAGTTTGAAGATAAAAAGCCGTGAGGAAGAGATCAATGAAAACTTCCAGGCCTGGCTTGTTACAAAAAATCTCTCCCCAGAACAGGCTCAGTATCTGTCTCTGCTTAAAAACAGGGGAATTGTCAGAGGCAAAATAGAGATTGATGACCTTTTCAAACCACCACTTTCCGTGCTGAATGCTGCAGAATTGGGGGTTGAACTCTTTAGCGAAAATGGGCTAAAAGAGATTATTGAAGATATGAATGAATCTGTTTTTAAGCAAAAGACTGCCCGATTGGGATAAGGGAGGAGCATGAATCAGGAGATTCGTAGAAAACTGGATCGCATAATTAATATCTTATGGGCAGGGGGTGTAACAAACCCTGTTACATACATTGAACAACTTTCTTATTTAATTTATCTGAAACTGCTTGATGAGGAAGAATCCAACAGAGAACTCCAATCCCGTCTTTTGGGAGAAAACGGCAACGCAAAACTCCTTTTCCCCGGGCAGGCAAGGCGCTACCGCTGGTATGAATGGAGATTTAAAAGTGGACCTGATCTCAGAAATTTTGTTCGTGATGAGGTTTTCCCTTATATGGCCTCTCTGGTTAAAGAAGACCCACAGATTGCAGATTACTTCAGAGATGCTGTTCTGGAGATAGTTGACCCCAATGTCCTCAAACAGGTGGTGGATGAGATAGACGGTATAGATTTCCGCAAATTAGGAACTGACATTAAGGGTGATATCTTTGAGTATTTTCTAACCCATCTTGGGCAGTCAGCTCTAAATGGACAGTTTCGTACCCCTCGTCAGATTCGTACCATGATGGTTGAACTGGTAGACCCCGATATCGGCGACACCATTTATGACCCTGCCTGTGGTACAGGTGGATTTCTTATTGACGCAGTAGAATATATCCTTGCAAAGTACTCCTCTGAACCTACAGAAGAACCAATCTATGGCTCTGAATGGCTTGAGCGTAAAGCAAAAGAGATGGGTCTGCTCGGAGACGATGAAGATATAGATACTATAGATCATTCAAAACGCCAGAAGATTTTAGAAGAAGTTAAAAAATCCATCTCCACTTTACAGACCTATCGCAAGGGCCCGGGTGAGAAAATTCCCGACTGGGAACTCCTTGAGCGTTCAATCTATGGAATTGATGTATCGCGCTCTATGATGCGCATTGCTGTGATGAACCTTGTACTGCATGGTATCAGGCGAGCTAATGTGAAACGCGCTAATACACTGTCTGAACTTGGAGGATTGTCAGAAGACGACCTTCGCCGCAGGTACAAAGTAATACTTTCAAATCCGCCTTTTGCAGGAGTGCTGCCAAAGGAGTCAATTCGTAAGGATCTGCCAACCAATTCAAAAAAGAGTGAACTGCTTTTTCTTGGGGTTATGATGGAGGCCCTTGCACCCGGCGGACGTTGCGCTGTGGTTGTCCCTGAAGGTCTGCTTTTTGGCTCAACCAGGGCACATAAAGATCTCAGAAAAAAACTGATTGAGGATTTCGATCTCCTGGCTGTAATATCCCTTCCTGCCGGTGTATTCAAACCTTATGCAGGTGTTAAAACCGGTGTGCTTGTTTTTCGCAAGCCATTAAGTCAGGAAAATAAAAAGAAAAAAAACAGTAAGGTATGGTTTTACGAAGTCAGGAATGATGGCTATGACCCTGATAAGATTGTTGGTGGTGGCAGACCTGAAACACCTGATAAAAATGACATCCCTGATCTACTGAACAAGTGGAAACAATACAGAGAATCCAACTTTACAGAGCCTCCGGGCGTGGAGGCAGGAAAGGTTCTTCCTCCTGAAAGTGAAGAGCCTCGCTGCTGGTGGGCAACCCTGGAAATCATTGCTGAGAACGACTATAACCTGGCAGCCGGTCGTTACAAGCCTCAGGTTGCCGAAAAGCCGCCTGATGAAGACCCTGTGGAATTGATCCGTGAGGTTCTGGCTCTTGAGCAGGAGATAACCAGTGGGCTGGAAAAACTACTAAAGGAGATAGAATCATGAGAAAACCCTATAAACCCATGCCACTTCCTCTTGATTGCATAGACTGGGGTTCCCATGTATCCCTTATAGCACAGACAAATGCAGCCCTTGCCAAGTATAAACACATAGATTCGTGTCTCATTCATGAACTACAAAAAGCATTGAGTTGCACAAAACACGAAATATGCAACACAAAATTGTTTGAGTTTCATGTGTGCAACACAAACAGAAAGTCTCTGACCGGTTGTAATTCGGCTTATATATCTCCATCTTATGAGCCGAAAACAGAGTTGTGGCTCACTGATGAGCTAAAAATCGACTGCCTGCTGCCTCTAAGTATCCCACAAATGCAGCAAGAGATATTAGCAACTCTGGCGCGTAAGGGCTTGAAGACGCCTCATTGTAGTGAGGAGGCAGTGAAATGAAGTGGCCCACTGTAAAGCTCGAACAGGTTACTATTCGGATCAGGAACGGTCTAAACATTAAACAAACATCAGATGCTGGTGGTTTACCTATCACCAGAATAGAAACTATTTCTAATCAGGTAATAGATCCAGATAAGGTTGGTTTTGCTGGAATTCAAGATGGAGAAAAATCGGATTGGTATCTTAAACCTGGTGAAATTCTCTTCAGTCATATCAATAGCGAGGAAAGAATTGGAAATTGTGCTTTGTACGATGGGGAGCCTTATCCTTTAATCCATGGTATGAATCTTTTATGTCTGACCCCAAATGAGAATAAAATTTTACCAAAATTTTTGTTTTACTCAATTCGTAGCCCACAATTTCATCAATCTTTAAAACCTATTATTAAGAGAGCCGTGAATCAGGCTAGCGTTTCAATAAGTAATCTTAAAAATCTTCGTATCCCTCTTCCCCCTCTCTCCGAACAACGCCGTATCGTGGAGATTCTTGATCAGGCAAATGCCCTGCGGAAAAAACGCGCCGAGGCCGATGCCAAAGCCGCCCGTATCATTCCAGCACTCTTTTACAAAATGTTCGGCGACCCTGCAACGAATCCAAAGGGGTGGCCAGTTAAGCCATTGAGTGAGCTTTTCGAACAAGACAAGGTCATGCTTGATGAAGTAACAGGCAATTCGTTGCCCTACATTGGGCTTGAACATATAGAAAGTAATACAGGACGAATTCTAATTAATGAAACAGAGGGTAAAAAGATAGATGTTAGAGGGACATCATTTCTTTTCAGCCATAAGCATGTTCTTTATGGTAAGTTGCGTCCATATCTTAATAAGGTAGCTTTGCCGAGTTATGAAGGCAGATGTTCAACTGAATTAGTTCCTTTATTGCCTAAGAGTGAAACTCCTCGTGAATTTGTAGCAGCTTATCTTCGTTTGCCATTTATAGTTAATGCTGCCATGTCTAGCAACAAAGGATCACGAATGCCTCGAACCGACATGAATCTTCTTATTAACATGATTGTTCCTATACCACCTATTAAGTTGCAACATAAATTCGCTAAAGCATTTCGTTCAATCGAACGTTCTTTGGCAAATATGCAACGAGTGAAGGAAACAATTGAAAACCTTTTTACTGTCCTCCTCCACCGTGCCTTCACCGGCAACTTGACCGCCAAATGGCGCGAGGCGCATATGAAGGAATTGTTGGAGGAGATGGAACATCAGGTGAAAATATTAAACAGACAATCAGGGCAATAATGAAAAAACGTAAGAAGTACATGATATCACAAGAAACTGTAGCAGATAGTGGAACCACTATTATCAATTTGAATAATCCTTTTTCTCAAGAGCGATTGAATGAGATTTTCAAGATATCGGTATCTAATCCTGATAGGATTATTTCTCGGGAAAGTAGTATCTTGGAATTTAAAGAATCATTCGGATGGAAGAGCTTGCCTAAATATTTGAAAACATGTGCTGCATTCGCAAATACAAAAGGGGGCTATCTTGTCTTTGGAATTGGCAGGAAACCACATAAACTTTTAGGCCTCTCTGGACCACGTCTTAAGGCGTTTGAGGATATTGAACCGGAGAAACTATCTGGCTATCTAAATGACTACTTTGCACCAGAGATTAAATGGGATATACATGAGTATGAACTAAATGGGAAAATATATGGAATTTTGTATGTTTATGAATCCAAAAACAAGCCGGTTGTTTGTAAAAAAGACGCTGATAATGTTTTAAAAGAAGGGGATATCTACTATCGATATAGAGGACGATCAGAACGTATTAAATATCCTGAACTAATGAGTATACTTGATGAGAAAAGAAAGAATGAACAGGCTCTATGGATGCAACACATTGAGAAGATAGCAAAGATTGGTGTCAACGAGGTAGGAATATTTGATTTTTCTACTGGAAAAGTTAGCGGTAGCGCTGGTTCTTTCGTTATAGATGAATCTCTCCTTAGTCAACTTGCGTTCATTAAAGAAGGGGAATTTTCTGAAGTCAAAGGTAAACCGACTATCAAAATTATAGGTGAAGCAAAAGTCATAGATGGCTCTATAGGGACGGTCAAAAGAAAGATTATCAAAACAAAAGGCATAAGGCTACCAGATATTGTCTTAGCATTTCTAAAACAAGAGGAGGTAGCAGAACCGATTGAATATATTAAACAAATATGTTTTGAAACAACAGGATTTTTACCTGTTTATTATTTTATTCAATTGTCAGGGCTAACCAAAGACCATATTATTGAAGAGATTAACTCTGTGGTTAGTCGTTCACCAGCCAAAAAGAAGTTGCTTGAACGCTTGAAAGGAAATACCAATCAATCACTGCCAAAACCTGGTAGTAAATCAGAGGTAGCTATCAAAAAATTTTCCTATATGGAAATGCTTAAACAACATAACGTAAATCAAGAAATTTATGGCAAGAATCTTGAGTATTGTCTGCAGGCTATTCGGATGCTTACTGTTTCGGAAATAAAAAAACATTCTAAATATCTTCGAGAGTTACTACGGATTTGGTTCAATAAGTACTATTCATCATCTACTGGAACAACTGCTGATAATTTGCGAAGGGCAATTTGCTGGATCGATGAAGCTATGTATGGAGTAAAGCAATGATATCGACATCAATTGAACTTGGTGACTTTAAAGCCTTTGCTGAAACACCCGCAGATATATTATTATTAGAGGTCGGAATGGGCGGGCGGCTTGATTGCACAAATGTAATTGAAAACCCTCTGGCAACAATTATAAACCGTATATCCCTAGACC
>JALUAR010000215.1:0-2364 GCA_027050975.1 Thermodesulfovibrio sp.
CTGTATATTGTTTTTTTAGTTTCTCCAGTTGTAATATATTCCCTTCTATCAATCTGAGTCTTTCAAGCATCACCAGCCACTCCAAAGCGTCCTTCTTTTATCCGTTTAAGCATTGCCCTGTTTGTAAGGTCTATCAGATACTTTGCATCAAGATAATACCTGAATGTGTCTCTCTTAAAGTCTATAAAGACTTTATTGTCTCTGCAAAATAAAAGTTTTCCTTCTTTTATGATATTGAATGCAACGAGTGGGCTTTTTTTGTATATCTCATTAAGCACAACAAGATCCACCCTTGTTTTCAGTGCCTTTTCAAGTTCAAAGGTAATCATGCCGATCTCAGGAAGTGAGATGTCGCTTACCATATAAATCCCCACATCCACATCACTCAGTACAGTTTGCCTTCCCTGTGCAACTGAGCCGAAAACAAGAGCAAAAATTATGTCTTCTCTTTTCTCCAGAATCTCTTTTATTTTGGAGTTGTTTTTCATTTTATTATTTTATCATATTGAATCAGGTATTAGTTTGTAGCCATCTGCTGCCTGTCCTTGTTTATGAAGATTACCTTTGTTAACTATCATCAATATAATCTGGCACATTCCATCTTTTTAAGAGTTCTAATTATTTTTTAGTGCTTAGCAGAACATTGCGGTCATCTCTGAAGCATGGGTAGAGTTTTGCATGGAGGTGATGCCTGAGAAAAAGTTTGCCCCCACCTTTCTCAACCTGAGTTGTTTGAGCAATCTCCTGAGTCCAGCCTCGAAGGTTAAAATACCCAACACAAAAATCTGCCCTTTTTGAGAGTTCCAGACTCTCTCGAAGGGCAGAAAGGAAAGGAAGTTCTATCTTGTCAAAAATTCGAGGCAGAGGGCCCCTCCCTTTCTATAAAGTTAACACTTCAAATTTGAAATATTTGCTAAATCCAACCCTCCACCTACCAAACCAATCCACAACTCTAAAACTAAAGCAGTCCTGCCCTCTCCATTATTATCGGCACCTTGTCCTCCATTCCAATGGCCATGATGTGGACACCATCACAGATACCCTCCTCTTTGAGCTGCCTTATATGCCTTGCGCAGATATCAAGGCCTGTATCAAGGGCCTTCTCCTTGCCAGCAGCCTTCAGCTCCTCAATAAGCTCCTCTGGAACCTTTATGCCAGGAACATAATTATTCAGAAACTTGGCCATACCGGCACTTTTCAGCACCACCAATCCTGCGATAATTTTCACAGGGAACTTCCTTGCATATTTCATAAACTCCTTAAACTTCTCAATGTCATAGATTGCCTGTGTTTGAAAGAACCTGGCACCTGCCTTGACCTTCTTCTCAAACTTTACAAGCTGCGGCTCAAGTGGATTGGCCTCGGGTGTAACAACAGCACCCTGAAAGAAATCGGTGCTACCCTTTAGCTCATTACCGGCCATATCCTTACCATTGTTAAGGGAGTCAACAATCTGGAGCAGCTGAACCGACTCTACATCGTAAACAGGTTTCGCACCCTTGTGGTCACCAGCAGAGACATGGTCTCCTGTCATACAGAGAACATTTCTTACACCAAGGGCATAGGCACCAAGCAGGTCTGACTGAAGCCCTATCCTGTTACGGTCACGACAGGTCATCTGCAGAATCGGCTCCACTCCATGCTCAAGGGCGATCTTACATCCGGCAAGGGAGTTCATCCTCATCACAGCTGACTGGTTGTCTGTAAAATTAACGGCATCAACCTTGCCTTTCAGTAGTTCTATATGATGAATCATCTCCTCGATATCGGTCCCTTTCGGAGGGCCGACCTCGGCTGTAACCACAAACTTTCCTGATTCAAGGGCCTCTTTGAATGACATAATTCTCTTCCTCCTTACTCCTTATTTCTTTTCCTTCTTTTCTCTGGCACTTAGAACTCTTGGTTTCTGAGCATGAGACCAGTCCTTTGCCTCGATCAGGGTCTCACAGAACTCCTGCAGTTTGTCCAGCTTCTTCATCCTTTCATAGATCCTCACCCAGGCACAGGGGATATCAGGAGAAACCTCGCAATGGCCATCTTTCATTCCGCCACAGGGACCATTCAGCAGTCCCTTGGGGCATGTTGTGATCGGACAGATTCCACCTGTTTTATCCAGAATGCATTTGCCACAGAGGGAACATCTCTCGTCAAACATCTGGAACCGGGTCATGTTCCCCAAAAAGAGAGAGTCATTGGTGGGGAAAACAGCCTTATCCTCAAAAAGTTCCACAGCCGTCTGGGTGCCAGCGCCACAGGACATAACAAGAATGCACTCTGTTTTGCCAAGGGCATCCTTGAATGCCTTGAGTTCCTTCTTTGTACCAAGCACCTGACAGCCTGTCTTTGCCACTATACCGCCTGTAA
>JALUAR010000215.1:2374-37999 GCA_027050975.1 Thermodesulfovibrio sp.
AGCCTCGGTCAGTTCCTTTATCTGCTCTTCTCCTCCGGTACCACATAGGGTAGCACACTCAGAGCACCCTATAAGGAAGAAACTCTTGTAGTTTTTGATATTCTCCATTAACTCCTGAAAGTCCTTCTTCTTCGTGATGATCATTATTGCCTCCTGTTACACAAAAATATAAGGGGAGCTATACCAAAGCTGTGCTCCTATATCCAAACGGTTTTATTTGATCGATAATTTAGCTGCTCTTACCGTATTCTTCATAAGCATGGTAATGGTCATGGGTCCCACACCACCTGGAACCGGTGTTATAGCACCGGCTATCTCTTTGGCTGCATCAAAGTCAACATCACCCTTCAGTATGGGGACCATTCTGCCTGTCTTCTCACTCTTTTTCTCACCAACCCTGTTGACACCGACATCAATAACACATGCACCAGGCTTTATCCATTCAGGCTTAACAAGGCCCGGCACTCCGGCAGCCACGATAAGTATGTCCGCACGCTTGCAGTGAGCGGCAAGGTCTTTTGTTCCTGTATGAACCACAGTTACCGTTGCATTTGCACCTCTGCCTTTCTGCATTAACATTATGGCTATAGGCTTTCCGACAATATTGGATCTGCCTACCACTACCACCTCTGCTCCCGATGTTTCAACGCCGGAGCGGACTATCAGTTCCTGAATACCTGCAGGTGTGCAGGGCAGAAACCTTGTCTCCTCGCCACCGATGACAAGACGTCCTAAGTTTACCGGATGAAAACAGTCAACATCCTTGTCCGGATCAATTGCATTGATCACCTTCTTCTCATCAATGTGCTTTGGCAGTGGCAGCTGAACAAGAATACCGTGAATCTTGGGGTCTTTGTTGTACTTGTCTACAAGCTTTAAAAGCTCCTCCTCGGAGATATCCTCGGGCTGGTCATCCTGCACTGAGTAGAAACCAAGCTCATGAGCTGTCTTCTGCTTTGCCGTTACATAACTTACAGAGGCGGGATTCTTACCCACCAGAATGGTAACAAGGCCGGGAACAATGCCGTGTTTTTCCTTCATCTCGGCAACTTCCCTCTTAAGTTCTTCTCTGATCTCTGCTGCAATTGCCTTTCCATCGATAATCTTTGCTGACATCAAAACCTCCTTATATTTTGGTTATTTGGCGTTTAGGAATTCGGGGTTAGCTTTTTAATTAGGGTTCTAATCTCTTTTTTTAATAAGTTCCAACATCTCCTCCCTTGTTGACTGCTTTGATCTGAATATTCCCCTTACCGCAGACGTAACGGTTCTTGAGCCGGGCTTTTTTATCCCTCTCATACTCAGACATAGATGTTCCGCATCTATAATAACCATGGCTCCCTTGGGTTTTAGCCTCTCCATAATCATATCTGCAAGCTGAGCTGTAAGGCGTTCCTGAACCTGGGGCCTTTTGGCAAGTATTTCAAGGGCCTTTGCAAGTTCTCCTATACCGACGATTCTACCCTTTTCAGGTATGTATGCAATATGGGCCCGGCCGAAGAAGGGAAGCAGATGATGTTCACACACGGAATAAAAAGGGATATCCTTGAGCATCACCATCTCGTCATGGCTTTCGCCCTCTATGGGTTTCAGAAGGTCCTCAGGTTGTGACTCAAGACCTGCGAATATCTCTTCAAACATTGCAGCCACACGCTGAGGGGTTCTTCTGAGCCCGGGTCTGTCCGGATCCTCCCCTATGCCTTCAAGAAGCAGCCTCACGCCCTTTTCTATCTTTTTGATATCCATAAAAACCTTCCCCTATATTTTTTCTGTTATCTTTATAACCCGTCTGTCTGTCACAATCATATCGACCTTTATATCATGCTCTGCTGTTGGCACCTCCTCAACTATCTGCTCTTCGTAGGCAACGGCAATTAGAGGGGGTCTATTGATTATACCACCAATAAGACGGTCATAGTATCCTCCTCCGTAACCGAGACGGCCTCCTCTGTCATCAAAGGCCACTCCCGGCAGCATGATCAGGTCCAGATCTTCCGCATTAACCTCTCTGTCAGCAACAGGTTTTGGCTCAGATATTCCCATATACCCCTTTTCCAGATCCGAAATATTATTAATCAGGTACAGTCGAAGCACCTTAGTTTCCCTATCCACCCTTGGCAGCACAACCCGTTTGCCATCACCCAAGGCAGTGGTAATGATCTCAAAAGTATCCACTTCCGTCCTGAATGAGGCAAAAAGCATTACCGTATCAGCTGTCCTGTACTCATCAAGGCCAAGAAATCTCTCTCTTATCAACCTGTTTTTAACCTCTCTTACCTCGGGAGGGATGAGGTCCCTTTTTTTAAGAATCTCCGATCTCAATTCCTTTTTGGTCATTAATAATTCCATCATTGCTTAACAGAGTTCATGTTTTTAGTCACCGTCCAGTCTGTTTTTTATTTCCCTTACTTCCTCAACCGTATCTGGACTGTTTTTGTAAGGAGGAATTCCCGAAATATCCGCCTCCATAATTTCGGGCCTGAAGGTGATATGCCCTAAGAGCGTCATGTCACCTATTGCTGTCTTTATGAAATCTATATCCTCAGAGCCTCGCACCTTATTAGCCACCACATACACCTTTTTTATTCCCAGGCCTGATGCCATCTCCTTCACATGATGGGCGGTCTGAATCGATCTCTGTCCGGGCTCAACAACCACCACAAAGGCATCCACACCTTCGGCAGTACCCCTGGTAAGATGTTCTATCCCCGCCTCCATATCCACTATAACCACCTCGTCCCTCTCTACAACGAGATGTCTGAGAAGGCGTCTGAGAAAAACATTCTCCGGACAGTAACATCCTGAGGCAGCCTCTTTGGATTTTCCCATAACAAGGAGGGTTATACCATTGACCTTCTTGCCGAACTCCTCGGGGATATCATCCACACGAGGGTTAAGCCTGAATATCCCTCCCATACTGCCCGGTCTTGCACCTGTGCGTTCCGCAATCACGTCCGTAAGTTCGGCAATTGGTCTTATCTCTTCGATCTCTTGCTGTGACAGGCCGAGTGCCTGGGCAAGGTTAGCATCAGGATCGGCATCTACAGCCACCACCCGCCTGCCCTCACTGGCATAAAGATAGCTCAGAATAGCAGAAAGGGTGGTCTTCCCTACACCGCCTTTTCCGGTTATTGCTATTTTCATAAAAAATTCTAACATTTACTTTAAAAAACTGTCAAAAAAGGGCTACTATAGTATTTATTTATAAACAAACAAATTAAAAAAAACTAAACTTTATATTTACAAGATAATGAGGGTAATAGATTTTCACACCCATATCTTTCCTGACAAGATAGCTGAAGAGGCACTAAAAAGGCTTTCCGAACACTCCGGCCCGTACAGCCCCAAAACCAACGGTACCCTTTCGGGGCTTCTCTCCTCCATGGACCATGCAGGTGTGGAATTAAGCGTTGTGGCAAACATAGCCACAAAACCCACACAGGTGGAACCTATTCTAACGTTTTCTCAACAGATTCTTTCGGAGAGGATATACCCCCTGGTCTCTTTTCATCCTGACAACAGCCTGGCTGAGGTGGAAGAGCTTCTTAGAAAGGCATCCTCTGCGGGTTTAAAGGGTATAAAGCTGCATCCCATGTATCAGGACTTTTTTATTGATGAAGAGAAAATGTTCCCATATTATGAGTTGGTTTCAAAACATGGGTTCTTTCTTTTTTTCCACACAGGCTTTGACATCGCCTTTCCGGGTAACACCCAGGCTGAGGTGGAGAGGATAGCAAGACTGGCCGAACAGTTTCCCTCCCTTACCATTGTCGCTACCCATACAGGAGGGTGGAAACAGTGGGACAGAATCGGCGTACTCACCGGATATGAAAACATTTATACAGAGATCTCCATGACAATTACAGAGGTCAGTGAGGAGGAGTTTGTTGATCTCCTGCATCGGTTTGACAGCCAGAGGATATTTTTCGGCACTGACAGTCCCTGGACAGACCAGAAGGAGATGATTGACAGGCTCCTGAGACTTCCTTTATCCCGGGAATTGACAGAGAGGCTTCTTTACGACAATGCCAGGAGATTCCTTGACAGATACAGGGTCTAATCCGTCAGGTTTCTCCTGTCAATCACCCGCTTTGCCTTTCCTTCAAATCTCTCCAATGTCTTTTTCTCTACAAGCTTTACCTCTACGGATATCCCGAGTTCAGATGCAAGTCGCCTCTTTATGAGCTCGATCAGTTCATGCTGTTTCTTCATCTCGTCAAAGAAGATCTGCTCTGATACCTCAACAAGTACTGTAAGTTCATCAAGATGGCCTTTTCTGTCAACTATTATCTGGTAGTGAGGTTCTGTGCCTTCTATCTCGAAAAGGACTGACTCAATCTGCGAGGGAAAGACGTTCACGCCCTTTACTATGAGCATATCATCCGTCCGACCAAGCACCTTGGACATCCTGTAGAACTTTCTTCCGCAGGGACACGGCTCTGTTATAAGACGTGTAAGATCCCTCGTCCTGTATCTGATCATTGGAAAAGCCTCTTTCGTAAGGGTAGTGATAACTAACTCACCCACCTCTCCCGGCTTAACTGGCTCAAGGGTATCAGGATTTATAATCTCTACCAGAAAATGGTCCTCATTGATATGAAGCCCGTTTCTTTCAAGACACTCTCCTGCCACACCGGGTCCCATCACCTCACTCAGGCCATAGTTGTCAGTAGCGGTGATTTTCAGCTTCTCCTCTATCTCCTTCCTCATCCTCTCCGACCATGGTTCTGCACCGAAAAGGCCGTATTTCAGGGAAAGACCATTAACATTTATCCCCATCTCGTACATGGTGTCTGCCAGAAGCAGTGCATAGCTGGGTGTACAGATAAGGGCCGTGGTCTTGAAGTCTTGCATTATCTTTATCTGCCTTCTGGTGTTGCCGCTTGAAATGGGAATAACAGAGGCACCTATACGTTCTGCTCCGTAATGAAGGCCAAAACCTCCTGTAAAGAGTCCGTATCCGAAGGCGATCTGCACCACATCATCCTTTGTAACGCCTCCGGCTGTAAGCACCCTTGCCGTCAGATTCGACCAGGTCTTTATATCATTTTTCGTGTATCCTACAACTGTAGGAATACCAGTTGTACCGGAGGAGGCATGTATTCTAACCACCTCCCTCAGAGGCACTGCGAAAAGTCCATAGGGATAGTTGTCTCTCAGGTCCTGTTTTGTGGTAAAAGGAAGCCTCTTTAGATCGTCAAGGGACTTGATCTGGTCAGGATCAATGCCGAGTTCGTCAAATTTTTTACGATAAAAAGGCACATTCAGATAGGCTCTGTTTATTGTAGCCTCAAGCCGTTCAAGCTGCAGCTGTTCCAGCTCATCTCTGTCCATGCACTCCTTATCTGGCTCCCAATACATTGTCATCCTCCCTTAGATGTTCATAATTACTTCATTCTATGGTTACGGAAAACTTTTGTCAAGATTAAAGTTTTTCTTCAAATGTCCGATATAGATATCAGACAGACAAGAAGGTCCGGAAAGGAGGTGGTTAGCGGGAAGAATCTGGACCAGAAGCCAAAGCTAAATGGTAGCCGGATGCTACCAGAGAAAACTTTTACAAGGAGGTAAAAGATGGCATTAGTTATTAACACCAATATCATGTCTTTAAATGCTCAGAGAAACCTGGCGAAGAGTAACGCCAGTCTGAGCAAATCAGTCCAGAGACTCTCCTCAGGTCTTAGAATTAACTCAGCAGCAGATGATGCTGCAGGGCTTGCCATATCAGAGAAGGTCAGTGCCCAGGTGAGAAGCATCCAGGTTGCGATCCGTAATGCTCAGGATGGTATCAGTCTTGCTCAGGTAGCAGAAGGCGGACTTACAGAGATCGGAAACATCCTTACCAGGATGAGAGAGCTGGCTGAGGAAGCTGCAAACGGAACTCTTGGCTCTTCAGAAAGGTCAGCTCTGGATAACGAGTATCAGCAGCTTAAGTCCGAGATTGACAGAATAGCCAGTGTAACAGAGTTCAACGGCATCAAACTCCTCGACGGTTCTCAGTCTACAACTGGTGTCACACTGCAGGTCGGCTTCAAAAATACCACCAACGACAGAATTACCTTTTTCTCGGGTATTGACGCAACAAACACCACAAAACTCGGAATTACGGGCACCTTCGGTACCATCTCATCTGCGGCAAATGCCCAGTCAGCACTCACTCAGATTGACTCTGCTATCTCCACAGTTGCAGAACGCAGAGGCACCCTTGGTGCTATTCAGAACAGGCTGGAATCCACCATTAACAACCTTAGAATCGCATCAGAGAACCTCTCCGCTGCAAACTCACGAATCAGAGATGCGGACTTCGCGTATGAAACAGCTATCTTTACCAGGAACCAGATACTGGTACAGGCAGGCACTGCAATTCTTGCACAGGCGAATGTGCTGCCACAGTATGCACTTCAGCTCCTGGGATAATTTCGGTTCGGAAGGAGGGGCTACGCCTCTCCTTCCGGCCAGAATGAGGGCAAGCCATGATTGATGGCATAAAGAACATAAGCATTCAGACAACGCAGAGCACAGCAGAATCTGCAACAAAGAAGAGTGCGCCAAAAAAGGATGGCACCCCCCGGAGCAGGAACCTCCTTGCCACAAAGACCGAAGAAAAAAAGAAAACAGAAAATAACGAGGTCGTTATAGATAAGTATTTAAACAGAACAATACAGTTAGAGATAGATAAAGAGCTTAAAACAGTGGTTGCAAAGATTATTGATAAAGAGACGGGAGCGGTGGTTAGACAGATTCCTCCCGAAGAGATGATGAAGATTGCCAGGTTTATCAAGAAAAAAGTGGGCTTAATATTAGACAGGGAGGCATAAATGGCTGTTATAACCGGAGTTGGTGTAACATCAGGAATAGATTATAATCAGTTAATAGCCAGTATTATAGAGGTTGAAAGACAGCCAATATACAGGCTTCAGAGCAGACAGTCCCGGTATCAGGATAAAATCAGCGTCTATAACACCTTATCATCTAAGCTTTCTTCTCTTCAGGATGCCGTGGACAAGCTAAGAACCTCCACCAATTTCTATGAAAAGACTGCTTCTGTCAGTAATGAGACAATTATAGATGCCACAGCAAGCAACTCTGCCTCTGCTGGCATATACACTATAGAGCCTCATTCCGTGGCAGGGAAGATCCAGCTTGCCGCTGCTGACCGTCGTACTGGCACCACCTCATGGACGTCATCCACTGACGTTATCAATAGCACAGGAGCCTCGCAAACCTTTGAATATACTTATGCCGGAACCACTGTCACTCTTTCAGTAGCTGACGGTGCCACATTGGAAGATCTCCGGGACGCTATTAACAATGATACAAACAACCCAGGAGTAACAGCAACAATAATCAATGTGGGAACAAACGACTACAGGCTGGTTCTTACAGGTCAGGATACGGGCTCATCCAACACAATAACAATTACAACAAATACAACCCTTACCGGCTTTTCTGATTCAGACTTCACAGCAAGCACGGCAGCAGATGCAAAGTTCAGAATAGGAGGCATAGATATAGTAAAGGATAGCAATACCATATCCGACGTAATCCCTGGAGTAACCTTTACGCTTAAGGCAGAGAGCACCTCTTCCGTAACAATCACAGTGAACAATGACATAGACACGATTCAGCAAAATATAGAGGACTTTGTCAGTGCCTACAATGAGGTTGTTGACTATGTCTCCAGTAACTCCCAGTATGACACTACAACACATACAGGCGGCCCCCTTAACGGAGAGTCCACAGCCAGAGAGATCATCAACAGATTAAAAAGCATTGTTACAAGCAGGGTCTCAGGGCTTTCTGAAGACCTGAGAACACTTGCACAGCTTGGAATCACCACAGATTACGAAACAGGACAACTTACCATCGACAGTTCTACATTGAATGAGAAGCTAACAACCAGCCTTGATAAGGTGGCAGACCTGTTTACGGATTCGACAGCAGGAATCGCTGTGGAGCTTTATGACTATATCGATGATGTAACGGACTCAACGGATGGAAGGATCACAATACGCACCGAAGGGCTTCAGGATCTGGTTGAGGACATCTCTGATGAGATTTCCGACCTGGAAAGCAGGCTGACAATTGTAGAGGAGAACCTGAGAAGACAGTTTGCTGCTCTGGAGTCGTTATTAACAAATATGAGTGCTGAAAGCACATTCCTGATGAACCTTGTAAGCATGTTATAAAGGAGGTGTATTCAATGAACTATCATGCAATGGAGTACAAAAAGACGGAGATTAACACATCTGACAGCGTGAGAATCATTTCTCTCATGTATGACGGAGCTCTCAATTTTATCAGGCTGGCAAAGGAGAAGCTGGCTGCAGGAGACCTGGCCGGAAAGGGACTATACACCGGTAAGGCAACAGCTGTTATTGGCGAACTCTCAAGTGCACTGAACATGAAAGAGGGCGGAGAGATAGCAAACAATCTGAAGATGCTCTATGATTATATACTGGACCGGCTTGTGCATGCCAATCTTCATAATGACCCTCAGGGATTTGACGAGGCTGTCAGGCTGCTGGATATATTAAGGTCAGGATGGAAAGAATTAGAGTCCAAAAGGAATGACTCTGCTCAGCCCATTGCAAGCGAAGGAGCGAATACAATAACAGCGGGGTTAAAGGTATGATGAAAGAACTGTTGACACTATGCCGGCAACTACTTGATATATCTCAGCAGCAGAAAAATGCCCTTGACAGGGGAGAAGTTGATTACGCTGTTACGCTCCTACAAGAGAGGCAGCGAATTCTGGAGAATATTCAAAAAATTGACATAGCCTCCTTCAGAAGTAAGGATATTGACAGTGACAGAAATTCCTCAATGGAGGAAAAAATTGCCGACGAAATAAAGACGTTGGTAGGCATGATCCTAAATGTAGACAGAAAATCAAAGGAATCGATACAGAATAATATGTGGTCAATAAAGAGGAAGCTGCAAACAGTAAAGAAGATGAAGGATGGTTTTTGTCAAGGGGGGATTAACAGTGCAAGGGCATCAAAACTAAATATTAATGTTTGAATATTACAGTAACCCTTCATTAACAATTTCTGCATTCTTTCTTACAAATCCGCCTTGTTCTCTTCTGGTATAAATTTTGCTTTCATAGAGTATGTGTTCCTAAAAACTTCTTTCTTTAATTTTTAACTGGATAAAAATGAAAGCTGATATCAACGTGAGAGTATTGACAGAAGAAAGGACTGACCAACGAATGTTCATACCTTTTGGAAAGCCTAATTTTTGTGATGATGAGATCGAGGCTTTGATTAGAGTTATGCGTTCCGGATGGATTGGCATGGGGCCAGAGACCATAGCCTTTGAGAAGGAGCTTGCCAGTTTTTTAAAGGCACCATATGTTGTTACTGTAAATTCCTGCACTTCGGCTCTGTTTTTATCTCTCCTTGTGCTGGGTATAAAGCCAGGAGATGAGGTCATATGTCCAAGCCTGACCTGGTGCAGCACTGCCAATGCCATACTTTATACAGGAGCTACACCTGTCTTCTGTGATATTGACCCAAATACCCTGTGCCTGACTCCTGAAAGCGTTGCTGCAAAGATTACCGACAAAACCAAAGCTGTTATTGTCGTCCATATGGGAGGATATGCCGTTGATGTAAACAAACTTGCTAAAGCTTTGCCAGAGCATGTTGCAATTGTTGAAGACGCTGCTCATGCATTGGGCGCCAAATATCCTGACGGAACCTGCGTTGGCTCCTCCGGCAATCTGACATGCTTTAGTTTCTATGCAAACAAAAACCTCTCTACAGCAGAGGGAGGAGCCATAAGCTTATTTAATGAAGAGCTATATACAAGACTATGTTCTTTAAGACAGCATGGTCTTAACTCAGATGCATGGAAGCGGTATATAAATCCTCAAGCTGCTCTTGTTCCTTTAATAAGTGAATTAGGATACAAAATGAACTACACCGATCTTCAAGCCTGTATCGGACGAGTACAACTAAGGCGTCAACAGGAATTCTTTAAAATCAGAAAGGAAATCGCTTCTATATATTATGAGGAACTACAGAATACCGGAGTAGAGTTTCAGAGAGACTGTCTTGCAGAAAGGCACTCAAGACATCTCTTTACAATACTCCTTCCTATTGAGAAGCTCTCGAAATCAAGAGACGAATTTGTTATTGAATTAAGAAATCGTAATATAGGTGTGGCAATACATTATCCCCCTCTTCATAAAATGCCACTGTATAGTCAATACTGCAAAGATGATCTCATAAATACCGATTATGTGTGTGAACGAATATTGACACTGCCGATCAGTGCATCTATGAGTTTCAAGGATGCACGCCATGTATTTACTGAATTCTTGAGGCTATTTGAACAGAGTCTTACATAAATTATTTCAATTATTTCAGATCATAAGAAATCTATAATTGGAGAAATATGGACAGATGGTGAAAGTAGAAAAACCCATCTTTATTGTTGGTTGTGGCAGGTCAGGAACAACACTGCTATTTAACATAATGAAAAAACATCCTCATCTTGTTGGTACCACAGGATATCCTGACGGTGAGGATCATATCGGTTGGATTAAACATGGAAAATGTATCATAAGCGGGCTCGGGTATTCTCACATAGAGAAAGGTCATACGGGCTATCATTACTGTCTCTATATGGATGAAAAGCAGGTGACTCCAGATATTATCAATACCATGAGAGCTTACTACTACAATGAAGTTCTGTCAGGTGACAGTTCAAAGCGGATTGTAAACAAATGCCCTCATCTGTCCAACAAACTCAGATATATCCGAGCGATCTTCCCGGATGCAAAATTTATTCATATTATCAGAGATTGTCTGCCTGTTGTTTCAAGCTGGATCAAGATCATGGAGACACAGCCCTTTCAGGTTTTATACTGGCCGGATGTGGAGTTCCCTTGCTTCTGGGTACTTCCGGCTCCACAGGACAGGGATAGAGAAACTGTGTTTCATAACAATGACAGAGTATTCCCTGGAGGCGGTGCAGCACGTATCGTGGATTATTGGACAGCTGTAAATAGTTACATTCCTGTCCAGCTATACGATTCTCCTGACCAGCTACTTACGATAAGATACGAGGATCTTTGCCGTAACCCACAGGCATTGTTAGAAATAATCTGTGACTTTTGCGAGATTCCTCCTTTTGATGACATACCTGTAGATATTACACCTAATACAAACGAAAAATATAAGGAAGTTCTAACAAGGGAACAGATAGAGGAGTTTTTAAGACGTTCACATGCAACCCGGGTACTTTATGGATATGTTTAGGAGTTAAACAATGGCAATCGCGGCTAAAGAAACTTCTGACAGCAAGAGCAGATACGGTTTTTACGGACGGCTGAGAAGGGAATTCCCTTCTCAGGTGATAGTGGATATAACCGAGGTTTGCAACCTTGCATGTATTCATTGCCCACATAATGAGTTCAAAAACAGCCGTTATTACAATGCCTCTCATCTTGACCCGGAATTAAATGCCAGGATGGTGGATGAAGTTAAAGAACATGGTAAAGGCATAACACAATATATACGTTATGCCAGCAATGGCGAGTCTCTTCTGCATCCTCACTGGTATGAAATGATAAGATACGCGGCCCACAACTCCGGTGTGATGGTAACACTCACAACTAATGGAACGCTTCTCAATGAGAAGAGAACGCAGATGTTGCTTGACTCGGGGGTGCATCTGATTGATATTAGCATTGATGCATTTACAGCTGAGACTTATGCCAAAGTTCGGATAAAAGGAGACCTATCTGTTACCAGAACAAATGTTCTCAGATTGATCAACTGGGTAAAGGAGTCAGGATTAAAAACCAAGGTGGTAGTCAGTTTTGTGGAGCAGCCAATAAATCTGCATGAAAGAGAGGATTTTGAAGCCTTCTGGAAAGACCAGGGGGCAGATTATGTTGTAATACGCAGACTCCATTCCTG
This sequence comes from Thermodesulfovibrio sp., assembly GCA_027050975.1. Taxonomy (GTDB): domain Bacteria; phylum Nitrospirota; class Thermodesulfovibrionia; order Thermodesulfovibrionales; family JdFR-85; genus JALUAR01. The sequence continues at coordinate 14,308 of JALUAR010000215.1, forward strand.
TTCAGGGGCCAAGACTACCCTGGCGGCTATGAGAAGAAGCCACAATCAAGGGAAAAAGAGACGGCCGTGTTTGTATCCGTGGGAAAGAATTGTGCTGAATGCAAGAGGCGAATTATCATTCTGTCCTTCTGACTGGGTACACGGGTCAGTTATAGAGGATTATCGCAACACAACGATAAGAGAATGCTGGCAGGGAAGTTTCTACAAAGAACTCCGGCAGGCGCACCTGTCAGGCAATTTTAGCAAGCACCGATTCTGCAGAGACTGTCCGGACTGGGAAGCAACACGCTGGCCCTGGGAGGGGCGAAGTTACGCTGATATGATAGAGGAGTTTAAGGGAGGAGAATGAAGCTTACGGACAAAACAATTCCCGTTATCAGGCAGATAGAAGAGATGGTACAGGACATACCTGGCTGGACACCTGTAGATGAGTTATACACGCTCTTTAATCTGGCCTTCATAACAGCGGATCTGGATGGAGACATTGTAGAGATTGGGGCCTGGTGTGGCAGGTCATCTGTGGTATTAGGGATGGCTGCTAAAATGACTGGTAACACAAAACTAATCTGTATAGACCTCTTTCCGGAAAAGGATGACTGGAAGCAAAATCAGGACGGAAGCTATTCCTTTGAGGTATTAATAGGTGATAAAAGGTATGGTGGCTATCAGGAACAGACAGTTTGGAAAGAGCCTTTTGAACGTGATATAGCTCCACTTTATGAGCAATACAACAGTGTATTCGATATTTTTTACAAAAACATAAAAAAGTATAACCTTACAGATATTGTCAGACCTTTTCGAGGCACATCTGAAATACTGAAAACCAACATGCCCATAGACTTCAGGTGCAGGCTTGCCTTTATCGATGGTGACCATAGTTACAGAGCGGTATGTCAGGATATCAAAAATATAGAACCATTTCTGGTCGAAGGCGGCTGGCTCTGCTTTGATGATGCCTTCACCACCTACAACGGAGTAAATCAAGCTATAGAAGATCTCATAATCAATAACCCAAATTATGAACTCTGCCAGCAGATGACAAGGAAGTTTTTCATAGCAAGAAAAAAGAGAACCGTTCCATATGGAAAATATAGCAGGGACTGAACATATGAGAGTTGGAATTATTCAATCAAGTTACATACCCTGGAGAGGATACTTTGATTTCATTGACAGTGTAGATCTGTTTATTGTGTTTGATGACGTAGCATACGGATCTAAAGGTAATTGGAGAAATCGCAACAAAGTCAAGACCCCAAAGGGCCTGAAATGGCTAACAGTACCTGTAAAAAGCAAGAGAGAGATGCCGATAGATCAGGTGCTTATATGCAATTCTGAAAAGTCCTGGCAGGACAGACATCGTGGTCTTTTGAGATACTCTCTCGAGCCTGCTCCATACTTCAAGGATGCAATGGAAATCTGGGAAGAAGGGGTCTCCGCAGGGGACTCCACAATCACTCAGCTTAATCTTAGATTAATCAAGCTGATCTGTGTATATCTTGATATAAAAACTCCCATCGTAATGTCACGAGATTACAGAGTGGAGGGCTCAAAAACTGAGCGATTAATAAACCTGCTTAAAAAGGTGGGAGCTACCGTTTACCTCTCCGGACCGACAGCCAAGGCATATCTTGATGAAAACCTCTTTGAGATACACGGTATCGGACTGGAATACAAAACATATGATTACAAACCATACCCACAACTATGGGGAGAGTTTGTGGACACTGTAACGGTCCTGGATATGATTGCAAATTGTGGACCTACGGCAAAAGATTATTTAAAAAGTCAAACACCTAATGAGGTTGCAGTAAAATGAGAATCGGTTTTATAGGGAATGCGAATAATTATCCTTTTATGCTAGCCCGTGCTTTCCGGAGAATGGGGCATGATGTGCTTTTTATTATAACGCATGACAGGCGAACACCACTTGATCGTCCTGAGAACAAGTATAAGGATCTTTCAACATATCCTGAATGGATATACGATGTGAGTCCCTTGGAGTTGTGGAATCATGCAGATCGGGACGAACAGAAAGAAAGAGATGTCGTGAGCTTGCTGAAGACATGTGATCTTGTAGTACTGAACCAATACGCAATATGTCTTGCACCAGAGATAAACCGTCCAAGCGTAGCTCTCTTAACCGGAACAGATCTTTTGACACTGGCAAGGCCAGAGCATGTAGATGAGAGATTGAAAAGCTCCGGACTGAATCCATCAAGTCCGGAATACGAGAGAGCACGCCGGTTTTACGAGGAACGTGTTAGTGCTCAGCGCCTTGGGATTAGTCAAGCTGTTGTCGTAGTCTTTTTCCCTGAAGGGGCATTTCCCAGGGCTGATAAATTGTTAAACGAGTTAGGAGTAAATAACCGGCAAAGAACATTCTTCTTAATGACAGACACCCATGATATAGCCTTTTCACCGCCTCCATCCAACAGAATTATCAGAACATTCTGCGCAACGCGGCTTACATGGGACAGGTCCAAGCCACCGTTTTATACGGATCTGGATTATAAAGGCTCGGATATCATGATAAGAGGCCTTGGACTTTTCTACAGAACCCATAAGACACCCCTTGATATTCACCTTGTACGGAAAGGTGCACATGTTCCAGAAACCATGGAACTGGTCCGACAGGAGGGGCTTGAACCATTGGTTACCTGGCATGACGAGATGAGCCAGATTGAGGTCCTGGAGCAAATGAAAAAAGCGGATATCATTTTTGAACAGTTAGGAGACAGTATGTTCGGAATGGCCGGTCTTGATGCCATGGCAGTCGGTCGTCCTGTCATAGCCAATGGACGTTCTGAGATAATGGAGAAGGTTATGCCATCGCCGCCTCCTATCTGTAATGCAAAAACCCCTGAGGATGTCTGCTCTCAACTAAAACGGCTTGTTTTCAATCCGGAAGAAAGGGAGCGTATTGGAAAGGCTTCAAGAGAATATGTTGAAAAATATTTCTCTTCTGACCTGGCGGCCGAGATCTTGATTAATAAAATAGACTCATACGTCATCTCATCCATTGTCAGTCAAATCTGTGAAACCTTTAAGCCTGGCAGTGTAATAAATATCGGTTACAACTCTGAGGAATGGCTTAAAGAGTTTGAGCTAAGAGGAGTTACTGTAGCCGGTTTCAGCAAAGACAACCCAAACTCAAAACTGGAGAGACATTATGATCTCTGTCTTTGTCTCGATCCCCCGGAAGCTCTGACCAACGAACAGGTAGATTCTTTAATATCTTCATGCTCAAATTCAAGTAATACGATTATATTCGCCACTTCACTGCCTAATACATTTTCGAATGAACGACCGATTTCCGTTTTAGTTGAAAAATTCTATAACCACGGATTCGTATTCATTGATAATCTAACCCCCTATTTCCATAAACTCCTCTGTCTGTCAGAAAAAACAGCTAAATTGAATATCCATGTTTTAAAGAGGATGTTCTCTGACAGGGATCTGGAGACTCTTGCCACTGCGTTTCCCCAGATACCCGATATACTCAAGAACAAGGAAAGATGCATTGAGGATCTTTTCAGATATCTCTTCCATGAAAAACGAACCGTTGTGCTTCAAATGCAATCACCCTCAAGGAGAGACCTGGAAGAATCTGACAAGAAACTCTCCTCTGCTGTTGAAAACATGCCGGCTATAGACTTTGTACTACCGAGGGAGTATATTTTCCATGAAGAAGGATACTGTTACATCTATCCTTTCAGAACCATGGCCGCAAAAATGTTTTCATACTTGCCGGTTTACAATCACCTGATTCTGTATGAAGATGGAAATCCTCTGCCTCTTGGAAATGCTCTTCATGAGGAGATCAGAAGAGCTGGCAAAGGAAGGTATTCCATGTGGTATGAGCAGATATACTTCTCTACCTCTGACAATTCCGACCCCCGCACAAACGGTCGTACTTACAGTGTCCGTGTTCCTTCTTACATTTATGTTCTGGAAAATTTGCCGGAGGAACAGATTAGGGGGGTGAATCTATGATTAAAGTAACAACAGAAATAAACATAACAATGGCTGATATAGTGCAGGCATTCAATCAGTACAGACAGCTGCACAATCAGGAGCCAGATGTGAACACAAGATTAAGCTTACCTGCCGAGATTACCATAAACGATACACTATCCAATATTATTAAAGAATACGATTTCAAGCAGTACGACGCAAAAGAATACAACACAGCTTTTACAGAACTTGTTAGTAAAGGGGAAGGTCAGCAGGGTTCATTTATTTATGATCTCACAATATTCAACCGATACAGTCGTCCGATGTTAAAGTATTTGGAAAAGACACCAGTAAGTACGTTGCAGATAGGTCCTGGCGGATCTTTGGGATGTGAAGTCCTGTTCTCCCTTATAGGCGTTAAGGAGGCATACACTTTGGATCCCTTTCCCCTGTTAAGCTTTGATCTTGAAATCTTTATGAATTCCTTGCAGAAACTTTTTCAGCTGCTCTCCCATCTTGAATTCATTACAGGAGGGGCCTATTTTGAGATGCCTGAGTATCAAACACTCGATACAGGCCATTATCGAGTAGGAGACTGCTGCATCAGACACTTTGGCAACAGGACATTTGAGGACACAGGCTTTGCAGATGAGAAAATTGATTTTCTGTTCTCACATGCCACGTTTGAGCATGTAAGAGACCCCGTAAAGTGTATTAAAGAAATCAAAAGGATTTTAAAGCCGGGAGGATTAACAGCACATTGTATTGATCTGAGAGATCACAGGGATTTTAATAGACCTCTTGAGTTTCTTCGTGAATCTGAGGAGTCATGGAGATTTATTATGGATGATTATTGCCGCTTTGTGCCCCATGGTTACATGAACAGATTTAGAGCAAGTGAGTTCAGGTCTGTATTTGAGAGTGAGGGATTTGAAATTCTTGAATATATACCAGAGATGAGAGTTGATAAGGAGGAAATAGAATCAGTGATGCAGCATTTTGACGAACGCTTTAGGGTACAGCCAGTGGATGATCTGGCCATTACAACTTTATTTATAGTTGCTCGCAAGAAATAACGTTTGGAACAACTATAGGAAAAGCTCATGTGTGGAATAGCCGGTTTTATTTCATTTTCAGACAAGAGAATTGATGAGAATATCCTTAGGAGCATGCGTGACTGCATGGCCCACAGAGGCCCTGATAATGCTGGTATATATATATCTGGTGACAGGACAGTCGGGCTTGCGCACAGGAGGCTGTCTATTATTGATCTTTCTTCTGCAGGTCATCAACCCATGAGCAATGAGGATGGCACTATATGGATTACTTACAATGGTGAGATTTTTAACTATCTTGAGCTTAAAAGACTTCTTCAACAGTTAGGCCACTCCTTCAGGTCTAACTGTGATACAGAGGTGATCATTCACTTATATGAAGAATACGGTGAAGATAGCCTCAACTATCTGAGTGGACAATTTGCTTTTGTTATATGGGATTCGGTAAAGAGAAGAGCCTTTGGAGCAAGAGACCATCTCGGCATTAAACCTCTGTACTACTATTGGGATGGCTCGACCTTTGTTTTCGGTTCGGAACTAAAGGCTCTCCTTCCTGCCGTCGGAAAAGGTGAGATCGATTATAGCGCAGTAGCAGACTTTCTGGTGCTCCAGTATGTTCCGTCACCTAAAACCATATACAGGCACATCAGAAAGCTTGAGGCCGGAACCTGCCTGTTGCTTGACAACGGCGAACTCAGAACAAAACGCTATTGGACACCTCAGCCAGAGCACACATATGATCTCTCGGAAGAGATCATTGCTGAACAAATAGATGAGTTGCTGCATAATTCCGTTAAACAGCAACTCATCTCCGATGTGCCTTTGGGAGTCTTTCTCTCAGGTGGGCTGGACTCAAGCACGATAACATACTATATGTCGGCTACAACCGGAACCACTGTTAAAGCATACTCCGTAGGCTTTGAAGAGAGGGAATACAGTGAACTTGATTATGCCACCATAGCAGCAAACTACATTCCCAACGTGGAACATCACAAATTGATTCTGAAAGCAAGCACTGCCTTTGATCTTATTCAGGATCTCATTCAGACCCTTGACGAGCCTTTTGCTGATCAGGCAATTATTCCTACCTATCTGATGTCAAGATATGCACGTGAATCAGTAACCGTGTGCCTTTCTGGTGAGGGTAGTGATGAGATATTTGGGGGATATGACAGATACAAATCTGCCATACGGACGGTAAAACTTCTGGGAGAGCTAACAAGGGTTAATCCCGAACTCTATCAATACCTCAGAGATGGTATTGCTCTTAAATACGATGAGTATATTTCCAGTTTATGCTCATTCCGCCCCGGTGAATTACTTTTGTTACTGCACCGAGATGTCAGAGGTTTTGATGACTATGTAACAACAAAATTCAGAGAATTTTATGAGAAAATGGCTGTGACGGATGATTTAGAAAAGGTTCAGATGTTTGATGTTTCGACTTATCTATCAGACAACCTCCTGTTCAAGGTTGACCGTGCAAGTATGCTCGCTTCTCTTGAGGTAAGGGTGCCGTTCCTTGAACCCAGGCTTGTCAATTTCTGCATCGGTCTGCCCTTTCATATTAAATACAGGAGCAATCTTCAGAAGTATATACTCAAGAAGCTCATGAAAGACAGAATACCCAACGAGGTTATCTTCCGAAAAAAAATGGGATTCTCCGTACCGATATTCGTATGGTTCCAGCAGTCATTCTATGAGTATCTCAGAGAGACTCTGCTTAGTAAGAAGGCAAAGGAAAGAAATATTTTCAAGCCGCGGTATGTTGAGTCTCTTCTTGATCCGCAAAGGATAACTACTGACAGGCACAACTCGCTGAAACTCTGGTGTCTGTTAGTGCTTGAGGAATGGTTCAGGAGGTACCATGACTAAGTGCCATTACTGCAGAAGCAGTACCAAATACATACTCTCTGTCAAAGACGAAACAGGAGGCATCTTCAAAGTAAGGGAATGCCCGAACTGCTATCTGATAAGTATGTATCCCTTTCCTAAACCGAAGATCGCTATCAGGGCTCTGTCACGATATCAAAAGCAGTATCCGTCATTTGATCCAGTTTTCGAGTGGCGGGTGTTTCTGGCAAGAAGATATTTTGATGACGGATTCCGGGTATTAAGCATAGGACAGGAAAGCAAAGCTCTTACGAATGTTTTGAAGCATGAAAATGTTGATTTGATCCAGATCAATGCCATAAGTCCCAGGGATTTCCAGCAGTTTTCGGATGAGGAATTCGATGCTGTCTATCTCTGGGATAACCTCGGATTTGTATATGATGTCAGGGGATATTTTGCCGAGCTTAAAAGGATTTTAAAAAGAGACGGTTATCTCTCTGTTCGCACCAGGGATGCATTTTCAAAATCAAATATTGCAAAAGGCTCCAAGAATTTTTTCAGCGGTACCTGCAACTTCATAGGGAGAAAATTTCTGACCCAACTTTACAGGGAATATTTCAATATTGTACCTCAGTCATTTATGTTAGAAAACCACGATGACAGCTTCATAATAACCTTTGGAGCTGTAGGCGATGACGCAGCAGTGGATTATAAGATGAAGGTTTTGATTCTTGTACACCCCTATCTGTTTGCAAACATTGACGATGCCACCGGGCCCAGGGGAAGGGTGCTCAATACAATGGATATGCTGAAACGTTACGGAGTTCACGCTGATCTGTCATTGTCTCTTGATCCCGGCTCAGAGGGATACGATCTTGTACATCTCTTTCATAATGCCTGGGAGACTCAGGATGCACTTTCTCAACTTTGTGCTGTGAAAGAAGAGAATAAAAAGGTTGTTGTCTCAACAATATATATGGACATGTCAGAGACGAACTTCATAATAAACACAATAAACAAGATATTTAAAATCCCGAACAGCAATGAGAGAGATGCCTTCCTGCACCAACTGGAAAAGGGTGAATTACGTGCTGGCAACTTATACCAGAAAATGCGTTTTTACGCACAGTGGAACCTTGAAGAAGATCAGCGGGCTCTACTTGAGATGGCAGACAGAATAATTTGTTTTTCTTATACCGAAATGCGACAGATGAGTCTGAACCTTAACCGCACGGCTCCTTTTTCCATTGTATACAACTCTGCTGATGATGATCTCTTCGGAGTTCAGGGGCCTGAGTTCTTTACAAACAGATACGGCATAAAGGACTTTGTAATATCTGCAGGGCACGTTGAATGGCGGAAGAATCAACTGATGACTCTTTATGCTTTGCGAGACTATCCTGAAATACCCATAGTTATAGTTGGTGCTAAAACAGATGATGAATACTATGAACTATGCAGGTTATGGGCCCACAAAAACACTATCTTCATCTCTCAACTGAAACATCGTCATCTTGCCAGTGCCTTTGCAGCAGCAAAAGTACATGTTCAACCTAGCTGGATTGAAGGAATAGCCCTCTCAACAATTGAGGCTGCAATGTCCGGATGCACACCAGTTGTAGCTGACCGGGCCGGCGAAATTGAGTATTACGGTGATCTTGGCCTGTATGTAAATCCTGGCTCTGTTTCATCGATAAGAAATGCTGTGCTTAAGGCATTTAAAAACAACCATAAACTGCGAGAAAAAACCCGTAACTTTGTAAGGGAGAGATACACTTTTAAAAAAGCGGTGCAAATGACGATTGATGCCTACAGGAAAACTCTCTCTAACAGTGAGGATGAACAATGATAAAAGTACATGTTATATATCAGTGGTATCTGCCAACAACAATTCAGAGACTAATAAAACCCCTGGACACGTTAAAAGAGGCCGGAACTATAGAAGTCTCTTACTACGGCATTTTTGAATACAAAAACATCTATATCTCAAACGCTGATGTGATTATCTTTTCAAACATAATAAGCCCTGATGCAATAGTAATTGCAACTGAGGCAAGACTAAAAGGCATCAGACTAATCTATGATGAATCTATCGAGTCCGAGGCAAATACCCTATCATCTAACTTCCTGCGCACCTATTATTATGATGTGAGGGCACAAAATGTAAGAGACCGCCTTCTGCGAATGGTGGATCTGGTAATCTCGTCAGATAAGACAATCGTGGAAAGACATCCACATATAAGACAGCAGTTTAATCACATAGAGAACGTCACGCATGAATGGCTTTATGAAATATTGAAAACAACAAAAATCGCTACATACAGAGAAAGTGATTGCAAAAAGATATTCTTTATCTCACCAACCTTCATGTGGCCTCATCAATATATATCCGACTTAATGGTTGAAGAACTTATGAGGATGGGACATGATGTCTACCTCTTTACTGTTAAGCCTTCATATTTCCTCCACAAGACAGTATGCAAGCCATCCCGTTTTGAGAACTCTCTATTAAAGGTTATCGAAGAATACGCCGAAGATGCATGGAAGATTCCGCTTCTGATTGACAGGTTCGAGCCGGATCTGGTACTTACAATACAGGGGTATGTAATTCCTCGTCAGGTATTAGCGGAGATAAGAAGCAGAAACCTTCCTTTTGTGGTCTGGTTTTTAGACGAACCCTTTGATGCAATAAGAAGCTGCTCTTACGGTAGATATTTTACCCATGTCTTTCTGCAGGACAAGGCATCTTTAATGTATCACAGACATTTTGGCAATCCAAACAGCTTCTATCTGCCTTATGCAGCAGCACCAGACATTTCGAAACGCTTTTCGGAACAGCCAGGAGAGCAACCCAGGTATAAGGTTCATTTGGTGGGAAGTCCATCTGAAAAACGGTTAAAACTTATAGAGAAGCTACAGAGTGCCGGAATAGAAGTAACTGTTGCAGGGTGCGGATGGACAGGCGCAGAAAAGGGAGTAAATATTGTACAGCCTCGATCATACAACGAGGTATTCAATCTTTACAGACAGTCTTTAATTAACATCAGTCTTGGTGATACGAAATCCTCCCCTTATAATCCCTCCCAGCTACAGCCATATAGTCCGGATCATGCAACATTTAATATTGCAGCATCCTGTGGCTTTCATATTACAGATATTTCTCGGGCAGGTATAACAGAATGTTTTGTTCCTGATAAGGAGATTGTGCAATTTACTGATCTGGATGACTGTGTTGAAAAGGTGCGTTATTATTTAGAGCACACTGATGAAATGGAAGCAATTGCAGCTTCAGCATTTGAACGGGTATGCAATGAGCATACCTACAGACATCGCATAGAAGCAATACTTAAGACAGTTGAAGAGAATGAAATACAACGCAACCTGTCTTTCCATTATAGCATAGGGTATGTCCAGTTCGAATCGGAAGCCCCAGGATCCGTTGAACAGCTGCCCCCAACTGCTACATTAACAGTTATTACAGAGAGACCATCAAAGAATTATATTGACAACAAAATGCGTCTTATCCATAACCGTCCAGAAAAGGGGTTCGCATCTGCTGTCAATACAGCTATTTTAAATTCTCCTTCTGATTATATAGTTATCAGTCACTCTTCTTTATGGAGGCGTCACAGAGAAATTCTCTCTCTTGTTAGTGCATTCAGTAATGATTTGCTTCTCGGCATGATTGTTTTAAAGGACAGAGAAAACTCTGACTTTGCCGGCCTGATAATACCTGTAAGAGTACTTCTGAGTGCAGGCAGTTTTAAATACAAAAATGCCGAATATTCATTTCTTGATATACGATACAGGATGGAAGAAATGGGTTATTCAGTGATTGAACATGCTATAGACTCCTCTCCGGTTTCGAAAACGGCATTTTCCTTAGCTGTCTCAGAGGATGAAAGAACGGAATTTATAAAAGAGTGGACTGATAACCCAGAGAAAAAAATTAACGCTCACAAGATTTTAAATCTCCTGATTGAAAACAATCATAGATTTGATAAAAAAGAAGCCTTATATATAATCAAAAGGTCTCTTGAGTTATGCCCGGATTTATACAATGCACACTCAAATCTGGCAAAAATATATTTAACAGACGGAAACATAACCAAGGCTATACAGCATCTCGAATACGTATGGAATAGAAAGCCTGAAGATGTGAAAACTGGCCTTCTTTTCTGCATTGCACTAATTATGCAAAAAGATTTCGACCGTGCCAGCAATATACTTGACAGTATTCTTAACTCGGAACTTCATCCTTCAGAGAGGGCAAGTGCTTTATATCAGAAAGGCTTGCTGCTAAAAAAGCTTAATCGTCTCGAGGATGCAGTTGAACATTTTCTTCTGGCACTCAGGATTGATCCGTCCCATACAAATACATTGAAGGAGTTATCACTGGCTTATCTCGAGTTAGGAGAAACCGAGGAAGCAATACACATGATGAAAGCACGACTCTCCTTTATGGTTACAGCTGAGACGCTAAATGACGTAGGAGCTTTGTACTGGGTGCTGGGTGACAGGGAGGTGGCTTATCAATGGTTCGTCAAGGCCCTTGAGTTAGATCCGAAATTCAGAAGTGCAGTCCTGAATGCTGTGACTGCTGGACTTGAGCTTGGTCGCAACGTGGATGAGATTAAGGACTTTCTTATTGGATACCTTAATTATTATCCAGGTGATGCAGAGATGTGGAGAATTTTTGAAAGCATAAAATAGTTTCAGGAGACGAGATGAAAACTTTCTTAAAAACGTCAATTCAGGTTGTACCTTCAAGGTCAGGAGCCCTGACCTTGAAGGTATCCTCACCGGACGGTCGGGATAGGGCAATACATAGTCTCTATGACCCTGAAAAAGAGGCAGAAGCACTTGTAAATGCTTGCCATTTTGACGGTAAAGGTATTCTTGTAGTATTAGGCTTGGGGCTTGGTTATCATGTGGAAAAACTTATTGAAAAATATCCTGAAGCTGACATTGTAGTTGTGGAAGCACTTGAGGAAATTTATGAGATGGCGAAGTTAAATAAACAGGTTGATGTCTTGAAAGAAAGAATTGAATTTATCGTAGCAACTCCCCCTCAGGAGGTTCTTGAAAAGATTACAAAGATGCAGCTTAAGATGGGTATGCCTCCCCTTGGTGTCTTCATTCTTTCATCTGCTGTTAGCGCATTTTCTGAATACTATCATCCTATAGCTGAAAAGCTTACAGCAGCAACATCCTACAGGCTATGGGAGAAGCTTCGCTATCCAAAGTTTAAAGCACCTCTCTTGAAAGTCGCAATAATGGACTTTGATTATTTCTTAACCCTTGAGATTGAAAAGGCATTAAGGAATCTCGGTCATAAAGTGGTGAGAATAAAAGGCGATCTAAAAAAAGAGAATGCCTCTGACATTCTTACCAAAGTTATCAAAGCGATTATAGATTTTAAACCTGATTTTCTCATTGCAGTGAACCATATAGCATTTGATGAGGAAGGGATAATCAGCTCATTTCTCAATTCCATAGAAATACCTGTTGCAGTATGGTACGTGGATAGCCCGACAATTATTGTTAAGGCATTTAGCAAAAATGCCACACCGAATACAGTCGTATTTGTTTGGGATAGGACATACATAGAAGATGTAAAAGCCATGGGATTTGAGTCAGTTTACTACTTACCACTTGCAACTGACGAAACAGTTTTTACTCCCCGAAATCTTACACAAGAAGAATTTCAACTGTATGCTGCCGAAACAGGATTTATAGGAAACTCAATGGTGAGATCAACTGAGGAATATATGGAGAGATTGCCCAGACCTTTACATCCACTTGTAGATAAAGTGGCCCGACCGATGAGTGAAAAGAGGCAACGATTTGTTGAGGCTCTCATGATTCTCGATGACAGGGATTTTAAGATACTTAACGCTTGTTCGGAGAAGACAAAGTCTGATTTTGAGACTGCTGTCTTAAGAAGGGCGACATTTCTGTATCGTCTCTCCTGTATAGAACATCTGTCATCTTTTAATACAGTAATTCATGGTGATAAAGGCTGGAAAGAGATACTACATGGTGGCTATATTATAAGACCCAAACTTAATTATTACAATGAACTACCCATCTTTTACAATGCCTGCAAAATCAACTTCAATGCTACAAGTCTTCAGATGCGGGAGGCTGTAAATCAACGGGTCTTTGATGTTCCGGCATGCGGGGCCTTTTTACTTACAGATCATCAGAAAGCCATTGAAGAGCTTTTCGAGGTGGGGAAAGAGGTTATCACTTATAAAGAACCGGAGGAGATTCCAGAGCTTGTCAGGTTCTATCTGAGGCATGATACCGAGAGGGAAAAGATCGCTACAAGGGCACGAGAGCGAATATTAAATGAACATACTTATGTACACAGGCTACAAAAAGTGATAGATGTGATGAGGAGACTCTATGCATAAGGAAGGACAAAAATTGAGAATTTCAGTATCTATGATAACGTTAAATGAGAGAGAGAACATTGAGAGAGCACTCTGCTCCTGCAGCTTTGCCGATGAGATTGTGGTAGTTGACGGAGGCAGTACAGACGGCACACTTGATATACTCCGCAAGCATGATAAGGTTGTATTGATTCAGAATCCATGGAATGGACATTTCGGGCAGCAGAGACAGATCTCTCTGGAGCACTGCAGTGGTGACTGGGTGATCAGGCTTGATGCCGACGAGGCATTCAGTGAGGAGTTTGAAAAAGGTATAAGAGAGCTTCTTGAAAGGACCCCTCCCGAGGTTGTGGGATATCATATCAGACAGTGTAATCTTGTTGGCAATGAAAAATTCTACTCAAAGGGACTTGACTACTTTGAGGTCTTTCCAAGAATCTGGCGTAACAGGCAGGGCATCAGATGGGAAGGGCATATTCACGAAAAACCAGTAGGCATAGATGGAGAAACAAGACATTGGGATGTCTATGTGGTACATTACGGCTTTTTAAATAAGCAGCGTTATGCAGGAAAGGGACAGTTCTATTCCACTATTCCGGATTCCGGTTACAGCAAACCCGAAGAGTTACTCTTCAGGGAGTATGACATCCAGCCCCGTCCTCCAAGATCAAAGGTCTCTTCCAATGTTCCGGCCTTTCCATTACCCAGTAATAATTTACAACCGAAGATAGCAATTCTCAGAGGTCGGGGTTTCCATATAAATGAAATCAAAGCATACGAACCTCTGCTTGAAGAGTTCGCTGTAGAGGTCTATACTAAAAGCAATTCTGCTATCCCTCATGACCACTCTCTGATTCCCGTAGTCAGACTGCCCGACAGAAGCATAGACCCGCCGTATCAGCCATCTGATCCGGAATATATGATCGGTCTCGAGTTTGCTCTGTTTGATTGCGATCTGATTTACCTGGATAGTATGACCAGCATCTACACTCTTCAGGCCATCGAGCTCAAGAAGAAGTTTTCTAAACCGATTATCTGCCTGCAGAAAGAGGTGCCTGATGTTTCAGATCATACAAGGGCTTACATAAAGGGACAGGCTGTATGCTGGATAGATTTCTTTATAGTCCCATCCTCACAAGTAGCAAGAGCATTGAGACATCTGGGTATTGCAGAGGAAAAGCTGACAGTGATCCCCTATTTTAAGGATACACGTGGAATGCCTCCAGAAAGAATATCAAGAAGACTGTCACAGATTTTCAGAAACATTATAAATGCCTCAGCAAAAAACGATATCGCAATTGTTTATGAGACTTCACATGATTCCAGTTCCCCTCAACATGAGCAGACCTTCTCCTCTCTTGTTGAGGCATTTAAACAAGATCCTGACAATAAAGATGTGGTGCTGAGACTTACAAAACGTCTTAAGGAGACGAATCGATTCGATGAGGCAAAAGGATATTTAGAGTCTTATCTTACTTATCATCCTCTTGATTTGGATGCCCTGGCGGAGTATGCAGACCTCTGCCTGTCTCTGAAACAGTACCCTGAGGCTCGGGAGACTATTTCGAAGCTCGAACTGTTCGGCTTTAACGAGGAAGTATTGAAAATCCTCTTGCAAAGACTCTCCGAAGCAGAGAAAAACTGCAGTAGTGATTCATCACAAACAGTAGATACTGCTTGTTCCGTAAAGCTTCATATTGGTTGTGGCTCTGACTATAAGGAGGGATATATCAATATTGATGGATATGATGCCTCAGTGGCTGATGTTGTTGCCATGGCCCACGAACTGCCTTTTCCAGACGGATATGCTGATCTTATAGAATCACATCATCTGATCGAACATCTTTCTTTTGAGGAGTTCAGAGACACCGTAAAGGAATGGTATAGAGTGCTAAAACCGGGAGGCATGCTTGTAGCCGAATGTCCTGACCTTATTGAAAACATGAAAATATTCCTTAACAGTGACTATAAGAAAAGGTGGCTCTGGTATCGAAACGAGCTACCATTCGGAAGAGTGGCTGCCTTTTACGGAAACCAGTTTCATCCGGGACAGTTTCATAAGAATGGGTTTGACAGAGAAAGGCTATCAGGTCTACTTGATGAGCTGGGATTTGTCAGGATCAGTACCAGGAGTATAGAAGGGACACCGGAACCTAATGAAAACTTCATTGTAGAGGCATTCAAGCCTCAGGAGGATGAGGAAGGCTTCAGTCTTATACTGCCAACTTATTCTGCTGCAAAGGAACTGGATCTCTGTCTGAGAAGTCTGAAAAAAAACAGTCGTCTCAAGCATGAACTCATCATCCTTGTAGACAGAGATCGTGAAAGCGGAGGTTTCAGCCAAAGCATAATCGAGGTTTTGACCAGACACAGGCTTTCCTTTAACATATCCTTCTTCATTAACGATAAAAACTACGGGCCTTATGCAAGCTGGAATCGCGGAGCAGCAATGGCATCAAGGAAGGTTCTGTGCTTCATTACTGATGACCAGTATTTTGCACCCGACTGGGATATTAATCTGAAAAGACATATAGAGGATGACAGAATTCTGACCTCTCAGCTCGTTGAGCCAGGGATAATAGGTGTATGGAAGGACAATATTGAATACAACTGTGGTGTTAATCCTGACGAGTTTGATGAAGAGGCATTTCTGCAGTTTGTTGCAAATATGGGAAGGTCGGAGATTGTTGAAGGTGGCTTCTTTATACCTCTTGTAATGTTCAGAGAGACCTTTCAAAAGATTGGCGGCTTTACAACAGATGACAGTTTCGGAAGGTTTGATAGTTCCGGCAGGCACATGGCGTATCCCCATGACGTACTTTTCATAAAGAGGGCTGAGGAGATGGGCATCAGACTTTATCAGGTAAAAAACAGCTTTTCCTATCACTTCCAGGGAAGCAGCTGGAGAGCAAAGGAGAGAAAAGGGGTGTTAAGGAGATGAGCAGCGGTTACAATATTTTGACATTCAATTGGCATGAAGGCTATCTTTATACTCTTTCAAGGATAGGACATCATTTTGATATTGTGCCACGTCTAAAGGGCGGATACAGCGACTGGATGTACCAGTTTCGTCCTCTTCCGGCAAACGCCTCTCTTGTTACGGAAGATATGGCCAGAGCCAACCTCAAGGCTGATAAATATGATTGTGTAATCTGCCACAATTTATTAGACATTTTTGATGTCTCATCATTTAATGTGCCCAAGATTCTGATTTTTCATACAAAACCGTCTGCTCTCTTTACTCCTGAAGGTTTACCTGTAAACAAATCTTTATTTATATCCGATTTAAAGAAACTTACCTGTTCCAGTGATAGACTGTTGATTGTTTTTGTTTCCGAAGCCAAAAAACAGGCATGGGGCATAGATGGTACCGTCATCCCTATTGGCATAGACATAAACGATTACAAAACATATAGAGGTGATCTCGAGAGTGTCTTAAGAGTAGGTCATTTCTTAAAAGCCAAGGACACGCATTACTTTGACCTAAAAAAAATCGAGTTTCTGCTTAAAGACATTCCTGTTAGTACTCTTGGAATAAATCCTGATATTTCGGAAGCAACCCTTTCCAGAGACTGGGATGATCTGAAAGAACATTATGCCGCTCATCGTCTTTACTTTAACACCCTTTACGAAGAGCTTGATGATGGATACAATATCTCGATGGTAGAGGCAATGGCAACGGGAATGCCTATTGTCTCAGTTGAAAACAGTACATCTCCGATCAAGGATAGTGTTAATGGCTTCATTTCTAATGATATGGGATATCTGAGGAAGCGAATTAATGAATTACTGAATAATCCGTCTCTGGCCAGAGAGATCGGAGCTGTTGCACGTGAGACTGCTTCAAGGATGTTTAAATTAGATGATTTTATTGACAGATGGCACAGGGCTATTGAGACGGTAACGGTTAAAAGACCGGGAAGCAAATTGCTTGGTTCAGGTCTTGCAGAGAAGAATTCAATGTCGGTTTCTACTCCTGACAATAACACCTCCGCAGCCAGCGCTGTTAATGTATCAATCTCCAGGAACTCAACTTTTGATAATAATATAAAAATTCTCCGTGAAAAACAACCTGATCTGGCAGAGATCTTGAGCAGGACAGTCCCTTCTTCAGAATACAAAAAAAAAAAAAAAAAAAACGGTGAAAAAACTCTCAGGATAAACAATACAACTCTACATAGCCTTTATGATCCATCAGGAGAGGCTGAACTCTGGCTAACATCATATCAAAACATCACCCCAAATACATCTGTTTTGGTTGTTTTAGGCTTCGGGCTTGCCTATCACATTGAAAAGCTCTGTGGTGCCACTGATAAAGAGATTATCGTCATGGAGCCGGATTTGAAAACCCTGAGGATAGCCCTTTCCGTGAGAGACCTGCAACATGTTCTTAAAAGGATTAGCATCATTACTGATTATTCTCTCCCTTTCATAAAACAGAGATTTACAACCCTGGAGTTTTTACCTTCGGTAAAACTGCATCCTCAGTATTTCGAATTTGTTAAGTCAAGGCTACAGCTAAACAGAAGGATGCAGAGAGGACTGAAAATCATGGTGGTAGGGCCTATTTATGGCGGTTCGCTTCCTATTGCTCAATTCTGTGTAGAGGCATTAGGTAACTTAGGACATAAAGTGGATTATGTAGACAATAGCATATACAAGGATGCCTATCTTTCGATCACTAAAATTACATCCAACCGAAGAGTACAGGATCTGCTCCGTGCCAGTTTCATTAATTTCGCCTCCGAGGCTGTACTGGCACGTTGCGAGGAATTTCAACCTGATATTCTCTTTGCCCTTGCACAGGCTCCGATTAACGAAACTACTCTATTAAAACTGAAATCTACCGGTGTTCCCACTGCTTTCTGGTTTGTAGAGGATTACAAATTGATGACATATTGGGAGCAGATAGCCCATCTTTACGATTACTTTTTTACAATCCAGAAAGGAGAGTTCTTTAGCGCATTGAAAGCCAGAGGAATAAAAAACGTTCATTATCTGCCACTGGCTTCATCTCCTTCTGTACACAAGCCTTTAAATCTCTCGGAGGAGGAAAGAAACCTGTATGGCAGTGACATCTCCTTTGTAGGCGCAGGTTATTACAACCGTCGCTGCCTCTTCGAAGGTCTGCTTGACTTTGACTTCAAAATATGGGGAAACGAATGGGATATGAGTTCCTCTCTTGGGAAATTTATACAACTTGAAGGCAGACGAGTGGATACCGAAGAGATCGTAAAGATATTTAATGCATCTAAAATCAACATTAACTTACACTCTTCACCATATCATAAAGGTGTAAATCCGGATGGCGATTTTGTAAATCCGAGAACATTTGAGATAGCTGCTTGCGGTGGTTTTCAGCTGGTGGATCAACGGTCACTGCTTCCGGAGTTATTTGAGATCGACAAAGAGATTATCTGCTTTACCGGCCTTGAGGATCTAAGAGCAAAAATAAGGTTCTATCTTTCACGCCCGGAAGAGCGACAGGAGATCGCTCAAAGGGCTCGAGAACGGGTCTTGAAGGAGCATACGTACGAACTGCGTATGCAGGAAATGCTCTCTTTTATATACGAAAATGGCATAGAGCTACCAGCCTGGAGCACTTCGAGACAGTCAATAGACACTATGATTGAAGAGGCCGGGGAAGACACGGAGTTGAGGGCTTATCTTAGCCAGTTTTATGACAAAGGAAGCATAGATCTTGATGACATTATTGAAAATATACAGAGCGGAGAGGGGTCTCTCTCCAGAGTTGAAAAGATTTTTCTCTTAATGAATCAGATGAAAGATGTTTATCTCCAGAAGTGAGGCTTCGAACATGAAAGAGGTCCTTATAATAAATCTAACAAGGATGGGTGATCTTATCCAGACCACCCCGGTAATACAGGGACTCAAGGAAAAGTACCGGGATCTAAGAATTACCCTGCTTGCAAGCTCCTCATTTGCTTCTATTTGTAAGCACCTGCCATTAATTGACCGGGTTATTATCTTTGACATTAAGAAGGTAATCGATCTTGTGACAGGTGGTCGTATTATCGAAGGATACAGATACGTCGAGGAAATTCTTGACACTATAAACGATACTCGGTATGACCTTGCCGTTAACTTCACGCATTCCGCAGATAGTGCGGTACTTACGTCGTTGATAAACACAAAAGAGGTGCGCGGAATAAGTATGGATGCCGAGGGATATAGTGTTAAGAGACATCCCTGGATCAGATACTTCTTTAATGTAATACCCAGCAGAGAATTTAATCCTTTCCATCTCTGTGATATGCATCTGAAGGTATGTGAGGTATCTCCTGTAAAAAAAGGTCTGCATTTGAATGTGCCTGATGAGGCGATGCATTGGATTAATGAGTTGCTTGTAAGAAAAAGATATAACTCTAACGGTCCTGTAATAGCACTTCAGTTAGGAGCCAGTGCAGAAGATAAAAGATGGCCTGTAGCCTCTTTTGCTGCCCTTGCAGATCTTCTGCAAAAAGAGCTTGGAGCTACAATAATTCTCACAGGTGCTCGGAATGAAACAGAGTATGGTGTTGAATTTGAGCGCCTCTCAAGGGCAGAAATAATCAATCTAATTGGAAAGACCGATCTTTCCCAGCTGTCAGCCACATTAAAAGGTTGCGACCTTTTGATTAGCAACGATACAGGCCCTCTGCATATCGGCACTGCCGTGGGCACTACGGTAGTAAACATATCTCTGGCTTCAGTTCATTTCAGGGAAACCGGTCCTTACGGAGAGGGTCATTATGTGATCGTTCCCGAAATTGCCTGTTATCCATGTAACTTCAGGTCTGACTGCAAAACCACCTTATGCAAGAAAACGATATCGCCTGAAACGGTTCTTAAGCTGGTAAAGCTTATCTTTTCAAAAAATGAAATAGATAGCTTAGCACAGGCCCCTGAATGGGAGCAGGTACAGATATTTAAGTCCTTCTTTGACAGCAACGGGCTGATAGAGTACATGCCTCTCATAAAAAACAGACCGATTCATAAAGCCACCCTTTTTACCCATATTTATCGTGAAACGTGGTTGAAAATACTAGACAACAACAGGTCGATTGATTATGAGAACCTGTATCTGAAGGTCTTAAACAAACTAACCACATGGTATGATATACAAACATTACGCAAAATATTGTCTGAAATCGAAGAGACAGAAGCACTGGAAAGGCTTGAAAAGTTTGCAGACAGTCTGCTCTCGATTCTTGATGTTATCACCAGGGAAATTCGGAAGCCCGATCACAATATTGAGCTTATAAAAACATTATGGAAGAGTGTACCACCCATTGACGAGGAATTAGAAAAGTTAGGCTGTCTTTACCCCTCTATCAAACCGATAATTATTTTGTATAAATACGAAAAAGAATCCCTTGAAGGAAGCAGTGAGGTTGAGATATTAACTGACGCAAAGAGAATGTATCGGAACATTAAAGAGCACGCTGCTGTTTTGAGACAGATACTTTTAAAGCTTCGGGCCTGGTCTGCCATCGAAGGCAAAAAACCCTTGACTCAACAGGCTATCTTATAGTAATGTAGTCATAATTATATCTAATAGCAGGAATTTTTATGGAGAACAATAAAGACAAACAGATTGCTCTTTTAGAGGCGTTAAAAAAAGGGATTACAGAGGTTGGAGACCTCATTAGCATCGCATCGGAGGGGCTGGTTCAGTGTGCAACACTTTTAAGAGTTGATCAGTCAGAAAAGGTGTTTTCAAACCTCTCTGAAGGACTTAAAAGCCTGAATGCCATTATTGATTTTATAGTACAGGTTGAAAAAGGAATTGACCAGCTAAACACCCAGGGATATAATATTTCAAAGGACTCTCTTGCATGCTGGGGAAAATCAATTCCTGTTTTTGAGGAGATGCTCTCTGCTTTCGAATCAAAGGACTGGGTTACAGTATGCGATCTTATACAGTATGAGATTGATCCCCTTTTGAAGGAAGGAGAGCAAGGACTCAAGTCACTTCTTGAAATCCTCAATACATATTAATTACATATTTAATAATCAACTCCTCTATCCCTCATGAACCGAAATTAAAGTTTTCAGAAAAATGTCCGATATAAGTATTAGGAGTTATGTCTTTATAGCAAAAGACTCCTTTTATAACAATAAAATAATGTTAACAGAGAAAGGACAGGTGAGAACATGACAGTTTTACCCTCACAAATAAACTCCATGCTCAAGTTATATACAAAGTTCTCCCGTGATCAGAACAATCCCTTTGATTCGACAGATATACCTACAGCCTCTGAACCAGAGGATAAGGTACATATCTCTGCTGAGGCAAAAAAACGACAGATTCAGGAGCAGACAAAGAATGAAGTGATGAAGCGGATAAAGGAGACAGTCATTGGTGGAAAGAAATAATTTCCGGATACTCGTTATCGACGACGACGAAATAGCAAGAGATGTGGTAGTGAGTCTCCTTTCCAAAGAGGGGTTCTCTGTCCAATCAGCCAGGGACGGTATCGAAGGAATAATGGCTATCAGGAGTACCGACTTTGATCTTATAATAACAGATCTTAAAATGCCCGGTGCTGATGGAATTGAGGTTTTGAAGGAGGCAAAACGTCTTCGGCCTGATGCTGCCGTTGTTATACTAACTGCATATGGCACCCTGAATAATGCCCTTGAGGCAATACAGCTGGGGGCTTACGACTATATAACCAAACCTTTTAAACTACAGGAACTTTTAATAGTTGTTGAGAATGCAAAGAAGCGCGCGGAACTTGTTAAAGAAAATGAAGAACTAAGAGAGCATCTGAGAAACACTTACCGTGACCTTGAAATGATTGATTCCATAGGAAAAAGCCCGGATCCTGAACTAAAGATTAGTATATTAGAAAGAATGGCAAGATTAAAGGAACTTGGAATTTTGAACGATACAGATATAGAGATCCTTAAAGAAAGAATTATAGGGGGCAGAACAAGTGCCAAGGGTTTTAGTGGTAGATGATGAGGATGTGGTAAGAGATGTACTCTCAAAGATGATAGAAGCCATTGGTCCGTTTGAGACGGACACTGCTTCTGATGGGATAGAAGCCCTGGATCGCCTTAAAGAAGGACATTATGACATCGTATTTACTGACCTGAGAATGCCTCGGCTTGGTGGCTTTGAATTCATGAAAGAGGCTCGGGAGATATCTCCTACTGTGCCTTTTGTTGTTGTTACTGCTTTGTCGCATCTGGATACGGCCATAAACGCATTAAGAGATGGTGCCTCGGATTTTATAACAAAACCTTTCAAATACGATGACATCAGACGTGTTCTAGACCGTGTGAACCGGGAAAGAAGTATACTCAAATCGCTTGATGATAACGGAAATCGGGATGGCGCAGTAAGATTGCTCAATTCGGAACTTTTCAGAAAACTAAACGAAATAAATCTTCTCTTTACATTATCATCCGAACTGGATGAAATAACCGACAATAGCGAGATACTTCAGAAACTCCCTTCAATGATTGCAAAGCTGTTAAGAGCCAACTGTGTAATACTCCGTGCCATCGAGAATGATTACTTAATAAGCAGAAGCTGCTTTGGCCAATCTATTGTGGAACCTATACGGCTGCAGGGGTCGATTTTCGAAAAGGTTTTTAATGATGGCAAATACATGTTACTTGAACTCGGAGAGCTAAGCCCTCTTGACAGAACACCGTTGAATTCAGAAATGCTTATAGTGCCTATAATGCTTCATGAAGAGGTCTTTGGATTTATAGTTATAACCGACAAGATCGACGGATATCGTTTCAGTGAAGACGTTATTAATCTTGTCCTTACCCTCATACACAAGGCATCCCTGAGGCTTGAAAATAACGCCCTTTATGAGATTACGTACAATAATTTATTAAACACACTTAAGACCCTGGTCCTAACAATTGAGGCAAGAGATTCCTATACGAAACAGCACTCGGAAAATGTTACGGATATAGCACTTGAGATTGCCGAGGTTGTGGAGTGTACTCAAGAAGAAAAGGATGCCCTGAAATTTGGAGGATATCTCCATGACATTGGCAAGATAGGAGTTCGTGACACCATTTTACTAAAACCTGCAAGATTAACCTCCGAAGAGTATGAAGAGATAAAGAAACACCCCTTGATAGGTGATACTATTGTTGCTCCTCTGGGCTCTTTACCGTTAGAAAGGCTTTTGATAAGACATCATCATGAACGATTTGATGGGAAAGGCTACCCAGATGGCCTGGCTGGAGAAGAGATTCCTCTCATAGCACGTATTCTTGCCGTAGCTGACACGTATGACTCAATGACTACAAACAGACCATATAGAAAGGGGCTATCCCATCAAATCGCAATTGACGAGATTAAGAGATGTTCGGGTACACAGTTTGATCCTGCAATAGCCCGAGCATTTTTAAATACACCTACTGCGAGGAGAGGGCTCAATCATGATAAAGCTTAAACCCGACAGCAGGGTACATATA
>JALUAR010000216.1:0-5008 GCA_027050975.1 Thermodesulfovibrio sp.
GCATTGGACACTTTAATATTTTAATTGCTTGTGGTATAATGACTTTATGTAACAATTACCTCATGCCGATTGGAAAGCAGAAATGAAACAGATTAATTTTTCAATACATCTTTTCCGTAGCGACCAGCTACTTAAGAGGCTGTTATACCCTGTGGCTGGGGGACTGGTTCTGGCATATCTTACGAGTTCGGTAACAGCTCTTGTCCTTTACAGACAGCAGATTATACCTCCTGAGGTAAAATTAACAGTAAAGACAGAGGTCGGGAAAAAACTGCCGCAATCCATCGATATAATAATGAAAAAAAATATTTTCGGACTAAAAGCGGAAGAGGAACCTGAAAAAACCATTACAACTGGTAAAACCACCAACGGAATCAAAGGAGGCATTGCAGGGTACAAGCTTCTGGGAACCATTGCAGGAAAGGAAGCGGTTGCTATTTTAAAAAAAGACAATAAGATTTTTCTTCTAAAAAGAGGGGATGAGTTTAATGGTTACAAAGTGGCCGCCATCTCCCTTGATGGCATTGTGGTTAAAGGGAAATCAGGAAATATACATATAAGGTTTCCAGAGAAAATCAAAAACGTCTCATACTCCAGCAGGGAAAAGGAAAGCCCGGTTCCAGGAGATCAAAAAAAATCTCTGTCCAACAAGATTGTGTTGAAAAAGGAAGAGATACTCAGCAGATCGCAGGACCTCAACCAGCTACTCACCACTGTACGTATCTCACCCTATTTCAGAGGCGACAAGTTTATAGGATATAAAATCACCATGCTAAAAAGATCCTCTTTTCTGTATAACCTGGGATTAAGAGCAGGGGACATTTTGAAAAGCATCAACGGTGAGGGGATAAACTCACCTACGAAAGCGGTAGAGATACTCTCAAAGATTGATCAGCTAACATCTTTAAACATTGATCTCTTAAGAAGAGGGGAAAAGAAAACGATCTTCATTGAGATCGAGGAATGATCATGTTAGTCAAGGCATCAAAAAAATTCATTATTCTCTATCTTCTCATATCTGTTTCTTTTCTTGTTGCGCCGATAGATGGAGCAACTCAAAAGAAAGAACAGATGGGAATGCATTTTCAGAATGTGTCTCTCCTGGACTTCATTGAGTTTGTATCCGAATACACAGGAGTGAACATAATCTATGACCCCGGCACAATTAAGGGAACCGTTACCATAAAGGCTAAAAAAACCTTCTCAAAGGAAGACCTTCTTGAGATACTGAACCAGGTGCTAAAAATGAACAATCTGGAATCCACCCGACACGACGGGATTCTTTATATAGTTAACAAACGAAATCTCCTGAAGTTCTCTCCACCGTATCAGAAAGAAAGTGAACTCAAACACAGCATGCTTGCAATTGCCGTATTCCAGGTAGAAAATGTGGATGCCAAGTCTTTGTCGAATTTCATTAATATACTCAAATCCGATATAGGCAGATATGTAGTAATCCCAAACATTAACACTGTAATAGTAAAAGACAAAGGTGAAAACCTTAAGAGTATAGCGAAAATTATAAAAGAGTTAACTGAAATGGGCAAAGGAGTACAGATCAGGATATTCCCTCTGAAATATTCACAGGCAACAGAGTTTATACGCTCATTAAAGGAGTTCTTTACAGGACTGAAGAAACTAAACTTCACAAAAGGCATACCTGTCTTTATGGCTGACAGGTTCTCAAATTCGGTTATAGTAGCTGCCATGCCGGATGATATGTCACTCATCAGCCGCATAATCTCTCGAGTTGATGTGGTAAAGGATGTAGCCACCAGACCCAGGGTCTTCAGGTTGAAATATGCAAAGGCAGAGGATGTTGAAAAGATTCTAAACAAGATTCTGAAGGATCTACAGTCACAGCCTGCTAAAGGCAAACCCGGCACAAAACCCGTAATAACCGTAGCAGCAGACAAAGCCACAAATACAATCTCGGTAGTTGGTGATCCGGAGGTTTATGCAAGGGTGGAATCCCTTATTAAGAAGCTTGATATCCCCAGGGACCAGATCTTCGTGGAAGCCCTGATTATAGAAACCACACTCGAGCAGGGAGCCAAGTTTGGAGTGGAATGGATAGCAGGAGCCGGCAACAAAAATGCCGCTGGTGCCGCAACCTTTCTTAGTTCCGGAAATGCTGTAAACTTCCAGTCGCCGGTGCTGGAAGGAAGCTCACCAAATTTCGGAGCACTACCTGAGGGCTTCTCCCTCGGAATCCTTGGTAATATCATCACTTATGAGGGTGTAAAGTTTCCAACCCTGACCGCTTTAGTAAATGCAATAAAGTCGAAATCCGGAATAAACATACTTTCCAAACCGCAGATCCTGACACTTGACAATGAAGAGGCTGAAGTCTTTGTTGGAGAAAACAGGCCTTTCCTTATAAGTGAAAAGTTCGATTCCAATAACAATCCTATCCAGACTTTTGATTACAGAGATGTGGGAATAAAGCTGAAGATACTCCCTCATGTTGTTGATGACGACACCATCCTTCTGACAATAAAGCAAGAGGTAAAGAAGGTGATTGCAACAGCATCAGGGGTCTCTTCCGCTCCGATCACCTTAACACGCAGCACAAATACAACTGTTAAGTTAAAAAATAATATGACCGTTGTGATAAGCGGGCTTATTAAAAATGACAGTTCCGTAACCGAGAAGAGGGTGCCCATACTTTCGGACATTCCGATACTCGGCTGGTTATTCAGATCAAAGAGCAAGACCTCGGAAAAAACAAATATGATGGTCTTTATTACAACCAGAATAATAAGAACCAGAGATAGCATGGAGAGATTGACACGGGAGAAGAAGGAGGCGGTTAACTACACAGAAAGCAATTCCACACCAGAGAGCAGTAAAACTGAAAAAAATGCCGATCAGGCAGAGCAGAATACGGATGAAGCGACTGATGAGCCAGAATACCGATTTGTTCCGGCAGAGAATCAAGAGGAATTTGAAAATCCCTTCTTCAGGAATGAGGCAGAAGAAAGAACAGGCATCTCTCTTCTGCCTGAAGAACTCGATTCAGAAGAACCCCTTCAGACAGACTCCGAGAGTTCTAATGCAGAAAGGCCTTCGGAAATAGCATATGGCTATCCTGCGGAGGTGCCCGAGACGGCATACAAAGAAACGCAAAATCAGTTTTCACCCCTCGGGACGGCTTCGGAACAACAGCCTAGTGAAAGCGCAAATACCATGGCTAAAAAGACAGATGAAACAGAGTTATATTCAATACAGGCGGGTTTTTTCAGGTCACTGCATAATGCCACTGAACTTTCACGAGATCTGAAAGAAAGAGGCTATGATACAACTGTTTTGAGAGATTCCGAAAAAGACGGATACAGGGTACTGATTGGCAAATTCTCGTCGCTAAAAGATGCCTTGCAGATGAAAGAGCTTTTAAAATCGAAAGAGGGACTGGATACTTTAATCTATTATTATCATTAAAGATTCCGGGTATTATAGATTGCCTTCTGCCGTAAAGGTTATAATAAATCATGGAGATCCTTTCAAAAGATATTGAAAGCTTACCGTCCGACGTATTAGACCTGTATAAAAAATTTATTGACCGGTCTGATTTTTTCCCCATTCATGCAGACAGTGAGACCATTCATTTCCTTGTTAGCGACAATGAAGGGGCAAGGAAGGCAGCCCTGCTTGCTCTGAAGACAAAAAGGAAGGCCCGGTTTAAATTTATTGATAAGGAGACTCTTCTGAAAACTGCTGAAGACTTCTCTTATATCTTTGATGAAGAGATCAGCATGGATATGGACAAGTCCCTTGAAAACATGGAGGGATACGACATCCTCAGCGGAGTAAGCGAAGATGCCCCTGTGGTAAGACTTGTAAACCAGCTTATCATGAATGCAATACGCACCGGAGCTAGCGACATACATGTTGAGGGCACGGAGCGTAATCTTATTGTTAGATACAGAATAGACGGAAGGCTCAAAACAATAAAAACCCTTGATAAGGGATTACAAGATTTCATCGTAGCCAGAATCAAGGTCATGGCCAATATGGATGTTGCCGAAACCAGAAGGCCTCAAGATGGCAGAATCAACATCCAGTTTGGCACAAAGGTAATAGATATAAGGGTTTCCACCATTCCAACTTCAGTTGGTGAAAAGGTTGTTTTGAGATTACTACAACGCTCCGAAGCAATACTCAACCTCTCTGCCCTTGGGTTGGATGAAAAGAGGATGTCCGTACTTAAAAGACTTCTCCGTTCACCAAACGGGATTATACTGGTCACAGGACCAACCGGAAGCGGCAAAACCACGACCCTTTATGCCTCTATTTATGAAATAAGGGATGAATCCATAAATATAGTTACCATAGAAGACCCTATAGAGTACAGGATAGATGGAATCGCCCAGGTTCAGGTAAATACTGCTATAGGCGTAACCTTTGCCCAGGCCATAAGATCATTCCTGAGGCAGGATCCAGACGTAATTCTGGTAGGTGAGATCAGAGACGAGGAAACCGCAGAGGCAGCAATACAGGCATCACTTACCGGACATCTTGTTCTGACTACTTTGCATACATCTGATGCTCCTACGGCAGTGGCAAGGCTTGTAGATATGAACATCGAGCCGTTTCTTATCTCCAGCAGTCTTTTGCTTGTAATCGGACAGCGCCTTGTCAGGAAGATATGTCCCAAGTGTAAGAAAATGATTCATGTAGAGGAGGAGCTCGGCCACCTCTTTGCTCAAAGAGGGGTTCGTCTTAAGAGTTACTACAAAGGCCAGGGATGTGAAGAGTGTCTTGGAACAGGTTATAAAGGCAGAACCGGTATATTCGAGTTTCTCGTAATTGATGATGATATCAGAAAACTCATTATGAAAAAGCCAAGCTCTGCCCAGATAAAGGCCCTTGCCAGACAAAAGGGGATGAAAAGCATGTTTGTTCATGGACTGGAACTTATCAAGAAGGGGATTACAACACCAGAAGAGGTTATTACAGCAACTGCGCAGAACTGATTATGACACTTTACAGATACAAAGGATATGAT
>JALUAR010000216.1:5018-10318 GCA_027050975.1 Thermodesulfovibrio sp.
GGATATGATAAAAACGGCAAAGAGATAAGCGGCGTATTGGAGGCCCCTGACCGGAAGTCCGCTCAGCTATCCATACGCTCTCTCCATATCCTTCCCTTTCAGATTGAAGAGGTTGGAAAAAAGGGGCGTCGCTGGATTGAAAGAAAGCCGGACATTGGTTATCTCTTTTTCCAGATAGGCATAATGCTTAAGTGCGGTCTGCCCCTGACAAGGGCCATA
Organism: Thermodesulfovibrio sp.; assembly: GCA_027050975.1. Classification (GTDB taxonomy): domain Bacteria; phylum Nitrospirota; class Thermodesulfovibrionia; order Thermodesulfovibrionales; family JdFR-85; genus JALUAR01. Next base: position 5,238 of record JALUAR010000216.1, read on the forward strand.
GAGGTTGTAATCCATCAGAGCCCCAAAAGAGGCATTACCGGGGTCCTCAACGACATCAAAAAAGAGATATCCGAGGGTAGAAGATTCTCCGATGCACTGAGCAAGTATCCAAAACATTTTCCTGAGGTTTATGTAAATATGGTTAGAATCGCCGAGGCAACAGGAGGCCTGTCAGACCTTTTGCTCAACATCGCAAAGCATGAAGAACAGAGAAAGGAACAGGAGGCAAGATTAAAAAACGCCCTTACATATCCGATGGTGGTTGCATTGATTGGCAGCGGTATCGTCGGTTTTCTTCTGATGTATGTTGTACCAAAGATGATAAAGATATTTAGCTCAGTTGAGGTAGAGCTTCCTCTTTCAACCAGACTGATGATATATACTGGAGCCTTCTTAAGAGATTATGGTATATATATTACCGCTGTCCTGGGTCTTGTGCTTGTCATCTTCTACAGATTCTATTATCATAAAAACGAGTTCAAGGAACGAATAGACAGAATCCTCATAAAATTTGATCTCTACAAGAAATCACTCATGGCCAGACTCACGGAAATCCTCGCCTTCCAGCTTGGCGAAGGCATACCGCTTATTCTGGCACTAAGGGCATCAAAGGGGATTATTCCCAACCTGGTATTGCAAAAAGAGATTGAAAGACTATCTACAGAGATAGAAAAAGGAAAATCATTTTCAGAGGCAATCCGACACTCCGTGGTATTTGATGAAATGTTCAAGGCCGCAATTACTACCGGAGAAAGCACGGGAGAACTGACAGGCTTTTTAGAAAAGATCTCCCATTACTTTCGCAAAGATGTCGAAAGGGTTACAAAAAGGGCTCTCTCTGTAGCTGAACCTGTAATGATACTGATACTGGGATTGATTGTAGGCTTTATTGTATTGTCGATAATGCTGCCTATATTTGATTTGAATCAGATGATAAAGTAAATCCGAATCCACAACAGGCATTGATAGAGCAAGCGGTATGATCGAGTCTGAAGGGATTTGAATTTTGAGCAACAATAAAATAGAAGGGGTGAAGAGACTATGAGGTATATCAGACAAAAAGATGGTTTCACATTAATCGAGCTTATGGTTGTGGTTGTAATTCTCGGTATCCTTGCAACCTTCCTGGTGCCCAAAATCATGAACCGGCCTCAGGAGGCAAAGGTGGTAAAGGCAAAAAATGATATCAAGGCCATTGAGTCTGCTTTAAAGATGTACAAGCTGGACAATGGCTTTTATCCTACCACCGAACAGGGACTGAAGGCCCTAATACAGAAGCCGGATATAGAACCAATTCCAAAGAACTATCATGAAGGCGGATACCTTGACTACCCTTCTGAACCTGTGGACCCGTGGGGCAATAAATACATATACAGAAGCCCCGGTGAAGGCGGCAGGGAGTATGAAATTATAAGCTACGGAGCCGATGGAAAAGAGGGCGGAGAAGGTTATAACAGAGACATAAAAAACTGGGAAATACAATAAAGGGGCTCGTGTTCAACGAAAGGGGCATGTTTAGAGAAACAGCCAGAAAATCTGTGACCGGGGGATTTACCTTTCTTGAGATAATAGTTGTGATGACTCTTCTTTCTGTTACTCTCTTTGTGGTACTGCCCAAGCTCACTATACGTCTAATAGAGAAAGAGGATCCTGTTGTAAGACTGTTAAACAATGTACTGTCGGAAGCATTAAATGATGCCAAGTTGAAAAAGGAGCCTGTTGAAATAAAATTTATCCTTGGTAGCAGCAATTTCACTCTTATGAAGGAAAGATATCAACTACCGGATGGGATCGAAATTGTCAGAGCACGAATCAACGACAGGGAGGCCGAGGGGCTGCAATTTGCCGTCAGAGTATATCCAGACGGCATCTGCGATTACTTCGACTTCACGCTTACGGACAAAAGGCAGCTTCTAAGCAAACCTCTCTTGTGTAAGGTAGAGGTAAGGAGTCAATGAACAGGGTCTTTCTTTCAAAAAAAGGCTTTACATTGCTTGAGGTTTTGATAGCTACTGTTGTTCTTGCCATCTCTTTGTCCGGGGTCTATTTGCTGATAAAGACAAATATAACCAATGCCGGTTATGTCCACAACAAATTAGAGCTATATAAGGCTGGTAGCGAGCTGTTATATAAACTCTACCTCTCCAGGGAAGAGATTGAAACTACTGGTTATTACAGAAATTCAGATACATATGAGGGGATAATGTTTAAGATTGATAAAAAGGCTCTTGGATTCATGAATATATATGAATACACCATCTATGTTAAAAAGGACGGAACCGAGGTTGCATACCATTTTTACAAGTAAAGGCCTAACCTTGTTAGAGGTACTGATAGCCATCACCATGAGTGCCATTATATTGCTGGGGCTTTACTCCGCAATAACTACATCCCTGAGCACTGACAAGGCTCTCCATAATAGGATGATAGGGGTAAGAGAGTATGTTAAACTGGCAGAACTCTTCCAGCGGGACATCAGGTCCATGATCTCTACTCCTCTGTTAAGGAAAACCATATATGGTTCAGAACTCCTGTTTTCCACCACTCACTCTCTAATGTATAGTTCTACTCGTCCCGTAAAGGTGCGATACTTTATAGAACGTATTGATGGTGTTAATTATCTTATACGTGAAGAAATGGATGAAAAGGGAGACCACAGTATAAGCATCCGACTTCTTGATGAGGTTGAAGATCTGAAATTTCTGGGTGACTCTAAACAGGGATGGATTGAAAAAATTCTTCCACAAAGAAGCCTTAAAATGGTCTATTCCTATAAAGGCAAAGAGTGGGAGATAATATCAGGGAGGCTCATTTGAATATTAAGGGGTCAGTACTGGTAATTGTTCTGCTGATGATCTCCGGTATACTGTCAGTGGTTCTGCTAAGGGGAGAAAGTGTGCTGGCTGAGTATAAAGAGGTTACCCGTCTTCAGGATAGCCTGCAGAGCTATGTTTATTGCTCAACTACAATAAAGGGGCTTGCAAAGGTACTGGAAGAGGATGACAACTATTATGATGCTCCTGATGAACTCTGGGCATCTGTTTCATCCATACCGACGGCTGATGGCTATGTCTCGATAACTGTTATCCCTCTGAACAGTAAAATATCCCTTCTCTCGCTTGTCTCTAACAACAAAAGCCTTGAAGATCGTATCGAGAGAGCATTCAATGCTTTGGGTATTGATATCAATATAGACACACTTAAATCCTCTTTTGAAAAAAAACCTCCTTACAGCATAGGTGAACTAAGATTCAGAGAAAATATTTCCGAAGAGTTTCTTAGTACCCATGTCCTTTCCAAATTCACTGTAGAGGAAACAAAGGGAAAGCTGAACATCAACTTTGCTGACAAAGAGGTGATATCAGCCTATCTTCCTGAGTTAGAGGCATATGTTGATGACATTATAAGCTACAGATCCAACACTCCTTTTAAAGACGTATCAGAACTTAGAAGGGTTCCCGGGATAACGGACGACATCTACCTGCAAGTACAACCCTTTATAACGGTAAAAAGCTCTGTCTTTTATGTTTATGTTGAATCCCTGGTCCGAAACACTCTATCCTCCGCATCCGCGGTTATTAAGCGCACAGATGGTAAGGTGAAGATTATAAAGTACTTCGAAGGAAAGAAGGAGTATTATGCCTCTGGATAAGATAGTCTTCCTGGATCAAGAGAGATTATATGTTGTCCGGCGATCTGATGGTGATTTCGAAAAGGATACACTTTCCCTGGCAGATCATTTAGAGATTGACAGGGGTTACATACTTGTGTTGCCTGACTCTTTTGTAAATCTCATATATACGGACCTTACCCCTGTAAAAAGAAAGAGAGTTAGAGAGATGGTAATGTTATATCTCAACAGCCTCTATCCAGAAGGAACCGTGTCTGAACAAGACTTCGGATATATTCCCTCTACGCCAGTTATTGCATATCTCTTTACTGACAGATTAAAGGAGCTTCTTGAAAGGTATCCCGCCCTATTTCAACAAGCAAGGGCGGTTACTACACCATCCTTAATCTTCCTTGCTTCTGAAAGGTCTCCTTTTATTTTAACACTAAATGATACGGTGTTAATCAAAAAAGAGGATGACTTTATTCATATAATAGGAGAGATAGAGGAATATGATTCATTTGACATAACCCGCCATCTGAGCATTGGAAAGGATGGTCATGAAGAGCTTATAGAAAGGCTACGGGCGTATTTAGAAGAGGGAAAGAATCTACAATCCCTTGATCTGAACCTTTCGGCAACCTCAAAGGAATCATCTCCGGTCAGGTCTCTGAGAACAGACATGATCTTTCTGGGAGCAATTTATCTGGCTTTTGTTATTGCCCTGGTACTATCACTCATACCCTATACAAAGGATATAAAGGCATACAAAAGCGGCATAGATATCATTTACAAAGGGTTAAAGATACAAAATACAAACGACCCTTACGGAATGCTCATTTTCAAACTGGACAGATTAAAAAAGGAGACATATGAGTATCCTAAACCGTTAAACGTTCTGACAGCAGTCAGCGAATCCTTTGACAAAAACTCTCAGATAACAAAGCTGATTGCCAATTTTGATTTGATAAAAATTAAAGGGACTACCGACAGCCTCAGATCTTTAGAGAAAGCTTCTCATGCACTGGAACTCAAATTAGGAATCAAATTCGACACGGAATCGGCAAAGGTTAGAAATGGTAAAGTGAACTTTGTAATTGTTGGCAGGGTAAGAAAATGAAAGAAAGAACCATACTTTTTTCAGCTTTCATCGTATTATTAGTGTTGACGCTTATCGTTTATTTCAATAAGAAGAATGATCTTATCAGTACAAGGGAGCAACTCAAAAAGCGCTATGATAAGGTCTATGTTATTGCAAAAGAGTACGAAACACTTCTCAAGCTCAAAAGCAGCAAGACATCATCTCTAAAAGAAGGGCTCCTCAGCTTTTTGCAAAACTCCAGCAGCAGAATAGGGATTGCACAGCATATCGTCTCAATCAAGCCCGTTCCCGGCAGAACAGAGGTCGTTGATGTACTGTATCAGAAGCTTACACTGAATAACATCCTTGATATTTTTACTACAATAGAAG
>JALUAR010000217.1:0-6075 GCA_027050975.1 Thermodesulfovibrio sp.
CTTAGTTATGTGCCCACAGAGGCAAACTTAATTTATGTTAAAGGGCTTGAGAATCCCGACGCACCTCAACTGTATCAGAAACTTCTGAAAAGAGGCGTTATCGTGCGTCCCATGGGAAGGGATGCACTGAGAATCACAATAGGACTTTCCGAGGAGAACCGGATTCTCATCCAGGCCCTGGAGGCAGAGCTTTCGTGATTGCTACAGAGAAACCCTATGTATTATGCGGAGGAGGTGAACCACTCCATTAAGTCGACAGCACATTATTTACAGTTGATATATTGTTATATTTAAGTTCAAGATTGATAGAGCTTATGTAATTTGCTGTTGGAATCACTAAACCTGTGCAGAACATGTTCTGATATGTAGGTCTTCACTGTCTCCGCATACCCTTTTCCCCGGTCGTTTTTAGGTTGTTTTGTTTTCAAAGGATAGGTAAAACTAATAGAATCGTATAAAGGAGGAGTCTCACTATGGACATAATCGTACTTAAACCGTCTGCCACCGAGGATGACATAAGGCACATTGTCAAAAAACTGGAAAGCAAGGGCCTGAAGGCCAATATATCGAAGGGGACGGAAAGAACCATTATAGGTGTTATCGGTGACACATCCAGAGTATCTGAGGATGAAGAAAATGCAATAAAGGCCATAGAAGCAGTAGAAAGCGTTACGAGGATAATCAAGCCGTATAAGCTGGCCAGCAGGGAGTTTAAGAAGGATGACACTGTTATAAATGTAAGAGGAATACCTATTGGCGGGAAAAAGGTTCAGGTTGTTGCAGGCCCCTGTGCGGTGGAAAATAGAACCATTGTGCTTAATATTGCCGAGAAGGTAAAGGCAGCAGGAGCCTCATTCTTCAGAGGTGGTGCGTTTAAGCCCAGGACATCACCGTACAGCTTCCAGGGGCTTGGTGTTGAGGGGCTGAAGATTCTGGCAGAGGCCAGGGAGCTTACGGGACTGCCTATTGTTACGGAGCTTATGGACCCCAGGGATATTGATGTTGTGGCTGAATATGCGGATGTTATTCAGATTGGCGCGAGAAACATGCAAAACTTCAGGCTTCTTCTTGAGGTGGGACAGACGGATAAACCCGTTCTTCTTAAGCGCGGCCTCTCTGCCACGATAAAGGAGTGGTTAATGGCTGCAGAATACATAATGTCAAAGGGAAACCAGAATGTTATTCTTTGCGAGAGAGGTATACGCACTTTTGAGACTGCAACCAGAAATACCCTGGACCTCAGTGCCGTACCGCTGCTGAAGGAACTTACACACCTGCCTGTGGTGGTGGATCCAAGCCACGGAGTAGGAAAGTGGAATCTGGTAATACCTATGTCCAGAGCTGCAGTAGCTGCTGGTGCAGATGGTCTTCTTATCGAGGTTCATACCAATCCCGAAGAAGCCCTTTCTGATGGTGAACAGTCCATTAAGCCCGATGTATTCAAGCAGCTTATGGAAGAGATCCGACCTATTGCCGAGGCCCTTGGAAGGACTGTTTAGGCATGACAGAGACTGAATTTAAAAGAGTGGCAATAATAGGGGTGGGATTGATTGGAGCCAGTCTGGCCCTTGCCATAAAAAAGCGTGCTCTATCTGCTGAGGTTGTTGGTTTTGGCAGGAATGAGGAAAACCTCAAGAGGGCGAAACAACGTGGTATAATTGATGATTTCTCTCTTGATCATTCAGCACTTGTTGAGACTGCAGACCTTGTGGTGCTTGCCACTCCTGTAAAGAGCTTTCAGCCTATCCTGGAGAGACTTCTTCCTTTTGTAAAAAGGGGGACAATAATTACCGACGTGGGAAGCGTAAAGGGTGCTCTGGTGGAAGAGTTGGAAGATTTAATGCCTGATGGTGTTAACTACGTTGGAGGCCATCCTATAGCCGGTTCGGATCGTTCCGGGCTTGATTATGCCTCGGACAGTCTCTTTGATGGAGCTATAACGATTCTGACTCCTACTGGAAAAACACCTGAGGATGCAATAAAAAGGGTAAAGCATCTGTGGGAGGGCGTCGGTTCGAAGGTGATTCTCATGTCTCCCTACGAGCATGACAGGATATTTGCTCTCGTTAGCCATCTGCCCCATATTGTTGCCTATGCATTAGTCAATACGGTCTCGTCAGTAAACAAAGAGTATATACAATATGCAGGAAAGGGATTTAAAGACACCACTCGAATAGCATCAAGTTCACCCGAACTATGGACAGACATAGTGCTTCAGAACCGAGAAAACCTGCTGGAGGTAATCTCATCCTTTAAAGATATGCTTAACGATATTGAAGATGCCCTCAGGAATGAAAGTCCAGAGAAGTTAACACGCCTCTTTTCAATGGCAAGGGATCTCAGAGAAGAGATAAATAATTCTTCCAGATAAAAAAGCAAAAAGAGGGAGGTGTAATTATGAAAAGAAGGAGGGTATTATTTGTCAGGTTTTCTTTTGTTCTCCTGATAGTCATGCTGTTGACCTCTGTCAATTTTTCGGACCTCCATGCAACAAATGGCGACAATCTGATAGGAGTCGGTGCGATATCAAGATCCATGGGAGGAGTTGGGGTAGCAGCACCTCGTGACGCAATAAGTGCCATATTTGCAAACCCTGCAGCAATGTGTACCGGGCCCTACTGTCCCGGTTCCCAGACGGTATTTGCAGGTACCTATTTCTCTCCTGCTGTAAAGAGCAGAATTACATTCGGCGGAAACACCAAAACTACAGAAAGTGATATGGATGTATTTATAGTTCCAGCTTTAGGAATATCCACACCCATTACCAATAGATTACGGTTTGGGTTTGGAGCATACGGTGTTTCAGGGATGGGAGTGGATTACAGAAACAAAGAGATTGATCTTGACGGAGATTCAACCAATGGCTATGAAGGAGACATATACACACAGATTCAGATTATGAAATTTGCTCCCAATCTTGCTTATATGGTTACGCCGAATTTTTCCGTTGGTATATCCCTCCATGTAGTTTATGGCTCTCTTGATTTAGGGGAGGGTACATCTCATGGCTATACGCTCGGTGCCCAGTTAGGTGCAATATATAAGGTGGGACATCTTTCATTTGGTCTTTCATACACTACTGCAGAAAAGATAAAACATAGCAGAGTGTATGACTTTGACGGTGACATGAAGAAGGATGCTCTCAAACTCGAATCACCACAAAACATAGCCTTTGGTATTGCCTTTGAACCAGACAGGAGGGTTCTTATTGAGGGTAATGTGAAGTGGTACAACTGGGCAGATGCGGATGGGTACAGGGATTTTGATTGGAAGGACCAGTGGGTATACGCACTCGGGTTGCAGTACAAAACCGATTCTGGTTTATCAGTGAGGGTAGGCTACAACTATGGCAAAAATCCAGTAAAAAAACATGATGATTTCAACATGATGGGTTATACCGAGATACAGGGAAAAAAGACCGGTAATCTTGGTTACGAATATCTTCGTATTGTAGGGCTGCCGGCTATTGCCGAGCATCACATTACCTTCGGACTGGGATATGAATTCTCCAAGACATTTCAGGGACATATCGGTTTTATGCATGCCTTTAAAAATAAGATAAAAGAGAGTGACAGTACAGGCACATACACTTTTGAGTCGGAGTTGAGTGAGGATTCAATAGAGTTTGCACTGCTATGGAACTTTTAGTTTATCCTTATTCTTATATTGCTTGCCTTCGGTCCTTTTGGACTTACGGCAAGCTGGCATTGTAAATCCGCTCAAAATTAATACCCTCTGCCCTACAATGTTATATTCTGTTGAGTTGGATAGTAGTGAAGGTTACCCTATACAGGATCAGGACTTTCTGGTGTTGTAGTACTCAATATCCAGAAGCCTTCTTTTTATGTCAGTGCCAGAAGAGTAACCGCCTATACGTCCGTCTTCATGAATTATTCTGTGACAGGGAATGATCAGGGGCAGCGGGTTTCTGCCAAGGGCCTGTCCGACAGCACGGGGGCTTTTAGGCGAGCCCACTGCAAGGGCGAGCCATTTGTATGATCTTGTTTCTCCATAGGGAATATCTTTGAGCGCTGTCCATACCTTTTTTTCAAAATCTGTTCCTATAAGAGCGTGGGCCACTGTAAAGACCCTTCTCTGTCCGCTAAGATATTCCAGGAATTCCTTTCTTACGGAAGATGATAGCGGTTTTTTTACAAGTACAACCGAATCGACATCGGTAAAATCCTTTAGTGGGGAGTTTATTATAACCCTTATAAGAACAGGCTTGTTCTCTTTAATTATATACCATATTGTGAGTAGACCTATAGGAGTTTCAAAGGAATCAGTGTATATCTGAGTGGGAAGTCTCCATCTGTTCTGAGAATACCTCAACCCTGTCACCACCTTTGCTGATTGCCTTGCCGAGAGCCTTTTCTGCACAGAGGATAAGCTCCTCTGTTGACTGCCCATCATAAAAGGCAAGACCAGCACTTGCTGTAATCTTTCCCTTTGGTTGTACTTCTTCGTCAGGGAAAGGATAGTTCTTAATTATAGCATTGAACCTGTTGCTAAGAGACAGGCCTGCATTAAGAGCTGTATTCGGTAAGAGAATAGCAAAGGAGTCACCTCCGTAACGGACAATGACGTCAGAGCCACGGATGTTTTTTCTAAGCAGTTCAGCCACCTTTTTCAGTACCACATTGCCCTGATAAGAACCTTTTTCCTTTATGTAATGGCCGAAGTGATCTATATCCAGCAGTACAAGTATGAGTGGCAGCTTATACCTGTTTGCTCTTTCCACCTCCTGTGCAAGACGAATGTGAAAGTATCTGTGACTGAACAGTCCAGTAAGTTCATCCACGAGTCCCGCCCTCTTTGGATATATAATTTCCAGCTCCTTAATGTGGTCAATCAGTTCCTTGGTATCAAAGGCATGTTTTCTGATAATGCGTTCGATCTTTCCAAGGAGTTCCATTCTCTCTTCAACGGACAGGTCCTTTTCCGTAAGAATAAAAATGGGGATATCCTTTGTCGTGGGAGATGTTTTCAACTCCTTTACTATATCGAATCCGTCGGTAGCAGAGGTCTCCAGATTCAGCATTATCAGGTTGGGCCGGAGAGCTATGGAAAGCTCAAGCCCCTTTTTTACGTCTGTGGCTGTGTATATAATAGCACCTAACTCCTGCAGCAGTTCCTTTAGTTCCTGAGCTTCTGCCTCATCCGGCTCGATAATGAGAACAGTAAGAGGTAGGCCGGTTCGCTCTTTTGAGAACTTGAGAGTCTCCAGCTTCTGGATGAGATTTTCTTTGTCCAGTGGTTTCATGATGTAATCCGTGGCACCGAGAGCAAAGGCAAGTTCTTTGTTGTTTACTATGGAATGAATTATTACAGGAATTTCCGAGGTTATATCATCGGTCTTCAGTTCCTGCAGGACCTCCCAGCCGTCCTTCTTGGGTAGCATAATATCCAGGGTGATCGCAAAAGGCTTGAGTGAGCGTGCCTTCTGGAGAGCTTCTTCGCCATTAAAGGCGTGGGCAACTCTGTATCCGGCCTGTGTGAGGTGCAGTGTGAGCAGTTCTGCCGTGGCAGTGTCATCTTCCACAACAAGAATCAGCGGAGCCTCTTCATTTGTCCATGGGAAATCAAGTTTTACCGCCTCTATGGCCTCTTCTTCAATCTCTTTTCCCTCAATAATCGAAGGAATTGTAAAGGTAAAGGTGCTCCCCTTTCCGAGTGTGCTCTCAGCCTTTATTGAGCCTCCGTGCAGTTGTACCAGTTTTTTTGTAAGTGCCAGCCCAAGCCCAACTCCACCGTACTGCCGTGACAGAGATGTATCAACCTGTTCGAATTCCTCAAATATTCTTTCCAGGGCATCGGGGGGAATGCCTACTCCCGTGTCTGTGACGGAAAATCTTATAAGCGGAGGAATTTCTCCTCGTGCTATTTCTACGGTTACCTCGATACTACCGCCTTCGGGAGTGAACTTTATAGCATTGGAAAGGAGGTTATACAGAATCTGTTTTATCTTTACCCGATCTGCCGTCATTGTTCTTGCCTCAGGCTCTATTGACAGAATCAGATTAATTGACTTTTTTTCCGCAAGGGGTTTCATTGTTGAGACTGTCTCCTGAAGTA
>JALUAR010000217.1:6085-37794 GCA_027050975.1 Thermodesulfovibrio sp.
GCCGGAGTCTATTTTGGCAATATCCAGGACATTGTTTATCATATCCAGTAGATGTCTACCTGCAGTCTGGATATTTTTGATATATCTTTCCTGTTCCGGCGTGAGGGAGCCGAATGTGCCTTCAAGGAGAACATCAGAGAAACCGAGAATCGAGTTCAGAGGGGTTCTGAACTCGTGACTCATATTGGCGATAAACCGTTCTTTTATCTCGTTTGCCTTTCTGAGTTCACTGTTTAGTCTTTCAAGGGCCTCTGTCCTTTCGAATACCTTCTCTTCTAACATCTGATGCAGGGATTCCAGTTCCTCTGACTTCTTCATTAACTCATTACGTAGGTGAGTAATTTCGGATATGTCTCTAAAGATAAAAACTCCGCCGGTGGTAAGACCGGTTTTGTCTGTTAAAAGAGTTCCTTTCAGGATATATTCGAGCGGTCTGTCCTGATCATGAAGAATATCCGGGTTCATTGTTATGGTTAAACCATCGACTCGGCCATCTTTGTCCAGACTTTTCTGTAGCTGTTCTTTGGCTTTCTGAGAAAGAAGGCTGCCTATGGGATGTCCTATGACATCCTCTTTCTTGACTTTCAGAGAGAAGAGATTATCACTGCAGTTTATTATGATTCCTTCATTGTCTGTTATAACTATAATGTCTGATGTATTGTTGAGTACCTCATCAAGCACCAGAGATTTGTTGAGCAATTCTTTGGCTATATGAGAGCCATGTAAGGCTATGCCTAGTATTCTTGAAAGAAGAGCTACTGCGGTTTTCTGTCTCGTAGAAAACCTTCGGGGCTTGAAGTCATCAATAAAGAGGATACCATTGACTGTCTCATCATAAATAAGAGGAACAGCCAGTATTGCACGGATATTTTCAATCAAAAGGGAAGGATTGTTAAATTCATTTGTAAGAGTATCATTGATTTCTATAATTCGTTTTTCTTTGATAAGTCGCTCTGTAAGGCCTCCTGATATTATATTCCAGGTGGTATTTTCAATGAACCTTCTGCTTAGTCCGGTATGGGTGATCAGCTGAATCTTATGGTCGCGATAAGCGACAATACTTCCTGCGGGAGCCTCTGTAATATCAAGGGCACATTTAAGAGCCTTTTTGAAAAATTCCCTGTCTTTGGAAAAGTCAAAGGTTCTTAGTGTTTCATCAATAGAGGTTACATTCTGTATGGTTTTAATGGATTCAACACGTGCCTTCTTCTGCCTTTCTATAAAGTCCCAAAGCAGCTTTGCCACAGGTGAACTGATGATTTCTATCTTCTTTCCGCTTTTCTCAAGGATAGAGTCAGAGATCTGACTTTCTCCGGTGACATTAATCACCATATCTGGTCTGTATCTAAGAACCTCATCGATTGTGTTACAAACAGGAATTCCCCTCTTCATGGCCATCAAAGCTCCGGGAGCATCGGGCTTTCCCTCGTAAAGTGCTACCAGCTTTATATTGGGTTCGGTCGTTAAAAGTGATATTAATGCACTACCTGCTACGTTGCCCCCTGCTATTGCTACCCTTATCATAATGTTCCCTCCTTGAAGTAGTGAGCTTCCACGTAAACTCCAGAAAAATCATCATTCATGACGGAAACCATCTCAATAAAGTATGACAGGAGTTCCGGGTCCCATTGTCCGCTGTTGCGCTCTCTTTGCATGGTCTCGATGACCTCTATGTGTGACCGGCCTTCGCGGTACGGTCTCTCTGAAAGCATTGCATCGAAGGAATCAACAATAGAGAGTATCCTTGCATAAAGAGGTATCTCGTTTCCTTTAAGACCATCCGGGAATCCGGTTCCGTCCCATCTCTCGTGATGATGCCTGATTGCCGGAAGAATGGCCTTTAGAGAATGCAGTGGCTTACAGATTTCCTCCCCGATTAACGGGTGTTTCTTGATTATGTCAATCTCCTCTTTTGTCAATGGGGCAGGCTTTAAAAGAAGTGACTCACTGAGACCGATCTTCCCAATGTCATGCAGCAGCCCAGCCTTTCTTAGAGACTCCTGATCCTGTTGGGTCAGGCCAAGATAGGCACCGAATTCATAGGAAAACTCTCCCACTCTTGTCGAGTGACCTCTTGTGTAAGGATCTCTTGCTTCAAGGGCAACTGCTAAGGTTAGAATTATGTTTTCCGAATGTTCAAGTTCATCATAAAGGTGCTTTATTTTCAACAGTGAACGCATTTTTGCAATCAATTCCCTGGGCTCGAAGGGTTTGCTGATAAAATCGTCTGCTCCTGCCTCTATGCCTTTTATTTTGCTTTCCTTGTCGCGAAGGGCGGTAAGAAGAATGACCGGGAAAAATCTGCGTCCGGCGAGGTCCTTTAAGGTATGACAGAGTTGGTAACCATCCATATCAGGCATCATAATATCTACAATTGCAATGTCAGGGTTAACCTCTTCGAACAGTTCAATTGCTCTCTTCGGATGCTGGGCCTTAAAAACCGCGTAACCTTCAGACTTAACCACTGCCTCAATAAGCTCGAGGTTAGAGAGAATATCATCAACAATAAGGACGGTTGGCCTCCCCTGTAGAGTGTAACCGTTCTGCATAGTATAATTAAAACACTTTTTGATGGATTTGTCAAGAAAAATCTTTATAATTGAGACGGTTTTAGTCCATTTCTAAAATATAACTTTAAGTTGCTTGGGCCTTCCTGTTTCTATTCATACAATTCATGACAAGCTGCCAATATCTTTCAGATGGTTGCATTATCGTTTAAATAAGCCGATATGCGGCTTGATAAGTTTAAAAATCTCTTTTTATGTATAATAATATGGATGAAGATTGTTAGTGCCTGTCTTGTTGGTCTTAAAACCAGATATGACGGCTGCAGTCAGACAGAGGAAAGCTGTGTGGAGTTGTTGGTCTCTGGTAAAGCGATTCCACTCTGTCCCGAGCAGTTGGGAGGTCTTCCTACACCAAGGAAAAGGGCGGAAATCTCCGACAGTGACGGTAATGCTGTGCTTTCCGGTGACGCCTTAGTTATCAGTGAGGATGGTGAGGATTACACAGAGCATTTTATAAGAGGTGCCGAGGAGGTTTTGAAGATAGCTCTGCTGGTTGGATCGGAGGAGGCCATTCTTAAGGAAGGAAGTCCCTCCTGTGGAGTTGGTTACATAAAAAGAAATGGCAAGAAGGTGAAGGGGATGGGTGTTACAGCTGCTCTTCTTAAAAGCCGTGGCATAAAGGTGAGGGGACAATGATTCCCTTTAAAGATGATAATCCGACCAGTACTTTTCCATTTTTTACCATTCTGTTGATTATTCTGAACTGTTTGGGCTTTGCAGTGGAGCTATTTCATCCTTCTGGTTTGCAACGTCTTGTTTATCGGTATGGTGCTGTTCCGAGAGAGCTTTTAAGCTTTGATCCTGCAGCTTACATTAATATATTTACATCAATGTTCATGCATGGAGGGTTTGTTCATATCATTGGCAATATGCTCTATCTCTGGATCTTCGGGAACAATGTAGAGGATAGACTTGGCCATTTCAGGTTTCTTGTCTTTTATTTCAGTTCCGGTATTGTGGCTGCGTTCGCTCATGCCCTGTCTTCACCCTCTTCGACGATTCCCATGATCGGTGCTAGTGGTGCTATAGCAGGTATCCTCGGAGCTTACCTCTTGCTTTATCCGCATGCAAAGGTGCATACTTTAGTATTCTTTGGCTTTTTTGTTGATGTGATTCGAATCCCGGCTTTCATAGTCATAGGGTTTTGGGGAATTATCCAGATAATGAACGGGATTTTAAGCAAGGGATTTATGGCAGAAAGCGGAGTGGCATGGTTTGCTCATATTGGAGGATTCCTCTTCGGCTTGCTGACCATACGAATATGGCTGCCAAAAAGGAGATATTTAAAAGTCTCTTAGGAGGTGAATGTGTTAATAATCTGTCCCAAATGTAAGGTTAAGCTCAAAATTCCCGACGAAAAGGTCTCGCCAGAGGGAAGCAGATTCAGATGTCCCAGATGTAGCACAGTTTTACTTGTTAAAAAGCCGGTTAAAAGATTCAAAGAGCGTGATGACTCTCTTGTAATGATAGCCCACTCAGACCCCACCGTTGTCAATAAGGTATCCCGCATGCTTACATCTGAGGGGTACAGAGTTATAACCGCAAGCGATGGCATTGAAGCTATGGTTAAGTCATTGAAGGAGCATCCTTTTCTTGTGATAGTTGATGTGGCTCTGCCAAAGATTTATGGATTTGAGGTATGTAAGAGAATAAAGGAACGTAAAGAGACAGAGGATATTAAGGTAATACTTATAACCAGTGTATATGACAGATCAAGGTACAAAAGGGAACCCTCCTCTCTTTACGGTGCTGACGAGATGATTGAGGAGCCGGAGATTGAAAATCAGCTATTGGAGAAGATTCGACTCCTTAAGGAGGGCAAAAAGGAGGAATACAAAAAGGAGGAGCCATCATTGCAAGCTCCCTCTACTGTTTCACCACCACAGCAACAGTTCGAGCAACATTCTTATACTGAAACAAAGGTTGAATCCACCGAGGATGCTGACATTCAGCGGGCCAGAAGACTTGTGAGAACAATCCTTTCGGATATCCTTCTTTATAATCCGAAACAGGTGGAAGAGTCAATAAGGAATGGTACATTTAAGGAGGCTTTTAGCAACCAACTGAAGGAGGGGTATAAACTCTACCAGGCAAGAATCCCACAGGAGGTTAGAGACAAGGGGGATTTCTTTAATGAGGAGATAGAGAAATTCCTGGAAGAAAAGAAAAGAAATATGGCGGAGTAAAAATCCGAAAAAAGAAGCTTTTTATAGAAATCAACTGAAATCTGCCATTTTTAGATATTATTCCCCAATTTATAAACTTGCCCAATTCCGGTCAAACCTATTATATTAGCACTCGCTGGGAGAGAGTGCTAACAACAAAATTTAAAAAGAAAGGAGAGGTGCCTATGAAGTTCAAACCACTTAAAGACAGGGTTTTCATCTCTTACACCGAGGAGGTGGAAAAGACTCCAGGTGGTATCTATGTTCCAGATACTGCCAAGGAGAAGCCCCAGAGGGGCAAGGTGGAGGCCATCGGATCTGAGGTGAAGGAGGTAAAGGTTGGTGATGAGGTGATGTTCGACAGGTATGCTGGCTCCAAGGTGAAGGTGAATGGGTCCGAGTACCTGATAGTTAAGGAAGAAGACATTCTCGGTATAGTTGAAGAGTAAAAATTCTAATCGAATAAGGAGGTTGATACAATGGCTGCAAAACAGTTGATCTTTAACGAAGAGGCAAGAAATTCCATTCTCAAGGGTGTTACCATTCTTACGGATGCTGTAAAGGCCACACTTGGCCCCAAGGGAAGGAATGTAATTATTGACAGAAAGTTTGGAGCACCGAACATTACCAAAGACGGTGTTACCGTTGCAAAGGAGATCGAGCTTCAGGATCCCTTTGAGAACATGGGTGCCCAGCTGGTAAGAGAGGTGGCTTCAAAGACCTCTGACACAGCTGGTGATGGTACCACCACTGCTACGGTACTGGCTTATGCTATCTATCGCGAGGGTATGAAGAATGTTGCTGCCGGTGCCAACCCAATGGATCTTAAGAGGGGTATTGAGAAGGCTGTTGAGGTTGCAGTTGAGGAGCTTAAGAAACTGAGCAAGCCTGTTCAGGAGAAGAAGGAGATTGCCCAGGTTGGTACCATCTCTGCAAACAATGATCCCTCCATTGGTGAGCTGATTGCAGATGCAATGGACAAGGTTGGCAAAGACGGTGTTATCACCGTTGAAGAGGCCAAAAGCATGGCAACCACTTTAGATGTGGTTGAGGGTATGCAGTTTGACAGGGGATACATCTCTCCTTACTTTATAACCGATCCCGAGAGGATGGAGTGCAACCTAGAGGATGTGTTCATCCTCATTCATGACAAGAAGATCTCCAGCATGCGTGACCTCATTCCTCTGCTTGAGCAGATTGCCAAGATGGGCAAGCCACTGCTTGTGATTGCTGAGGATGTTGAGGGTGAGGCACTGGCAACTCTGGTGGTGAACAAACTCCGTGGTACACTGCAGGTCTGTGCTGTCAAGGCCCCTGGCTTTGGCGAAAGAAGGAAGGCAATGCTTGAGGATATTGCAATCCTCACAGGTGGTCAGGTGATCTCCGAAGACCTTGGTATGAAGCTTGAGAATGTGAAGATCAGCGACCTCGGTCGTGCCAAGAAGGTGACAATTGACAAGGAGAACACCACCATTGTTGAGGGTGCAGGTGATCCTGCAAAGATTCAGGGCCGTATCAAACAGATCAAGACCCAGATTGAGGAGACAACCTCAGATTATGACAGGGAAAAGCTTCAGGAGCGTCTTGCCAAACTGGCTGGTGGTGTGGCAGTAATCAATGTGGGTGCTGCTACAGAGACAGAGATGAAGGAGAAGAAGGCAAGGGTTGAGGATGCACTGCATGCCACAAGGGCAGCTGTTGAAGAGGGTATTGTCCCTGGCGGTGGCGTGGCTCTGCTGAGGTGTCTCAAAGCTGTTGAGGAGCTTAAGCTCGAGGGTGACCAGCAGATTGGTGTTGAGATCATCAAGAAGGCCCTTGAGGAGCCTATCAAGCAGATAGTAAACAATGCTGGTCTTGAAGGCTCCATAATCGTTGAGAAGGTGAAGGTATCAGACGATCCGAACTTCGGATTTGATGCCCAGAAGGAAGAGTACACAGACATGATGGCTGCCGGTATAATTGACCCAACAAAGGTCACCAGAACAGCTCTGCAGAATGCTGCTTCAGTGGCATCGCTGCTTCTGACCACCGCTGTGATGATTACAGAGTTGCCTGAGAAGGAAGAGAAGATGCCAGGCGCTGGTGCAGGAATGGATATGTACTAAAATAGAGACAAACCAAAAAGGCGGTGCCGAAGGGCACCGCCTTTTTTATTGTGAATGATCCGCTTTTAAATCTGCGTTACGCCGCGGTTGTTTTATACCCTCGGTATTGCTCTTTTAGGTTATACTAATTATGAAAGATCAGGAAGAGATATGAGCAGGAGTTCCCTCTTTATCACATCAGCAGGTATAGTAGTTTTCTCTTTTGTGCTTTATTTTTTTACCATCTTTATTCCTCTTTCACTGGACAAGCCGGTGGAGGTTCATATCAGAAAGGGGATGAGCTTTTCAGATGTTGCTACTCTTCTCAGGCAGGCAGGTGTTATCAGGGACAGGTTTTTATTCCGCTTGCTGGCAAAACTTAAGGGAGTGGAGAGGAGTATAAAAGAAGGGTATTATCTGTTTCGTGGAGATATCTCGCCTTATAATGTTCTGAATACCCTTGTTGAGGGCAGGGTTGAGGAGATTACCGTCACAATACCGGAGGGGTTTAATCTCTGGCAGATTGCAAGGAGGCTTGAGCAGGCAGGCCTGATGGAAGAGGAGGAGTTCCTTGCCCTTGCCTTTGACAGGAAGTTCCTTTCATCCCTCCAGGTAGATACCCCTTCCCTTGAGGGTTACATCTATCCTGACACGTACAGGCTGCCAAAGGGGATATCGCCCGGGGAGGCAATAACAATAATGGTAAAGAACATGAGAAGACACTTCAATAGCAGGTTAAGAGAAAGAGCTGAGGCTCTTGGTTTTACTGAAAGTGAGGTCTTAACACTTGCCTCAATTATAGAAAAGGAGGCAAAGGTGGACGAGGAAAGGGCCTTAATATCTGCTGTTTTTCACAACAGACTTAAAAAGGGAATTCCCCTTCAGGCCGATCCGACTACAATATATGATTTAAAGGGTGCAAGAACTATAGTTACTAAAGCCGATACCGAGAGGGCGTCACCCTATAATACCTATCTCATAAAGGGACTTCCGCCGGGGCCTATTGCCTCTCCTGGAATAAAATCCATCCAGGCAGCACTTTATCCTGCCGAGGTGCCGTATTTATATTTTGTCTCCATGGGAAATGGAAGACATTATTTCTCAACCACAAAGAAAGAGCATCTCCGGGCTGTCAAGAGATACAGGAAAATAAGAAACATAGAAAAAGATGATGCCCAGATCCAGTGAATATTTGTTATCGTTTCAGCTGGATCTGTTTGATAGTTTGCCGAATTCTCCTGAGAAGTCTTAAAATATAACTGATGATACAGAGAAGAAAGACAAAAAGGATCTGGATTGGTAGAGTGCCTGTTGGCGGAGGAGAGCCTGTGGTTGTCCAGTCAATGACAAAGACGGATACTCGTGATGTCAGAGCGACTGTTCGTCAGATAAGGAGGCTTCAGAGGCTTGGGTGCGAGATTGTCAGGGTGGCTGTTCCTGATATGGAGGCAGCTACTGCATTAGGAGAGATAAAAAAGAGAATAGAGATCCCTCTTATAGCGGATATACATTTTGACTGGCGTCTTGCCCTTGAGGCCCTGAGGCAGGGTGTGGATGGTCTTCGGATAAACCCCGGCAACATCGGAGCCAGATGGAAGATTAAAGAGGTTGTAGATGCTGCCAGGGACAGGGCTGTTCCGATCCGTATCGGAGTTAACTCTGGCTCTCTGGAAAAGGATATACTTAAGAAGTATGGCTCACCAACTGCCGAGGCCCTTGTTGAGAGTGCAAGCAGACATATAGGAATACTCAAGGACCTGGGCTTTGACATGATAAAGGTCTCCCTGAAGGGCTCCAATGTGAATCTGACTGTTGAGGCATACAGGCTATTTGCCGAGAGATTCGATTATCCCCTTCATATTGGAATCACAGAGGCAGGTCCTCCTCCTCTTGGAATCGTAAAGAGTGCAGTGGGGCTTGGTATTCTTCTTAATGAAGGGATCGGAGATACCATAAGGGTCTCCCTTACTGCAACGCCTTATGAGGAGGTAAGGACTGCCTATGAAATACTTGCCTCTCTGGGAATAAGACAGCGGGGTGCGGATATCATCTCATGCCCTACCTGCGGAAGGTGTAATCTGGATATCATCAGGATAGCCAGGGAGGTAAAGAGAAGATTGGCGTCTGTGCCCACCGATGCAACTGTTGCGGTGATGGGATGTGTGGTAAACGGTCCCGGTGAAGCAAAGGAGGCAGACTACGGTGTAGCCGGGGCTAAAGGAGAGGGGATACTTTTCCGTAAGGGAAAGGTTGTAAGGAGGGTGAAAGAGTCAGAGATGGTGGATGCCCTTATTGAGTTAATACAGCAGGGATAATGATGGAGATCATAAAGGATATAAAAGGTATGCAGCAAAGGGCGAAGGCCCTCTTCAGGGAGGGCAAAACCATAGGTTTTGTTCCCACCATGGGAGCACTCCATGAGGGGCATCTCAGCCTTGTGTCCAGGTCAGTAAAGGAAAATGATATAACCGTTGTGAGCATCTTTGTAAACCCCACACAGTTTGGGCCTTCTGAGGATCTGGACCGATATCCCCGGGATATTGAGGGTGACATGAAGAAACTTCAGGCAGCGGGTGTGGATATCCTATTCCTGCCGGATGTGAATGATGTATATCCTGAGGGGTACAGGACATATGTTACAGTGGAAGAACTCTCCACAAAGCTTTGCGGTGAATTCAGGCCGGGGCATTTCAGAGGAGTTGCTACAGTAGTGACGAAACTCTTTAACATTGTCAGGCCTGATAGGGCTTATTTCGGGCAGAAGGACTATCAACAGTCGGTAATCATCAGGAGGATGACAGAGGACCTTAATTTTGATATTCAGATCGTGGTATGCCCTACCGTAAGAGAGGATGACGGGCTGGCAATGAGTTCAAGGAACCTGTATCTCTCGTCTGAGGAGCGTAAGGCTGCCACTGTGATATACAAAACACTATCGGAGGCAAAAAAGCGGCTTGCCAGGGGAGAGAGCTTCCGCAAGATTAAAGAGTTTATGCAGGAGAGTATCCTCTCGGTTCCATATGTAAAGCAACTGCAGTATGCATCAGTTTATCATCCCGAGACCCTTGATGATATAACCGATGAGGATGTTAATATATATAAAGGGAAGAAGGTACTTCTTGCCGTTGCCGTTGTTATGGACAGCGCAAGACTGATTGACAATATGCTTGTCGATCTTTAAAGGAGGATAGTAAAGGTTTCATGAACAGGATTCACATTCAGATATTGGACAATCCCTTTGAGGATGTATTCCTTGGTGATGACTACTATGATGATGGACCAAACAACCAGGCTATTGCAGAGGAGCTGCAGCAGTCTCTTGATTATCATTATCCAAATATGGTGCTGGTTGAGTATATAGATCTGTTTCTGGAGGATGATGAGAAATTCACAGAAGTGCGGGAGATGCTAAGTCACGGGTTGATTACATTGCCAGTGATTCTCATAAATGGTAAGCCCTTTATTCATGGTGGCATCTCTTATAAGATAATCCTTGACGAGATAGAAAATATCCTCTCTGCAGGCCCCATACACTGACCTGATGTTGTCAGGAAAGACCGTATGCCTTTATTTTACGGTGGAGATTGCTCCTTTCTATTTGAAGGGCTTCGGCGGTTTTCGATATATTCCAGTTATGTTCTTTTAGCTTTTTCAGTATAAAGTCACGCTCAAATGCCTCTCTTGCCTCTCTGAGGGTTTTAAAGGAGAAGTAGTCCTTCTTGCCGATCTCATAAAAGGTTATGTCTTTGTCGGTAATTGTCTCAGATGGGGTCATTATTACCAGTCGTTCAATTGCATTTTTTAATTCCCTTACATTTCCTGGCCAGTTGTAACGGATGAAGCTCTTAATAGCCTCTTTTGTGATATTCTTCTTGGGCCTTCCGTATTCTCTGGCTATCTCCTCTAAAAAATAGTCGATAAGTAAAGGGATGTCATCCTTTCTCTCTCTTAAAGGGGGAACATGTATTGGAATGACATTCAATCTAAAGAACAGATCCTCTCTGAAGTTGCCCTTTTGCACCTCTTCCTGAAGGTCTTTGTTTGTAGCGGCGATTATTCTTACATCCACTTTGATGTTTTTGCTACCTCCTACCCGCTGGAACTCCTGAGTCTCTATAACCCGTAGCACCTTGGCCTGTGTCTGGAGTGACATATCTCCTATCTCGTCAAGAAAGAGGGTTCCCCTGTCAGCGAGTTCGAACTTGCCTTTTTTCCGTTCATGGGCCCCTGTAAAGGAACCTTTTTCATGACCGAAGAGTTCACTCTCTATTAGTTCCTGAGGTATGGCAGCACAGTTGACCTCAACAAAGGCATTCATAGCCCTGGGACTTTTCTGATGTATGAGCCGTGCCACCAGCTCTTTTCCGGTCCCGCTTTCTCCTGTTATTAGAACCCTGCTTGAACTTTTGGCTACCATTTCGATCTGATTGCGTAGTCGCACAATAGGGTCGGATTTGCCCACAAGTTGCCACCGCCTTGTATAGTCCTCTCTAAGGGCTTTGTACTCCTTCTCAAGAACTCCTCTTTCAAGTGCCCTTTGGGTTGTGAGCAGGACCCGTTCCAATGAAAGGGGCTTTTCAAGAAAGTCATAAGCCCCCATCCGGGTGGCCTTCACGGCAAGCTCTATTGTGCCGTATCCCGATATCATTACAACAGGTAGAGAAGTATTCCTGGTCCTTATCTCTTCGAGAATCTCTATGCCGTCACGGTCAGGCAACCAGATATCAAGAAAAACAAGATCCGGCGACTCCTCCTCAATCAGCTTAAGTCCCTCGTAGCCTGTTTCTGCTGTAATTACCTCATACCCTTCATCTTCGAGGATATCACCCAGGCTTTCTCTTATGCCCTCTTCGTCATCTACAACCAAAACAGTGTATGCCATATAATTCTCCGTATTTTATAATCCTGTACTGTCGGATGTGGATTCCTGTTTTACAGGCAGTACAATTGTAAACACCGTTCCTTTTGGCTCGTTATCTCTTACCGTTATCTCTCCACCGTGGTCTTTTATAATCTTATGAACTATGGCAAGCCCAAGACCTGTTCCCTCCCTTTTTGTAGAGAAATAGGGCAGGAAGAGTTTTTCCTTATCCTCCTCTTTAATTCCCACCCCGGTATCTGCCACTTCTATAATAATCTTTTTCCCGATCTCTTCGTAGGTTGCCGAAATATGTATCTCACCGCCATCTCTTGTGGCGGTTATTGCGTTATCAAGAAGATTAACCATAACTCTTTTGAACTGCTGCCTGTCTATCTCAACCTTTGGGATATTGTCAATGTGATGAAAAGAGATACGATTATTAAGATTATTATAAAGAGATGCGGCCTCTTCAATCAAAGAAGGGATGTGCTGAGGTTCCATCCTGGGTTTTGGCATTCTGCCGAGTTTTGAGAACTCATTTACGAGACCCTGAAGACTTTCCACCTCCCTGATTATGGTCTTTGTGGCACTTTCAAGCACCTTACCGAAGTCTTTGCTTCCGTCTCTCCACTTCTTAAGAATCCTTTCTGTAGAGAGTTTTATAGGGGTTAATGGATTCTTTATTTCATGTGCCATGCGGCGTGCCACTTCCTGCCAGGCCAGTGCCTGCTGTGCTTTCAACATTTCCGTAATATCCTCAAACACCACCAAAAGCCCCAGAGGTAGTCCTGTACTGTCCTTAAGCTGTGTAAGTGATACACGAAGAACGAGGCTTCTACCCTTTATTGTAGCCTTTATCTGCTTTGAGGTGCTTGTAAACTCCCTCAGGTTGATCTCCTGAATAAACTCTTTCAGTTCTTCCGATTCTATGTTTTCCAGTAGTATGCGGTAGTCTTTACCTATTACGTCTTCGGGATTTATCTGAAGTATTTTTGCTGCCGTTGTGTTTATTGTTATTATCTCCTGGTTTTCATCCGTAGAGATTACTCCGGAATCGATATTTTCCACGATGTTTTCAAAGCAGACCCTTCTTCTGTCTGACTCAACGTAAGCCTGTTGGAGAGATTCTTTGCTTTCTCTCAGTTCTTTTACCATTCTGTTGAAGGATGTAACCAGAATGCCTATTTCATCGTCGCGGGTCATATCCACACTTACATTCAGATCTCCTTTTGCTACAAGGTCTGTTGCATATGCCAGTTTCTGAATTGGATCTGTAATCCATCTTGAAATTCTTAAAGATACCCATAATGCCATAAAGATTACAATTAAGGTAAAAAAGCCGAGGGCAAGAAGGTAATTTGCCTTAAGAGGCATCTTCCACTTGTAAAGGGATATGTAGTTTTCATAGTCAGAACGAATCTGTTCAGCCTGGCTGACTATGTTAGGAGCAAGACGCTCTTGTACAACAAGCACCTCTACAATCTGTTTGTTTCTTATTACAGGTACCGCCGCTCTTATGATATCTCCTTCCGGTGTGGAGATGACTTCTGTCCCCTCTTTGCCCTCAAAGGCAAGTCTTATCGTCTCTGTGGCATCTTCCGGGAGAGTGCGGAGCCTTTCAACAGTGTAACCTTCCGATGCAGGTATTCCCTTCAATATCCTCCTTGCCTCTGAGAGGGTCCTCTGCTTTTCCCTGTCGTAAAGAGTCCTTGCTATAGAGAGGGCATTCTCTATTGGTACCTTTAACTGGGGGTTTAACCATTTGTCAATATACCGGTTTATCAGACCGCTCGAGACAATGAAGAGAAAAATAGACGGAATGAGAACTATTACCATAAAGAGGGCAACTATCTTTGTGCGGAATTTGTATCCAGGGACCTTCTGTCGTCTTTCGAAATAGATTTTTACCAGATTCTTGAAGACAAAGAATACCAGCGTAATGAGGGCCACTATGGTGAGATTGAACAGAAGCAGGAGTAAGATTCTTGTTGCGATATAATCACTCATTTCTCTTCTCCTGAATAACAGCAGGCCATCTGAAAACAGCGGAGTTTTTGGAGATTTTGAAATCTCTTACCGGCAAGAAAAAGAAGAGTTCACTAATTAAAGAGGGTATCTTGGTCAGACGAGACTCCACAGTTACCTTTACAAAATATCTGCTTGCAGGCAGAGGTTTCATGTTTACCAGAGGCAGATTGCTGAACTGACAGGTCCACTGTATCATTGACTCTAAACTCTTAAACCGTTTCTGTATTAACGTGGTACCATCGAATGATGTGGCAATAAACTCCCTTTTTACGGGATCGGCTGTGATAGTTCTTATTATTTTTTTGCCCGTAATGAACTCATCAGGCCATACATCCCAGTAACGGAACAGATCGATATAAAATATGAACTCCTTTGAAATCCCTTCTTTGATTTCATTCAAACGGACCTGGTCCAGATTAAATCTAAATGATACAAATACATTAGCCTCTTTTATAACAAGGTCAAGGTCTGTTATCTCTACAGCCTTTGCCCTGCCATTGAAAAGGAAGAGGATAAAGATGAGTATTAATGATATACGTCTAAACATCTATGGAGATCCAAACCCGGTCCTTTTTGGAGTATATGAGGATATAAGGCAACCCAGTGATTTAATGTAACAATATATCATAGCATGAAGTCCCATAACGGGTAAACAAGGGCCCAATTTCAGCGACAAGATTCATACCACTTCTACCGGAGATTGTCGATTTTTCGTTACCATAGGATCAGGGAGAGTAACAATATAAACTGTTGCCTCCTTTTTTTGAGTAGTGAATCGACTATCAGGTGTTGCTTCAAATGATTTGCCATGATTGTGTTAAAATATCAAATAGTATAAAAGGGGTGTTAAGAAAGAGGATAAAGCCAACCAAGGAGGTTTAAGATGATAAGTGATATAAAGTACGATGATAAGGGGCTAATACCCGCTATAATACAGGACTATAACACAGGAGAGGTTCTCATGATGGCTTATATGAATGAGACCTCACTGAAAAAGACCATAGATACAGGTTATACACACTTCTGGTCACGTTCACGTCAGAAATACTGGAAAAAGGGTGAGACGTCAGGTCATGTTCAGGAGGTTAAAGAGATACTTATTGACTGTGATGCCGATACCCTTCTTATTAAGGTGATCCAGCATGGTCCAGGTGCCTGTCACACCGGTCACAGGAGTTGTTTCTACAGAGATGTCGATGGTACAGAGATTGCAGAGAAAGTGTTTTCGGAAGAGGATGTTTATGGAAAAAGGGGTTCTTGAACGATTGTACAGAGTCATCTCCGATAGAAGGGATCATCCTGTAGAGAACTCATACACCTGTCTGCTTTTTAAAAAAGGCAAGGATGAGGTACTGAAAAAGATTGTCGAAGAGGCTGCAGAGGTTATTCTTGCATCCAAGGGAGGAGACCGAAGCGGTTCGATATACGAAACAGCCGATCTTCTTTATCACCTGTTGGTAATGATGGTAATGGACGGGATAGCACTTGAGGATGTATACAATGAATTGGAAAGACGTTTTGGGAAATCGGGATTGAACAAGAACTCCTAAAGATCGTTGAAGGGAGGTAATATTATGGATTGTATCTTCTGTAAAATCGCAAACAAGGAGATTCCCTCAAAGATTGTCTATGAGGATGATATTGCTGTTGCCTTCGAAGATATCAATCCTCAGGCTCCGGTACACATACTGATTATCCCCAGAAAGCATATTCCTACCAGTTTGGCACTCACTGAGGATGACAAGGCTTTAGTGGGACATCTCTTTTTAGTGGCTAACAAAGTTGCCGAAGAAAAAAGAATAGCAGATCGTGGTTTTAGACTTGTAATGAACAGTAATGAAGAGGCCGGGCAGACAGTTTTTCATATTCATCTGCATCTGCTAGGCGGCAGAGTCATGCAGTGGCCTCCGGGATAATTTCTTGTTATTGAAGAGAGAATTGTGGAGTCGAGAGTATCAAGAATAATTAGTTATAGAACTCTCTGGGAAGGGCGATTTTTAAGAACCGTTGAGATAACCTTTAAGAACGGAAAAGGCAATCTGATTCCCTGGGAGTCTGTTCAGCGTGTTGGCACGAAGGGAATAGTTGCAGTAGTCCCCTTTACCGTCCATTCCGAAGTGCTTCTAATCAGGCAGTTCAGGCCACCTGTCGATAGATATGTGATTGAGTTTCCGGCAGGTCTTAATGACAAGGATGAACCCCTGGAAGAGGTGGCCAAAAGGGAACTCCTTGAAGAGACAGGCTTTGTTGCAGAAGAGGTAATAAAGATTGCTGAGGGTCCGTTGTCTCCGGGCTCTTCTACGGAGATCCTGACCGTGTATCTGGCCCGTGATGTCAGGGATACCGGAAGGCAGAGACTTGATGATGTTGAGGAGATAGAGGTTATAAAGATACCTGAAGAAGAGTTTTATGAGAGACTTTTTGATCTGGAGGATGAGGAGACATATATAGACCTCAAGATCCCGGGGCTTTTTGAGATTGCCAGGAGGTTTGAGTTTGAGCATAAAAAAGAGATTTGATATACTGACGGCTATTCTCATACTGGCCTTTATACTTACCTTTGGCATCTCCTATTTTGTTAACAATCTGGTCTATCAGACAACAACCGAACTTGTGAATGTCACGAAGGAGTTGGATTTTCTTACATCTCTTAAAACTACTTTGACGCATCTTGAGCACAATCTTGATAACTATCTAGACAATCCTGACGAAAGGCATCGACTGGCTGTTGAGGAGGCCATTGATCAGTTAACGGTGGTTTTGTCCAAAACAAGCGAGTTCAAGATGGATGAGGATGAGATAGAGATTGTCGGTTATATGAGAAAAAATATAGGCCGGTTCAATGGTTATGTGCACAACATCCTGTATCCCTCAGAGACTACCGATGTCCGGACATACTATAACACACTCAGGGGGGAACTGTTTGCAAAGGTTCAGACAGCCATAGAAAAGCATTGGGAAGAGGACATAGAAAAGGTTCAAAAGGCAGAGCTTAAGGCCTCAGAGGCACAGAAAAAGTTGTTGCCTGTGGTCTCTGTTACCTTATTTGTAATTATCATTATGTCGTTTATAGTGCGTAGGGCCATAACCAAGGGTATTGTTAAGCCCATACAGGAGATAACAAAGATCAGCTTTGAGATGGCCTCCGGAAATCTGGATAGAGTTATAGAAATAAAATCCGGTGACGAGCTTGAAGAGCTTGCAAGAAACTTCAATCTCATGGCCTCAGCCCTGAAGGAGAAAATTAGCGATCTCGAGAACTCAGTGAAAAAGGAACAAAAGATCATTAGAGAGCTGGCTATTCTTAATGAGTTCATGGGATTTATATCCTCAGAGATTGAGATTGAGACGATTCTGCAGCGTTTTGCAGAACGTGCAAGTGACCTGTTGAAGGCGGAGTATGGAGCGATCTTAATGAAGGAAAGTGGTATGAGCACGGTATTCCTGAGTACCTCAAAGGATATAAAGAGGGAGACAATTGAATCAATGTTAAAAGAGGAATCGCACTACCAAGACGAAGCACTTGATGCCTTGCAAATAATTCGGAGAAATGATCTCTCAATAGAGATTGGTGGCGGAAAAAGAATTAGAAATATACTTGCCCTTCCCCTTGGCTCCACAACGGACCTCAGGTGCATTCTCTTTTTACTTAACAAAGAGGATGGCTTTACAGAAGAGGATGAAGACAGCCTGTTCAACTTTGCCTTTCAGGGATTTCAGACAATAGCCCTCCAGTATGAGCTTGCAAAGCTTGCCACCACAGACGGTCTGACCGGACTTTACAACCACAGGATGTTCCAGGAAAGACTTACAGAAGAGATATCGAGAGCAAAGAGATATAAAAGAAAACTGTTTGTGTTAATGATTGATATAGACTACTTTAAGAAATTTAACGACAATTACGGACATCAGACAGGTGACGAGGTTCTTAAAACAGTGGCAAGATTAATTAAGGAAAATGTGAGAAGTGTGGATTTTCCTGCCCGATATGGTGGGGAGGAGTTTGTCTTGATACTGCCTGAGACTGACTGTGAACATGCATATAATGTGGGAGAACGAATCAGAAAGAAGGTTGAAAGCTATCCCTTCTATTTAAAAGACGGATCAAAGGTTACCATAACCGTAAGTATCGGAATTGCCTGTTATCCTTATGATACAGAAGACAAAACAGAATTGTTGAAAATGGCAGATGCTGCGCTGTACTATGCTAAACAGAAGGGAAGAAACCGTGTCTATCTTTATCGGGACATTGAGAAATAAAGCCCGGGTCTATAGTTAAGGGGACAGGTTCGTAACTTATGAAAGCCGAGACAAATAGAAAGATAATAAGAGTCACCGATGAAAAAGTTGCTGAAACCGAAGATACTATTGCCACTGAAACCAGACTCAGAATCAAAGTCAACGGCGTAGAGATTTTGAAACTGTTCTGCTCTCCTGTTATGATTCGAGAACTGGTCGTGGGCTTTTTTATGACAGAGGGCATAATCAAAGGTGGTTGGTGTGCTGAAAGGATGTCTATAGAGTACGGGGACGATATAATTGTTGACGTGCCGGCAGAGGGAGAAGTATGTCTTGAAGGAGGTACGATTACATCAGGTTGTGTCGGAGGGGTTACCTTCGAGCATTCAACAGAAAATCTAACACCTCAAAAAGGACCTTTCATAAAGAAGGGACAGCTTAAAGCTCTCTTTAATAAATTCCAGAAGGCATCTGATCTTTATAACATTACAGGATGTATCCATAGTGCAGCCGTATCAGATGGCAGAAGCATCATTGTGCTTGCCGAAGATATAGGAAGGCATAACGCCGTGGACAAGGCAATTGGTTATTGCCTGTTAGAAGACCTATCCTTTGACAACAAGATATTGCTTGTAAGCGGCAGACTTTCCTCGGAAATGGCATCCAAATGTGCTCGGTGGGGTATTCCGATTGTGGTTAGCAGAACAGCTCCAACTGAGAGAGCGGTTAAGATATCTCATGACAAGGGTATAACGATGATTGGTTTTATGAGAGGGAACAGATTTAACATATATACTCATCCGGAGAGGATAATCATTTAACCTTCATTGTCGTTGTCTTCTGAAGTGCCGATAGAGTACTTGGATAATCTATGCCGAAAGGAACGGAAGCTTAGTCCCAAGAGCTTTGCAGCCTCTGTCTTTACACCGGATGTTAGCTCCAGTGCCCTTCTTATGTATGACTTTTCAATCTCTTCAAGTAAAGCGTCAAGATCAACTCCTTTATATGTAAGTTCAGGCAATCCACATGTATTATTCCGGAAACCTCTTACCTCCGGCGGGATATCCTCTGGCAGGATGATCTCCCTCTCTGTCAGTAAAACAATCCTTTCGATAACATTTTCGAGTTCTCTGACATTGCCCTTCCATTTGTAGTTCATCATCAATTTCATAGCATCAGGAGAGAATCGTATACGTTCGGCGTTATTTTTCTTTAAAAAGTGTTCAATAAGAAGAGGAATGTCCTCGATCCTCTCTCTGAGTGGAGGGATATGTATGGGGATTACATTAAGACGATAATACAGGTCTTCTCTGAAAAGACCCTGTTTGATTGCTTCCTGAAGATCCTTATTGGTTGCCGCAATAACCCTTACATCTACCGTAATATCAGTGGTGCCACCCAGTCTTCTGAATGTGCCTGTTTCAATCACCCGCAGTAGTTTTGCCTGCAGAACAAGGGGCATCTCAGCGATCTCGTCAAGGAAAATACTGCCCTTGTCTGCCACTTCAAAAAGACCTTCCTTGTTATGTGTGGCTCCGGTGAAGGCGCCTTTCATATATCCGAAGAGTTCACTTTCCAGTAACCCCTCAGGGAGGGTGGCACAGTTGATAGCGACAAAATCCTTATCAGCACGAGGACTCAGATTATGTATTGCCCTTGCAACCAGTTCCTTTCCAGAGCCGCTCTCTCCGGTTATCAAGACATTGGAATTGTTTTGAGCAATCTTTGGTATGGCATTGAGGAGTTCCTGCATCTTGGGGCTTTTGCCAATTATATTCTCGAGCCTGTAAGAGGTCTTGATTCTTTCTCTCAGCAGATCGATCTCTCGCTTGAGACGTCTCTTTTCAAGGGCCTTGCTTATTACTATTTTGATTTCATCATTTTTGAAGGGTTTGTGAATATAATCATAAGCGCCTAACTTCATTGCTTCAATGGCATCCTCAGTGGTGCCAAAGGCGGTTATCATTATCACAATAGTATCAGGAGATAGTTCCTTTGCCTTCTTCAGTACCTCGAAGCCGCTGACTCCGGGCATTTTTATGTCTGTTATTACAAGATCGAATATATCAGACCGGAGTGCGTCGATACCTTCCTCTCCGTTATATGCAGAGGTAACCTCGTACCCCTCTGTCTCAAGGAGGATCTTTAAGACCTCGTTCATGCTCTTTTCGTCATCTACAATCAGTATTTTTTCTCTTCTATGTGCTTTCATTGAATCCATTTATGTTTCCTTTAGGCAGTGAGATTACAAACTCTGTACCTTTGCCCTTTTCTGAAAACACCTCTATCTTTCCATTATGTTCTTCCACAATTCTATACGCGATGGCAAGTCCGAGTCCTGTCCCTTTCTGTTTTGTACTGTAAAAAGGATAGAATATTTTGTCAAGCTCTTCAGCATTGATGCCACAGCCATTGTCTTTAATCAGAATCTTACAGAAGTCATCCCTTTGATAGAGTCGGACAAGAATATTGCCATTGTCGACCTTATCTATTGCATCAAGGGCGTTTAATAGCAGGTTCCATATCAACTGTCTGATCTTCTGCTCGTCAGCCGCTATTATAATGTCTTCATTAATCTCTTTTATCAGTTCCGCACCAGAGTGCTTTATATTATAAACCATCTCGGTTACTTCATGGACCAGTCTGCTAAGATTGAATGTTCGGACAGTGGGAGGCTTGGGATTGGAATAAAGAAGAAAATCTGTAACAATCGAATTCAGCCTGTCCATCTCCTTTATTGCTATCTCCATGAGTCTCTGTCTGGTTTCGTCTGGGAGAGAGTCCTCTTTTAGCATCTCAAAGGAACTCTTTATGGAGGCAAGAGGATTTCTTAACTCATGTGCTATGCTTGCTGACAGCTCACCTATTGCAGCAAGCTTTTCTTTTCTTTTTATCTCCTCTTCCATTTTTATGATCGTGGTGACATCTTGAAATGTACCGATGTATCCTTCGGTTTTCCCTTCAAAGTTTTTATATAAGGATATATTCATTCCGATGTATCTCTTTTCTTCCCCTTTT
Organism: Thermodesulfovibrio sp.; assembly: GCA_027050975.1. Classification (GTDB taxonomy): domain Bacteria; phylum Nitrospirota; class Thermodesulfovibrionia; order Thermodesulfovibrionales; family JdFR-85; genus JALUAR01. The sequence goes on from JALUAR010000217.1 coordinate 27,048, forward strand.
ATTATCTCTCCTTGATGCCGTCCCTGTTTTAAAGGGATGGACAGGAAGGGAAATATCTCGTTTATCAGCTTAAAGGATGCCTCTTCGCGATTTACTCCGGTTATCATTTCGGCTGCAGAGTTGAAGAGAATTACCCTGCCAGAGGGGTCAGTGGTAAAAAGACCACTGGGAATATTCTCTATTACCTCGGAATGGAATCTTGATAATTCGCGTAGATCTATATCCTTTTTAAGGAGACTTTCCGATGTCTTCTCAAGCCTTGCCACCAAGTATCCCATTAGAAAGGCTGTCAAATAGAGGCCGGTAATGTTTACAAAGATGTTATAAAGAAAATCTGTTGCTCCGTAGGAAGGACTGTATTTTACAGGTATGACGCCATAGAACTGAAGATCGATTATAAGTCCGTAGAGAATAGCCGAAAAGGTTGCGATAATATAACCTGCTCGTCTGCCGAGGACCATAGAGGCACCAATTGTGAGGAGTATATGCAGAAAGGAGAACCAGCTTTCGATTCCGCCTGTCAGTATTATCAGTGACTCTACAAGCAGGACATCGATAATCAGCTGTCCATAGACAAAGTATTTGAAGGTCTTCGTGGTGAAATGCTTGTATCTGACAACAAGAAGATACAGGACTGTGAGAGCCAGTACAACAAAAACCCATATATACAGAAATGTTTGATGTTTTGTGAGCTTTTCTCCGAGGTCTAAAAATATGAGTAATCCTGCCAGAAGAGAAGACAGGAAGAATCTGGTAAATATGAGTATATAAAGGCTGTTAGGTGTCTTTTGCAATATGCTAGACTTATTGTTTCCCTGTTATCTTGATCCCCTCGTATAGGGGGTATCGCCCGGTTGTTACTTGATAAGTTCTCCCATTTTGAATATGGGAAGGTACATTGCAACAATAATGAAACCAACTGTGCCACCTAAGAACACCATCAGGAACGGTTCGATTAGAGATGTTAGTGCTGAGACAGCGGCATCCACTTCATCATCATAAAAGTCGGCAATCTTTCCAAGCATCGCATCAAGGGCTCCCGTTGCCTCTCCGACAGCTATCATATGGTTTACCATCGGAGGGAATACCTTTGCCTTCATAAGTGGCTCGGAAATGGTCTTACCTTCTGATACGCCAGTTCTTACCTCATAAATAGCCTTTTCAATAACCTTGTTGCCTGCTGTTTTAGCCGTTATATCAAGGCCATCAAGAATGGGAACTCCGCTGCTTGTAAGGGTTCCCAATGTGCGGGTGAATTTGGCAATGGCAGCCTTCTGTATTATGGTACCAAAAACAGGCGCTTTGAGAAGGATCTTATCTGTAAAGTATTTGCCCTTGTCGGTTCTTCGTAACTGAACAATAAAAAGAATGAAGAATATAATTGCACCCAGTACAATGAGACCGCCAATACCACTGAGAAAATCACTTATGTTTATAACGATTCTAGTAGGCAGAGGCAGAATCATCCCTGCTCCTGCATACATCTTTGAGAAGGTGGGAACGACAAAAACCATGATTATTCCTATAACAATTACAGCAACGGCTGAGACTACGGAAGGATAGATCATTGCTCCCTTAACCTTCTTTTTTAGCTTCATTGCCTTCTCAATATATGCGGCCAGACGTGCCAGAATAGTATCAAGTATACCGCCGGCCTCACCTGCAGCCACCATATTGACATAGAGTTCACTGAATACCTTTGGGTGTTTTCTCAGGGCGTCTGCATAGGTTGAGCCACCTTCGACATCCTCTTTTACCTGGGTAAGTATCTTTGCAAAGTTTTTATTTTCCACCTGGGTGGAGAGTATTTCAAGGGCCTGCACAAGAGGGAGTCCTGCATCAATCATTGTAGCAAACTGTCTTGTGAAAACAACGAGATCTTTTTCCTTTACTCCACTACCGAAGAGGGTGATTCCGCCGGTCTTTTTCTTCTCCGTTATAGAGGTGGGTACAATATTTCGCTTTCTGAGGTTGGCCATCACCTCTTCCTTGGATGATGCCACCATCTCACCCGACTCTATTGTGCCCCTTACATTTTTGCCCGACCATTGATAGACGGTTGCCATAATCCCCTCCTGGTTATCTCATTCCAAAGGTCTGCTTGTTTGACATTGTAGAAGCAGGCGGAGTCAGACCACCCTTCTGGATCATGGCTATCAGCTCATCCGGGACAGGTGAACGGCCAATAGCATCCTCATAAGATATCCTCCCTCTCGAATAAAGCTCGTAAAGTGACTGATTCATTGTCTGCATTCCGTATTTTGACTGACCTGTCTGCATCATGGAGTATATCTGATGGACCTTGTCTTCCCTGATAAGGTTTCTTATTGCTGGATTGGGCACCAGTATCTCTACGGCTAACACCCTGCCTCTTCCGTCTTTTCTTGGTATTAGTTGCTGAGCAATAATTCCCTCCAGGACAAAAGAAAGCTGAACCCTTACCTGATCCTGTTGATGTGGAGGAAAAACATCAATGATTCGGTTTATAGTCTGTACAGCTGAATTTGTATGTAAGGTGGCAAGGGTAAGGTGGCCTGTTTCGGACACTCTGAGAGCTGCCTCTATTGTTTCTAAGTCTCTCATCTCACCTATCAGAACCACGTCAGGGTCCTGTCTCAGAATGTATCGTAATGCATCATGGAATGAGGCAGTGTCGGCAGTCACCTCTCTCTGATTAACAAGGCATTTTTTATGAGGATGTAAGTATTCGATAGGATCTTCTATGGTGATTATATGTTCGTATCTTTCAGAATTGATTCTGTCTATCATTGCAGCAAGGGTTGTTGTCTTTCCGGAACCGGTGGGGCCTGTTACCAGAATAAGACCGCGTGGTTTCTTTACAAGTTCATTTACAATCTCAGGTAGACCGAGATCCTGAAATGTTCTTATGCTGAAAGGAATTGTTCTGAAGGCACCAGCGACTGCTCCGCGCTGCATGAATATGTTAGCCCTGAATCTGCTGAGCCCCTTTACACCAAAGGAAAGGTCAAGTTCGTTGTTCTCCTCAAATCTGTGTTTCTGGGCATCAGTAAGAATACTATAACAAAGGGTTTTGGTATCAGTAGGGGTAAGAGGTGGGTGATCAATTGGTACCAGTTTGCCATCTATGCGTAACCTTGGAGGACTTCCTGTGGTTATATGAAGGTCTGATGCCCCTTTTTCGATCATCATTTTCAGGAAATCATATAATGTCGCCATATTGCTCCCCTTATGGTTCGTTAATAAATTGAGTAGGTATTGGTACAGTATTATAATAGGTAATATATTGCATAACAAATAAACAAGTCAACCATTCAACTGCAAACTACTCAATCCTTGACATCAGTCACCGAAGGTGACTCTTAAGACTTCCTCTATGCTGGTAACACCCTCTTTTACTTTATTAAGACCGCTTCTTCTGAGAGTTTTCATGCCAAGCCTTATGGCTGCCTTTTTTAGCTCCTGTGCCGAGGCGCCTTCAAGAATCAGTTCTTTTAATTCATCCTTCACAGGCATTACCTCGTAAAGGGCGACCCTTCCCTTATATCCCGAATTATTACATACAGGGCATCCCTTTCCCTTAAAGCACTTAACAGTCTTAAGTTCATCTTCGGTATATCCAAGCTTCAACAATGCCTGTTCAGATAACTTTTCCTCAGTTTTGCAGTTTGTGCAGATTCTTCTGGCAAGTCTCTGAGCCAGAATAAGAATTACCGACGAAGAGACGAGGAAGGGTTCGATACCCATATTGAGAAGTCTCGTTATAGTGCTTGGGGCATCATTTGTATGGAGTGTGCTCAAAACCAGATGGCCTGTGAGTGCAGCCTTGACTGCTATCTCTGCTGTTTCAAAGTCACGGATCTCACCTACCATTATGATGTCTGGGTCCTGCCTGAGAAATGACCTGAGTGCCGAGGCAAATGTCAGACCTATCTCCTCTTTAACCTGTACCTGGTTGATACCGTGGAAGTTGTATTCAACAGGGTCTTCGGCTGTCATGATGTTGATTCCCGGTTTATTTAAGTGGTTAAGGGCAGAGTATAGTGTGGTTGTTTTACCACTACCTGTGGGACCTGTTACAAGAACCATACCGTAGGGTTTTTCAATTGCCTCCATGAAGTCCTTTAACTGGTCCTCTTCAAAGCCAAGCTTTGTCATGTCTACCTGGAGGTTGGATTTATCCAGTATCCTGAGAACCGTCTTTTCTCCGAACAGACAGGGAAGGGTGGAAACACGGAAGTCTATCTCTCTCCTTTTCCCGAGTTTTAACTTTATCCTTCCATCCTGAGGAAGTCTCCTTTCAGCTATATCAAGCTTGGACATAATCTTCACCCTCGAAGTGAGGGCATTTTTAATCTTTACCGGGAGGTTCATTCTATCGTATAAAACACCATCTATCCTGTATCGTACCCTCAGGACCTTTTCATAAGGCTCTATATGAATGTCACTGGCACCTTCCTTTATTGCATTGATCAAAATACCGTTTACGAGCTTAACTATGGGGGCTTCAACCTCACGGATGATCTCTTCATCATCCTTTTCCTCAACAGTTTCGATGTTGTCCAGGGCTGTACCTACCAGCTTGTCGAACTCATCTATATCAACGGTCGGTTCAGGTGCGTCGAAATCTTCTTCCTCTTCCTCTAAATCCTCAATGGTGAAGTCCTTTGTTTGTACAATCTGGCTGGATGTGCTCTGCCTGGACTCCACAAGAGCTCCCTTGCCGCTGTAGTATTTTGAAATTGCTTCAAGAATGGATGATTCACTGGCAACAACAACATCAACATTATACCCGGTCATGAATTTGATATCATCTATGGCAAAGATATTCGAAGGATCTGCCATGGCAACTGTAAGGGTGGCACCAACACGTGCCACGGGTATAATCAGGTATTTCTTTGCCATCTCAGCGGGAATCAGCTTTATTACAGAGGGATCTATTTCATAATCGGCGAGATTGATTGAAGGGACTCCATACTGCTTGCTCAGGAACGAAACCAGCTTATCTTCAGTTAGATAACCCAGTTTGATTAGCTTTGATCCGAGGCGTCCACCTTCCTTTTTCTGGAGGTTAAGAGCCTCTTTTAACTGAGCTTCAGTAACAAGATTTGCTGCAATCAGCAATTGTCCTAATTTAGCAGCCATCAGATATAAGATAACATATTTGAGAGTAAAATGGAATCCCTGTCAGATAAATATATATTAGCGGTTTCTCACATAAGGGAGAAGTCCTCCTGCTATAATTAGCTCTTTTTCTCTTTGGCTGAGATCTGCAAACACTTTGAATTCAAAGCCTTTTGTGGTGTTAACAACAGTGAACTCGCCATCGGACTGCAATGCATCCTTTACGTTTTTAATTGTCAGAATATCGCCTGGGTCTATTTTTTTCATATCCTCGCTATTGCGGAATCTCAGTGGAAGTATGCCGAAATTTATCAGATTTGCCCTGTGAATTCTTGCAAAAGAGAGGGCTATTACAGCCTTTATACCCAGGTACATGGGGGCAATGGCTGCATGCTCTCTTGAGGAGCCCTGTCCGTAATTTTCACCTCCTATAATAATGCCTCCTCCTCTCTGCCTTGCCTCCTTTGCCCTCCTTGCAAAGTCCGAATCAATGTTATGGAAAACATATTCGGATATGGCAGGTATATTTGATCTCAGTGGCAGTACCTGGGCTCCTGCAGGCATAATATCATCTGTTGTAATATTGTCCCCTAACTTGATGAGCACCTCTGCAGTTATTTCGTCAGTAACAGGGTCCTTTATTGGTACCTCTTTGATGTTTGGTCCCTTGATGATCTCAACTGAGGATGGATCTTCGGGAGGCGGTATGAGCATATTGTCATTTATGATAAACATATCCGGCTCTGTCAGAGGCTCTATCTCGATGTTTGTTGTTCTTGGGTCTGTAATTTCCCCGGTTACAGCCATCACAGCACAGGCAAGGGGATTGGTAAGATATACATAGGCATTTTTATTGCCACAGCGACCCTGGAAGTTTCTATTATAGGACCTTATAGAAACCTGTCCTGTCCCTGGAGAGCCGCCCATACCAATGCATGGTCCACAGGATGATTCCAGCATTCTTGCACCTGCTGCAATCATATCTGAAAGGGACCCATCCCTGGCTATCATCTCATAGACCTGTTTTGAGCCAGGGTTGATATGAAGGCTTACATGGTCAGCCACCTTTCTGCCTCTCAGGATTGAGGCCACAGCCTTCATTGCCTGGTATGAGGAGTTAGTGCAACTGCCGATACAGACCTGATGAACCTTTTTGCCAGCAATCTCTCTGATTGGAACCACATTGTCAGGGCTGTGTGGCTGGGCAATCAGGGGCTCAAGGCTACTTAAATCAATCTCTATTATTTCATCATACTCTGCATCTTCATCTGCCTTTAACTCTACCCAGTGGTCTTCTCTTCCTTGGGCCTTAAGGAAGTGTCTTGTCCTTTCATCGCTGGGGAATACAGAGGTTGTGGCTCCGAGTTCTGCTCCCATGTTTGTTATAGTAGCCCTTTCTGTAACATTCAGGTCTTCGACTCCCGGGCCGCCATACTCAAATATCTTTCCTACTCCTCCCTTGACAGTGAGCCTTCTCAGTAACTCGAGGATTACATCCATGGCAGTAACCCATGGGCGTTGAAGCTTACCTGCCAGCCTTACAAGAACCACCTTTGGCATGACAATCTCATAGGGCATACCGGCCATAACAGTGGCAGCATCAAGTCCTCCCACACCTATTGCAATCATTCCTATGCCACCGTTGGTGGGAGTATGGCTGTCTGTGCCAAGGCCGATCCATCCCGGACGGGCAAAGCGCTCAAGATTCACCTGGTGGCATATTCCATTGCCAGGTCTTGAGAAATAAGCGCCAAACCTTGCTGCAGCGGTCTGCAGGAAGAGGTGGTCATCGGGATTGCGGAAATTGGACTGAATCATATTGTGGTCAACATAACTTACCGCAAGAGGGACCTTAACCCTATCAGTACCAGTGGCCTCAAACTGTAACCATGCCATTGTGCCAGTGGCATCCTGCGTATATACCTCATCAACCCTGAGGGCTATAGGGCTTCCAGGCTTACATTCGCCGCTTACAAGATGTGATTCAAAGATCTTTTGAACTATATTTTTACCCACCTGTGTCCTCCGTTTAAGTTTGATTGTCAATTTGTTTGCTGACTATTTTAACAATATGAGGAGGGTATAGGCAAAAAGTTTGAATAAACCCAGACATGCCGATTGACTTTTCAGTCAGGCAGTGGGTATTGCCTTTTCGTCTCATTCTCAGCGGACATCCTGTCCGCTTCCGAGGGGAAAATCACGCCTCACCATCCAGGTGAGGCTTATGTGATTTTCCAAAACCGCTCAAAGGCAATACACACCTGCCCTTTACCGGGTACTATCAATTTCTATCGGCAATTTCGGGCTGGATTCTGCCATCAATGTACTCAAAATACTGTTTCATACATGAGTGCTCTATCTGTCTGATCCTCTCAAAGGGCTTCTGGAAATCAGTCTCACCAGCCGTAAAAACTCCATGTCCGTATACAATCACTGTATTGCTTTCAAAAAACGCCTGAGGAACAGTGTTGACAATGCCTGTAGGGCCTGTGCCAATCTCTCCTGGCACAACCGGTACACCGCAGACATAACGTTTCTCCGGACACTCTTTGTGACACCGTCCCCTTAAATGGCAGTCCTTCTCACAAAACATGGACATTATAACAGAGAACTTGGGATGACCATGAAGGATAAATTTGTAGCCTGTGTTTTGATAAACAGCACGGTGAGTAGAAAGTTCTGACGAGGCAGTAATACCCACCGAAGAAGAGCCATCCCTCGGCACCGCATCAATTGCTCCGCTGAGTTCATCCAGAGAGGCTGCAGTCTCGCTAATATAGATTTTGTCCTTATAGTAGGCTGATATATTGCCGAAGTAGGAATCCACAAGCCTTTCCGCCACAAGTAAGGCTCCTGCCTCGGTAATCATTGCCAGCACCGTCTCTTCACTGTCAGGTGGGCCTTTCATTAATTCTGCCATTTCCCGAACATGGGGGCTTATGTATTTTCTTATATGTTCGAACCTTTTCAGCCTCCATGAATCAGGTGCTGCTTTCTCTTTGCGGCATTTCGCAATATAGTAGAGATGGTCATGAAAATACTTTACAAAAGTGGAAAAGCAGGTAGAGCTGAAGGAGACAAATGCCTGCTCCGGAGAGACCGTTCCGTAGCTGACCACTGCAGGCCCCTGGCGAATTATCGCAGCCTTTCTCTCGGACAGGGCCTTTACCACTGAGTCTGTATCGGAAGACTCTATGACAGGTATATCATGAAAAAATGTCCTTGTCTCGCAGTCCTCCGGAATAATACATTGGTATCCCTTGCTGTCCACTTCTAACCGAAGAAGCTCTTCTATTATAGAGTGATAAGGCTCATTTAGTGTTGCATAAAGCAGAGAGTTTATATTCATTCTGTCAAAGACCTTCAGGAGCGAATCAAACAGGACAGACGGTGCCTCTTTTGATTCGGGGTTTGAATAGACTCTGTCATCGCAGGCAAGGAAAGAGACCTTCTTAGGTGTGGTAAATCCCTGCAGAAGGAGTTTTTCCGTGAACTTTTTCAGGATCTCTATCATGGACGTTCGGGCTTGAAAATAAGAACACTAAGGGGAGGAAGTGTTAATTCCAAACTGTAGGGTTTTCCATGGATGGGGTTGAGTTTTGCGTTAACACCGCCTAAGTTGCCCATATTCGAGCCCCCGTAAATTTCGGAATCACTATTCAGGATCTCTTTGTAGAACCCGGGCTCGGGTACTCCTATAATATATCTGTATCTCGGAATAGGGGTGAAATTACAGACGAATATGAGAAAATTGTCAGGATTCCTGGCCTTTCTCATGAAGGCGATAATGCTCTGTTCAGCGTCAGAGAAATCAATCCATTCGAACCCCTGGTGCTCGAAATCAACCTCAAAAAGTGAAGGCTCCGTTCTGTACAGACAGTTCAGATCCTTTACATATCTCTGAAGCTTTCTATGGAACTCGCTCTGAAGGAGATCCCATTGCAAAGAGGAGTTGCAATTCCATTCTGACCACTGTCCGAACTCTCCGCCCATAAAAAGAAGCTTTTTACCGGGATGTCCGAACATATATCCGTACAATGCCCTCAGGTTAGCAAACTTCTGCCATATATCCCCTGGCATCTTGTCAAGAAGCGATCGCTTTCCATGAACCACCTCGTCATGAGACAGGGGAAGCACGAAGTTTTCCGTGAAGGCATAAAGGAGGCTGAAAGTGAGATTGCTATGGTGATACTTTCTGAAGATGGGGTCTTTTGAAAAGTACTCCAGTATGTCATGCATCCAGCCCATATTCCATTTCATAGTAAATCCCAGTCCGCCAAGGTATGTGGGCCGTGAAACCCCGGGCCAGGCAGTGGATTCCTCAGCAATGGTGACAGCTCCGGGCCAGTAAAGATGCATCACCTCATTGAACCTCTTGAGAAAGTCAATTGCTTCAAGGTTTTCTTTTCCTCCGTAAATATTCGGCACCCACTCCCCTTCTTTCTTTGAGTAATCAAGATAAAGCATGGAAGCCACGGCATCCACCCTCAGGCCATCAATGTGATATCTGTCAAGCCAGAAGAAAGCCGAAGAGAGAAGAAAGTTTCTTACCTCGTTTCTGCTATAGTTGAATATCAGGGTTCCCCAATCCTTATGTTCAGCCCTGCGAGGGTCTTCATGTTCATAAAGATGGGTGCCGTCAAAAAACCTTAGTGCGTAATCATCCCTGGGAAAATGCCCGGGCACCCAGTCAAGAATCACTCCTATGCCTGCCTGATGGCACTGGTCGACAAAATACATAAAGTCTTCGGGAGTTCCGTAACGACTGGTAGGAGCAAAGTATCCTGTACATTGATATCCCCAAGACTCATCAAGGGGATGCTCTGTAACAGGCAGGAGTTCTATATGGGTGAAACCCATGTCAACCACATAGGGTATAAGCCTATCGGCCAATTCTCGGTAGGAGAGGAATTCTCCGTTTCTCTTTCTCATCCAGGAGCCAAGATGCACCTCATAAATGCTCACTGGTTTTTGCAGATAGTTGGCCTTCCGGCGGGCCTCCATCCATTCGGAGTCATTCCAGTTGTACTTGTCTATGTCGTATACAATAGTGGCGGTCTTCGGACGGTCTTCAAAGAAAAAACCGTATGGGTCTGTTTTGACTCTTATAATACCATTGACTCTTGATTTTATGTGATACTTGTAAAGGTCGCCCTCACTGGCACCTGGCACAAAGATGGTCCAGATACCGGAGGAGCCCACAGGAGTCATTTTGTGCGCTTCTGGGTTCCAGTTGTTAAAGGAGCCTATTACGCTTATCTCTTCGGCATTAGGTGCCCAGACAGCAAAGTGTACTCCCCTCTGACCCTCCACCTCCATGGGATGGGAACCAAGCTTTTCGTAAACTCTCAGGTGATTCCCTTCTGCGAAGAGATAGAGGTCGTAGTCTGTTATAAAGGGTTCGTTAAAGATTATGCTGCCTTTATCTTTCTCTTTGTCCATTCCACAAGACCGCCTGCCTTTATCAACTCCTGCATGAACTCGGGAATCGGTCTGGCAGTGTACTCTTCACTTTTTGTGAGATTTTTGATAGTGCCGGTATCGGCATCTATCTCCACCTCGTCACCCTCCTGAATCCTCTCGGCAGCCTCCGGGGACTCAAAGATCGGAAGACCGATATTGAAGGCATTTCTGAAGAATATAC
>JALUAR010000218.1:0-17368 GCA_027050975.1 Thermodesulfovibrio sp.
ACCTGCAATATTGTGGTTTTTTTTTTTTTTTTTTTGTTAATATTATAAATTATACTGGTTAAACAAGGAGTTAGACCATGAGAATGACAGGTGCTGAAATTGTAATAGAATGCCTGAAAAGGGAAGGGGTAAAGCATATCTTCGGTTATCCCGGAGGTGTGGTTCTTAATATCTTTGATCTCCTTTATGATGACAAGGATCTTAAACTCATTCTCACCAGACATGAGCAGGGTGCTGTACATGCAGCAGACGGTTATGCCCGTTCAAGCGGGAAGCCTGGAGTGGCACTTGTTACCTCAGGTCCCGGAGCAACAAATACGGTTACAGGCATAGCCACTGCATACATGGACTCCATTCCCATAGTTGTCTTTTCGGGTCAGGTTCCAACGATGCTTATCGGTAATGATGCCTTCCAGGAGGCTGATATTGTTGGAATAACAAGACCATGCACAAAACATAACTTTCTGGTGAAGGATGTGAAGGACCTTGCCAGAATAATCAGGGAGGCATTTTATATTGCCACCTCTGGAAGGCCCGGTCCGGTGCTTATTGATCTTCCAAAGGATGTTACATCTGATAAGACCACATTTCGCTGGCCGGAACATATCAGCATCAGGGGATATAATCCGAAATACGAAGGCAACAAGTGGATGATAAAGCAGGCTGCCCATGTCATTCAGAAGGCAAAGAGGGCGGTAATAATTGCAGGTGGAGGAGTGATTCATTCCGAAGCAAGCAAGGAACTGAAGGAGCTTGCCGAGTTTACACAGATACCTGTAATAATGACCCTTATGGGGCTCGGTGCATTCCCTGGAACTCACAAACTGGCCCTCGGAATGCCCGGCATGCATGGAAGCTATTATGCCAACATGGCCATTCAGCAGTCAGACCTTCTTATTGCTGTGGGTATAAGGTTTGATGACAGGGTTACTGGAAGGATAAAGGACTTTGCCCCTCATGCCAAGATAATACATATAGACATCGATCCCTCATCCATCAGAAAGAATGTTCGTGTGGATATCCCGATTGTGGGTGATGCAAAGAGGGTGCTAAAGGGCCTCCTTCAGGTATTGAAAGAGGAACCCGAGAAGAACCAGTGGGATGCGGTAAGAAAGGCATGGCTGAAGCAGATAGAGCAGTGGAAGAAGGAGCGTCCCCTTACATATGAGTTTGATGAAAATGTTATCAAACCCCAGTATGTTGTGGAGAAACTATATGAGCTTACAAAGGGCAATGCCATTATCTCCACAGAAGTGGGGCAGAATCAGATGTGGGCCGCTCAGTTCTTCAAGTTTAACAAGCCAAGGACCCTTCTTACATCAGGAGGGCTCGGTACGATGGGCTACGGTTTTCCTGCTGCCATGGGTGCCCAGGTTGCCCACCCGAATAAGGTGGTTATAGACATTGCAGGCGACGGAAGTATTCAGATGAACATACAGGAACTTGCCACATGTGTAACATATAAACTGCCTGTGAAGGTGGCGATTCTTAATAACCAGTATCTCGGAATGGTCAGGCAATGGCAGGAACTTTTCTACAAAGAGAGATACTCTTACAGCCATCTTGATACGGTGCCTGATTTTGTAAAGGTGGCAGAGGCTTACGGTGCCGTGGGGCTGAGGGCTACCAGGCCATCAGAGGTTGAGCCTGTTATAAAAGAGGCCCTTAAGGTTAAGGATCTTCCTGTGTTTATGGACTTTATTGTCGACTGGAAGGAGAAGGTGTTCCCTATGGTTCCTGCTGGTGCTGCAATAGATGAGATGATCTTTGGTGAGGAAGAGAAGGAGAAAAAGAAGGAAAAGAAACTCAGGGCTGTTAAATAAGGGGGATAATAAGAATGAGACACACCATAAGTGTTCTTGTAGAAAATAAGTTCGGAGTCCTGTCAAGAGTGGCCGGACTGTTCAGCGGAAGAGGTTATAATATAGAGAGCCTTTCTGTGGGTGAGACCATTGACCCTAACATATCAATAATGACCATTGTTACCACCGGTGACGACCAGATAATCGAGCAGATTACAAAGCAGCTGAATAAACTGATAGACGTCATAAAGGTGGTGGACCTGACCGAGGTTGATCATGTGGAAAGAGAGATGGTGCTGATTAAAGTGGCGCCGAAGCAGGAGGACAAGGCTGAGGTACTCAGACTTACAGAAATATTCCGTGGCAGAGTGGTTGACTCTTCTCCCAGGACATATACTGTTGAGATAACAGGAGATGAGAAGAAGATAGACGCATTTGTAGAACTTATGAAACCCTTTGGTATCAAGGAATTCGTACGTACGGGTAAAATTGCTATAGCAAGGGAGGGGATAAAGAAATGAGCGAAACATTCAAGGTTATTTTTCATATAAACGAGACCGAGAAGTGGGATGTATTGCTTGGAAATGTTACCAATCTACTGAAGGATATGGGTAGTGATAATATCGAGGTGCGTGTTCTGGCCAATGGTCCCTCTGTTGGGGCGTATGCGGATGATGCAAAGCTACAGAAGATGAAGGAGCTTGCTGAAAAGGGTGTGAAGTTTCTGGCCTGCAGAAACTCGGTTAAAAATCTCTGTTCCGGTGGACAGATCTGTATCTCCGAGGATAGCCTTCCGGAGTTTATCACCATTGTGCCGGCAGGTGTCTCCGAACTTGTCAGGAGGCAGGCCGAAGGATTTGCCTACATAAAGCCCTGATATGTTTGCCAGGATAGCTCTTTACCTGAGGATGATCAAAATCTCTCACTCTGTCTTTGCCCTGCCTTTTGCCTTTACCGGATCGGTGCTGGCTGCAAGAGGGGTGCCGACCTTTGAGAAAATCTTCTGGATTGCCGTTGCAATGGTCAGCGGAAGAACAGCGGCAATGGGACTGAACAGGGTGATAGACAGGGAGATCGATGCACGAAATCCGAGAACCGCTGCCAGAGAGATCCCCTCAGGCAAGATAAAGACCTCAGAGGCTATACTGTTTATAGTTATCTCGTTACTTGTTTTCCTGTATTCGGCCTGGAGGCTCAATCCCCTCTGTCTTAAACTCTCGCCTCTGGCGATCCTCTTTTTTGTGCTTTATCCATACACAAAGAGGTTTACATGGCTTAGCCATATTGTTCTCGGGATAGCCATATCCGGAGCTCCTCTCGGAGCATGGATTGCGATCAGGGGAACCATTGATACGGAGATACTTCCCCTTGTACTGGCTGTGATATTCTGGCTTGCGGGATTCGATATACTTTATGCCTTGCAGGATCTGGAGTTTGACCGATCCTCAGGGCTGTATTCCATTCCCGCCAGATTCGGTATAAGGAATGCACTGATGATGTCCAGGGGATTTCATCTGCTGACCTGGATGTTTCTGTTTTATACCGGGTATATCTTTAATCTGGGCATCCTCTTCTATATAGGAATGCTTGTGGTGGCTGGACTGTTACTTTACGAACACAGTCTCGTTAAGGAGGATGACCTTAGCAGACTCGACATGGCCTTCTTTAACATGAACGGTTACATAAGCATTACAGTGTTTATCTTTACTCTGTTGGACATAATACTTTAATCCTTGTTTTTCTTTTCTTTCTCCTCTGTTTTCTCTTCTTTGGCCTCCTGCTCCAGTGTAAGATCCTTTACAAAGTCAGGACACCTGATGTCCTTGCCGGAGATGGAGAATTTTTTCTGGCATGTGGCCCTCCATGCACAGATAGCACAGATCTCAACGGTTTCCTTACTCATAAACACCTCCTTCTTAAAAAGTGGCTGAGTATGGTGCTGATATTTGCCTCTACGGACGGCTTTGTATTTGTTATAAAGACCCTTTTGTTTATGCTGAAAATCTCTGCATGAAGCCTTTCTACCTTGTCGGTCTGAGAATCTATATTTTTCAGCTCCTCCTCAAACATGGGAACCATTTTGTCCTTCATCCTCAGATGGGTATCCATCAGGAATATGGCCATCTCAGGGCAGAGATCCCGAACCCTTAATAAAAATGCTCTTACCTCTCTGTCATACACCTGTCGAGGTGGTGAGGATTTTATCTCCATATACATTATTCCTTTCTCAAAGGCAGCAAGGAGGTCGTAGTCACCACCCACCTCCCTGCCTCTGAACTTAATACCCCAGCAGGCATCCATTGAGAACTCCCTTTTAAGAGTTTCGGCAACAAACCACTCAAGAGTCTCTCCGAAGGTAACAACAGAGGAGGAGGCGAGATAGAAGGAATCATCTCTTTTTTGAACAAGTCCTATACTCACAAGATAATCAATATACTGTTTGGTAACCTCCTCGGTAGCATAACGAGAAACATCTCTGAGCCGAAAGCCCTTTGCATGTTTTATTACGTCTCGTAGAAAGATTCTAAAGGAATATTTTTTCATATTCTCGTAATAGGAATCAATGTGTTCCTTGGAGGGAAGAAGAAGTCCTTCCTCAGGCTCCTTTGTGTGTATAATAAATCCTCTTCTCTTTAGTAACATTTCAAGGGAGGGGGAGGCGAGTTCCAGTTTCTTTATCTTCTCCTTTAGTCTCTCTATCTCCCTCAGAAGTTCCCCTGACACCTTATCTCTTCTCCCGGAGGTCTGAGAGGTGTTCTTTTTCACCCATGATTGTTTTGGCTTCTCCCACGGTATAAAAGGAGCCTGTAATTACAATGATATCGTCATCATTGTGTATTTTCAATGCCTGTTCAATAGCCTCTGAGATGTCCGGTGATACAAGCAGTGATCTGGTTTGTATTGTTTGCCGATGGTTTTGTATAATCCGTTCAGCGGTCTCTTTCAGAGTCTCGGGCCGGGCTGATCTGCTGTAGCGAGGTGCTGTCAGAATCAAAATATCTGCAGTCTCAACAACAGGGTGGAGAATTCCTTCTGTATCCTTGTCAGACATTACTCCCAAAATAATTATTATCCTCCTTTGATTTTCACCACTGGCTTTCTTGAAGAGGGATTTGAGGGTGTCAGTCATGGATCTTATGGCCTCAGGATTATGGGCACCATCCAGAAGAAAGGTTTTCCCTTCCCAGTTTTTTCTCTCCAGTCTGCCGGGCCATTCTGTTCTGGAAAGACCCCTTTTAATTATTCCGGTGAAATTATTACTGTTTCCGATAATCTCTTCTGCCGCTCTTATGGCAACCGCTGCATTCACAGCCTGGTATGTCCCGGGAAGAGGGACATAGAGATTGTGTATTTTCGCTTCAGGTGATAAATAATCGAATGCTGTTCTTTCCGGTCTGGTATCTACTGAGTCGGCACGAAACTCTTTTCCATAAAGAATTACTGTTGAACCTTTTTCTTCTGCTACACTGGTCAGTGTGTTGAGTGCTTCATTCTGTTGAGGCGCCAGTACAACAGGCACAGCCTGTTTGATTATTCCTGCCTTCTCGAAGGCTATCTCGGATAGGGTGTTGCCAAGGAACTCCTTGTGGTCCATGGCCACGGGGGTTATGATTGTCAGGTCTGGCTGCAGGGTGTTTGTGGCATCAAATCTGCCACCCATGCCTGTCTCTATTACCGCCCACTGTACACCTCTTTGTCTGAAGTATTCGAAACAGAGGGCCGTGACAAACTCGAAAAAGGTAGGCTTAAGTCCTGCAATGGAAGATATGACTTCTTTGATGTGGCTGGTGAGGCTGACCACATCATCTTCGGGAATTTCCTGAAAATTTATTCTGATTCTTTCGGTAAAACGGACAAGGTGGGGAGAGGTAAAAAGTCCAGTAACATAACCTGCCTCCTGCAATATGGAGGCAAGCATAGCGGATGTGGAGCCTTTGCCGTTTGTTCCTGCAATATGTACGGCCCGGAAAGACCGCTCTGGATTGCCAAGAGCCTGCAGTATCCTGCGGATATTTTCGAGTCCTAACTTGATTCCATGATTGGTAAGCCCGTAGAGGTACTGGATACTCTCATGGTAGTTCATTTTAGCAGTGTAAGAAGCCTGTATACGGTTTCTTTCATGTTTTTCCTCTCGACAACCATGTCTATCAGGCCATGGTCAAGAAGAAATTCGGCTCTCTGAAAGTCTTCAGGCAACTGTTGTTTAATAGTCTGCTCTATAACCCTTGGGCCTGCAAACCCGATCAGACTCTTTGGTTCGGCAATTATAATGTCGCCAAGCATTGCAAAGCTGGCGCTTACACCACCGAAAGTCGGATCCGTAAGCACGGATATATAGGGAAGTCCTGCCTCTTTATGTCTGGCAATTGCTGCTGATACCTTGGCCATCTGCATGAGAGAGAACATCCCTTCCTGCATTCTTGCTCCTCCTGAGGAGGATACGATTATAAGAGGAACACCTTTCTGAGTGGCCTCTTCCGTAGCCCTTGTAACCTTCTCGCCAACTACCGACCCCATGCTACCGCCCATGAAATGGAAATCCATTATTGCAATCACTACAGGGATGCCATTTAGTCTGCCTTCTCCGGTTATAACTGCTTCCGTAAGACCACTCTTTTTCCTGTTTTCTTCCAGTCGGTCTTTATAGGATTTGCTGTCCTTGAATTTAAGGGGGTCTGTTGGCAGGATATCACCGGCAAGTTCCTGAAATGTTCCGCCGTCTATAAGGAGTGTAAGACGCTCCTTTGCACTGATTCTGAAGTGGTAGTTACACTTGGGACATACCTGGAGATTGCGTTCCACCTCCTTGCGGTAGACGATCTCCTTACAACTGTTACATTTGACCCACAATCCTTCGGGTATTTTCACCCGCTTGTTTGTGTCCTTTGGCTTTGTCTTTTTAAACCACGCCATCTATTGCCTTTCTCAAGCTTTTCAGATATCTTCTAAGCCCTTTTTCGTTATCATTGATCATCTTGACAATTGAGCTGCCCACAATTACACCATCAGCAATTGCAGCTACCGTACGGGCCTCCTCAGGCCTCTTAACCCCGAAGCCGACAGCCACAGGCTTGCGGGACATATGCTTTATCTTATTGATCATTGCCTTCATATCCCTTCCCACACGTAACTGGGAGCCTGTAATCCCTGTTATGGAGACGTAATAGATAAAACCGGTTGAATTTTTGCATACGAGACGGATTCTGTCATCAGTGGATGTTGGAGCAAGTAGAAAGATTGTAGAGATATCTCTGTTTCGAGCATATCTTATTAATTCTTCTGCCTCATCAGGCGGAAGGTCAGGTACGATCAGACCGTCAACTCCTGCCCTGGATGCATCATTTATAAACCTTTCCAGTCCGTATTTGTAAACAGGATTATAATAGGTCATAAGAATTATGGGAACTTCAGATCTTTTTCTTATGCCCTTGACAGTCTTTATAACCTTTCTTAGCGTTACCCCTTGAGAGAGGGCTCTGAAGGCTGCCGCCTGTATAACAGGGCCGTCTGCCAGTGGATCGGTAAAGGGCACGCCCAGTTCGATTATGTCTGCTCCGGATTCTTCAAGTATCAAAACAAGCCTTTCCGTATCTTTCAAAGAAGGGTCCCCAGCCATTATGTAAGGGATAAATGCCTTTCTTTTCTCCTCTTTCAGTTGTCTGAATCTCTGCTCAATCCTGTTCATATCGATTGTTAGTTATCAATCAAGGATAGGAAAACAGATTTAATGATTTTTGATTGAAAATCCTCTACATTTCAAACCGTTATCGTCCTAATCTGATAATTATAACATAAAATGGACAAAATCAGCGGGTTTATAGGGTGGAATTCCTGTTTAGAACTAAAACTCAAAGGCATCAACAAAGTGGTCCACCTTATAGGTTCCCTCCTTCAGGTAAAGTCCTATTACATCGAACCTTACACTTACATCGGTCAGTTTTTGACTCTTCAGATAGTACAGGGCGAGTTTTTTCAGGCGGTTTTGCTTGCTTTGGGTAACGGCTTCGTGAGGATATCCGAACTCCAGAGAGCTTCTTGTCTTTACCTCTACGAAAACGATTACATCACCGTCTCTGGCAATAATATCAATCTCTCCTATAGGTGTCCTGTAATTTGTCTCAAGAATTTTGTACCCTTTCTTCCTGAGAAATCTTTTAGCGAAATCCTCTCCCTCTCTGCCCAACTTTTTCTTAAACATAAAATATTATCTCACAGCAAGGGCAGGTAAAACCAGATCTGCAGTGTTCTGAATTTGCCTGTTATGAATAAAGTATCCCCGTTTCTATCGGCAGATTCGAGAAGGTTCTGGCAGGTCAATTAGAGGCGTGAAAATGTTAAACTATATGATGTGATTTGTTAAAGGAAAACCGAAAAATCAGGCACTTAGCAGTATTTTTCTGTTACGATGCCGAGACAGCAACCGTTTGTTCGCTTAAAGTTATTCCGACATCAGAATGAAAGAGTTAATTATACTGCAGGGCATAAAAAAGATATACGACCTGGGTAAAAACAGGGTAGAAGTGTTAAAGGGGATAGACCTGTCTGTGAATCAGGGTGAATTTGTAGCGATAATGGGGCCATCTGGCTCTGGAAAATCGACGCTTTTGAATATCATAGGATGTCTTGACAGGCCGACAGAGGGAAGATATCTCTTTGAAGGCAATGACGTAAGCAATAAATCCAATGATGAACTTGCCGAGATAAGAAACAGAAAGATAGGCTTTGTGTTTCAGAGCTTCAATCTACTGCCCGGTATGTCGGCGGTAAAGAATGTGGAACTTCCTCTTCTTTATAGCGGAGTAAGCGGCCCGGAGAGAAGGGCTCTTGCTCTTGAGATGCTGCAGCGGGTCGGGCTTTCTCATCGTGCAGAGCATAAGCCTCCGGAGATGTCTGGAGGAGAGCAACAGCGTGTGGCAATAGCCCGTGCATTGGTTAACAATCCCCTCGTGATACTTGCAGACGAGCCTACAGGCAATCTTGATAGCCGTTCCGGTACGGAGATTATGGAGATCTTTAAACACCTCCATCAGGAAGGCACCACAATAGTGCTGGTGACACATGAACGGGCAGTTGCCGGATATGCGGAAAGGGTAATCACAATAAAGGACGGAGTGTGCATGGATGGATGTTTTTGAGATTTTAAAGGTATCCTTTGACTCTTTGAAGGCAAACAAGCTGAGGTCCTTCCTCACAATGTTGGGAGTGATTATCGGTGTAGCGGCTGTAATATTGCTTGTCTCCATAGGCGAGGGTGCCAGACGTTACATAAGAACAGAGCTCGGAGGACTGGGAACCAATATTCTTATAGTGGTTCCAGGCAAGACAGCAAAAGAGGGTGGAACCCACATGGGTACCTCCTCCGTAAGAAAGCTTGTATATGATGATGCCGTTCTTATCAAGAAGAGATCTGTGCATGTCCAGTATGCTGTTCCGGTTATCGTGGGGACTTCATGGGTAAAATACCGTAACAAAAACAGGGATACATATATAGTAGGAGTGACAGAGGACTACTTTCCTGCCAGAAACCTATCGATAGAATCGGGTAGGGCACTCGGTTCAAATGATGTGGAGACAAAAAGGCGTGTCTGTATTCTGGGAAGAACAGTAAAAAGGGATCTCTTCGGAGATGTAAATCCCCTTGGTGCAACAATCAAGATTGGAGACGAACGTTATCGCGTTATCGGTATAATGCAGAAAAAGGGGGTAACCCTTGGTTACGATCTGGATGATGTGGTATTTATTCCGACGCCGGTTGCAATGGACCTTTTCGATACTGATGCGCTTTTCAATATCACTGTTAAGGCAAGAGGCGAGCAGAGCATTGATGCTGCCAAGAGGGATATCAGAAAGCTGTTAATACACAGGCATGCAGGCAGAGAGGATTTCACCATTCTCAGTCAGGATGAGATGCTTGACGTAATGGGGAAGGTGCTTAACATAATGACAGCTGTTCTTGCCGGTATTGCAGCTATATCGCTAATAGTCGGCGGAATAGGAATAATGAACATAATGCTTGTCTCCGTAAGGGAGAGAACAAAAGAGATAGGCATCAGAAAGGCTGTAGGAGCAAAAAACAGGGACATACTCTTTCAGTTTCTTGTGGAGTCCACCGTTGTTAGTGTTACAGGCGGAGCAGGCGGCATACTGCTTGGGGTCTCCGTTGGGATGGCCATACCCCTTTTTGTTAAGTTTTTGCCTACCAGCATAGCATGGTGGAGTGTGGTTCTTGCCTTCTTTTTCTCGGCACTTGTGGGGATATTCTTTGGTGTTTACCCTGCAAGAAAAGCAGCCCTGTATGATCCTATCGTGGCATTGAGGCATGAATAAAGATACACTTGTTTTGACAGAGTGATATGAAAAAGAGAATATTTTTCTATACGGCTCTTTTGATAGTACTGACAGTATCTGTGGCAGGCTTTGTCTACCTCAGATCAACCCTCTTTTCCAATCATCTGAAGAGACTGATTCTTCCAGAACTCTCTGCCCTGACTGGAAGGCAGGTAACGGCAGGCAGGATCTATTTGAACCCCTTTCCTCTTTATATTGGCATCGATGAACTCAGTTTTTCGGATAACAAAGGGAAAGAGATTCTTACTGTAAAAAAGGGGTTTGTATATATCCGGCTGAGTGGGCTTATCAGCAGGGAGTTACAACTTCCGACAATACAGATGTACGACGTCAGTGTTAATGCCTCTTTAGAGGAGGCAATATTGCCTCTGCTACCGTTAAAGAAAGAAACAGGAAAGTCGAAGAAGGGGTTAAGAATAAAACCTGTAGAGATAGTTTTAAACGGCGGTAATATATATCTGCATGATAAAAAAACTGCTATTGAGGTAAATGATCCTGCCGTAAGATACAATGTTCAGAAAGGTATCATCCGTATCGAACACAGCCGCTTTTCCTACCATTACGGAGAGGATAAGAAAAAAAGCATAGAGGCTGTGATTAAAGGCGAGATTGTCGTTTCAGGAACAGAAGTTCGATTTAAACAGATTGTTTTCAGAGACAAACACTCGGAGATCTCATTTAGCGGTATATACCGTGACGGAAAAGTCGAAGGAAGTACCAACAGCAGGGTTCATTTAAAAACCGTTACCGAACTAATGGGGAAGCCTTATAAGGGAGATGATGAAATAAAGGTAAAAGGCGCTATAAAAACAGGAAGGATTGAAAACAAGGGTATTAAAGAGATTTTAAGTGGACTATCCTTTGATCTTTTCCTTAAAGGAAGCATACAGCTGGAGACTCTGATGTCGCTAATCGAGGAGGAGGTGCCTTTAAGGGGAAGGGTTTTCTTCTCAGGTCAGCTGAAAGGCACTCTGCAGAATCCCGTTCTTAAGCTAAATGCCTTTATGAAAAAGGGACATATATACGGTACTGATCCTGATGAGATTAAATGCAAGGTCTCCTTTGAAAAGGGGTTATTGAGATTCTATGACTCAAAGGTAAAGGCTTACAATGGAGAGGCGGCGGTAGAGGTGAAGGTTGAGCTTCCTGGTGCAGACTGGTACTCAATAAGCATAGTTGCGGAAGACCTGGACAGCCGTCCCATTCTTAGATTGATAGAATGGGATCCGGGACTGCCCTCTGGCAGGATTACAGGCTATCTCTTCTCCTCAGGTGACAGATTTTCACCCTTTGGAAAATTCTATTTCACCTCATCCCGAAAAGGAGATGGACAGTCTGTACTTAACAATATAAAGAAGATCGAAGGAGGTTTTAGTTTCAGCGAGCCTCTGTTAAGGCTTTCGCAATTAAAAGTGCTTTCGGATGATACGGTAATGACAGGGGCAGGCTCTGTGGATTTGAACACCAAAAGAATCTCCATGTCCGTAGCTATAGAAACTGAAAATATAGGTGACCTCTTCGGTAATAAACAGCTAAGAGGTAAGGGAGAGTTT
Source organism: Thermodesulfovibrio sp. (assembly GCA_027050975.1). GTDB lineage: Bacteria > Nitrospirota > Thermodesulfovibrionia > Thermodesulfovibrionales > JdFR-85 > JALUAR01. The sequence continues at coordinate 11,705 of JALUAR010000218.1, forward strand.
AAAGGAAAGTTAGAAGGAATAGAGCCGGAACTCTTATTAAAGGGCAGACTCAGGGCAGAAGGTGTTCAATATAAAAACTATCCGTTAGGGAATATAAAGGCGGAGATTTCATACAAGAGAGGGATTGTAGAGTTAAAAGCGTTTGAAGGCTTCCTGGATCACGGAAGATATTTTGTGAAGGGAGTGGTGGACACAGGCTCAGAGGATCTATTCGTGATAGATAGCCCCACCTTTGATCTTGCTGTTCGTATCACTTCCATATCCGCAGACTGGATTCTTAAAGCCGGTGGTATCGAAACCGGGCAGAGGCTGGATGGAGTGATAAGCGGAGAGTTAGAGATAAAGGGTCCGATGAATTCACCTGTAGGAAAGGGGCGGTTAGAGGTTGACAATCTTACCTTTTCAGGCTATAGAATCGGTTCGTTGAAAACCGAGTTTGAGATAGGCAATGAAAGGATAAAGCTTTCCAAACTTGTTCTTCATAAGGGAAGGTCACTTATAAAAGGAAGGGTAGAGCTGTCTTTTGCAGGAGAGATTTCTACTGAAGATTTGAGCTTCCGTATCTATTCCGAGGATTTACCTTTCGAAAATCCATACAAAATGGCGATCAGGGGTACTGTTAATCTTACAGGCAATTTAAAGAACCCTGTCGGAGCACTGGAAGGTGTTATTCTGGCAGAGAATGAAAAAAGGCTGGGAGGCTTCGAAATTGGTTTAAAGGAGAGGATTCTCTCTCTGAGGTCCGGGATTCTTGACGGGTTACTTACAATTGAGGGAGAATTGTCTTTGTCAGAACCATCCTCCTGGAGTTTGAAGATAGTGGCAGCCGAAGGTCGTTACGACAAGCTCTTCAAACCTCTTTTCAAGGATGTGCCTGAGGACTTCAGGTTGGATATGGCTGCGTCAGCCACTCTTTCAGCCAAAGACGGAGAGGTAACAGGATGGATAGGTGTTAAAAGAGTGGGGCTGAGTATCTATGGTTATCATTTTGTCAACAGGGCAGATATGCTTTTTGAGATAGATGGTAACCGTATTCAGATAAAACAGTTCCAGATGAAGGCAGGTCCTGCGAGTTTTGGGGTGCAGGGAGAGGTTAATATTCATAAGGGGTATGACCTTACGGTGTTTGGAAGCTCATATCTTGCGCCCCTGAAGGGACTGATACCCTCCATTGAATACATCAAAGGCGAGGTGGAGTTTGTTCTGGGGATTACAGGTGACTGGAAGGATCCCACATTGAACGGAGGAATCATACTAAAGGATACCACAGTGGCATTCAAAGGGATTACAGAGAGGCTCCGTTCGGTTAACGGATATGCCTATATTGATGAAAACAGGCTTATCTTAGAATCACTGTCAGGCTCATTCAGTTCGGGCATGATTAATGTAAGAGGTTCCGGCTATTTCAGTAACTGGCGATTCAGGCGGTATCATCTTGACGCCATGTTGAAAAAGGTGACCATAAGGGCAACCGAAGGTGTATGGCTCAAAACTTCGGGACAACTTTCTCTGTCTGAACAGAAAGATACCGTTTTGCTAATAGGAGACATGAAGGTGACAGAGGGACGCTTTACCAAGGATATCAATTGGAGGCAGTGGCTGCTTAGCAAAAAGAGGTCTTACAGTTTAGCTGGTGGCAGGGCAATGGAACGAGTGGAGCTAAATGTTACTTTTTATGGCGATGAGAATATCCTGATACAAAACAACCTGGTAAGGTCTCCAGCAAAAATAGACATCATTCTCAGAGGGACCCTTGCACGGCCTGTTATTCTGGGACGGCTTGAACTGATGGGCGGTAAGTTCTTTTTCAGAAACCACGAATTTACCATTATGAATGCCAGTGCTGATTTTGTGGACCCCGAAGGAATAAACCCTTTCTTTGATATTGTTGCAAGAACAAAGGTGAGGGAGTACAGAATTACCCTCTCATTGAGCGGTTATGTTGATGAGTTCAATTTGAGTCTGGTTTCAGACCCACCTCTTGATGAGATGGATATACTGAGCCTACTTGCTGTCGGGAGGCTCAGTTCCGAGTTGAAAGGGCTTGAGGGAGGCATAGGTGCTTCCGAGGCTACCGCCTTTCTAACGGGACAGCTTCAGGAGACACTTCAGGAGAGAATACAGAGCATAACAGGCTTTGACCGCGTAGAGGTTGAGCCATATGTCTCCGAAACCAGTGGAACAATTGGACCAAGAGTTACGGTCTCAAAAAGGCTCCTTTCGGACAGGTTGTATGTTACATACTCAACGTCAATCGGTGGAAGCACCGAGCAGTTTTTGAGACTGGAGTTCCTTCTGAGTGACAGCGTTTCACTCGTTGGTGAGAGGGATGTTGCCGGTGCTTTAGGTGCGGACATAAAATTCAGGCTGGAGTTTAAATGACAAAGAGATATTTTACCTGTATCATTTTCCTCATCTTTTCTGTGGTAACTGCAGCAACTGCTTTTGCAGCGGATGTGCCGGTGCAGAGCAAATCCGAAGAGTTGCCAGGAAAGTTTTATGTGACAGCGATAGAGGTTAAAGGGCTTCATCTTTGTAGTATCAAAGAGCTTCTGGATCTCATGGATATCAGAAAGGGAGAAACAACCACTGTTGTAAGAATCGATGAAGGTGTAAAAAGGGCTTTCAAAAAAGAGATTTTTGAGGATATTACCGTCCTCTTCAAACAGGACAAAGACGCCGGTTTAGATAACAGGAAAGTTATATCAGGCAGACTATTAATAGAGGTGCGGGAGCATAAATATGTTAATGAGATCGATATAAAGGGCAATATAATCGTTGATGATAATGAGATATACAGGGCGCTACTGCTCAAGGAAGGTGATATACTGAGAGAGAATATGATTCGTGAGAGCATTGAAAAGGTTAGGGAGGCATTAAGAAACAACGGCTTTCCCGATGCAGATGTGACAATTGATGTAATCGAAACGGATTCACCGCAGATGTTCGATCTGCTTGTAAATATTAAAGAGGGAGCCCCCCTGATTATTAAAGAGATACGAGTCGAGGGGGCTCCTCCATGGTTGAAGGCGGAGATGAAAACCGTTGCCGGTGATATTTATAATCTGGACTCTGTTAAAAAGGATCTGGACAGATTGAGGGAATTTTTGATTAACAAGGGGTATGTAAACCCTACTGTTGGGCCTTTTGTCTTTAAGAACGGTGTACTTACAATCAGGGTTAAACCCGGCAGGAAGCTTTTGGTCTCTTTTGAAGGAAACAGCTTTTTCAATAACTCAGAATTAAAGGAGATTATCTCACTTAAAGGTACAACGATAAACAAAGATGTCATGGCTGAGGCATCGGTAAAGATTGTGAAGGCATATCACAAGGAGGGGTATATATACGCCCTTGTTTCCCCCTCAATTCGTGAGGATGAGGAAGCTATAAAAGTGAAATTCTATATTAATGAGGGTAAGAGATTTATATTGAAGAGTATTTCCTTTCAGGGAAATACCCTGCCTGCAGAGAAGTTGAAAGAGGCAATGTTACTGCAAGAAGGAGATGTTTATAATCCAGATCTCCTTGATGGTGACATTGACACTATACTCTCTCTGTACAAAGCATTGGGATACATGGATGTCAGAATATCCGATATTGCAGTTACTCCTTCTGATACGGATGAAACCGTACGAATTGAGATCGCAATCCATGAGGGTAAACCTTACACGGTGAAGAGAATCGATATTTTCGGCAATTCCGCTCTTAGTTCCCGGGAACTCAATGAGATTATTGCCATGATAAAGGGCGAACCCTTTAATGAGCTTGCCCTTGCCGACCTTAGAAGGATGCTTTTAAGGGCATACAGAAAGCATGGATATCTGGATGCGGTTATATCTACGAGTACCGAATATGAGGAGGAAGGGGTTGTCATAAAGGTGGAGGTGAGAGAAGGGATACCTTATTATTTCGGTAAAACAATTGTAAAAGGCAATAGAACTACCAGGACAGAGGTGATACTAAGAGAGCTTAATTATACCGAAGGCATGCCACTGAATCCCCGACTCTTGCCGGAACTTTCCAAGAGACTCTACCAGTTAGGACTATTCAGCGATATCAATATAGAGGCTCTTGAACCTTATCCAACCTCTCTCATGACAGAAGAGCATCCGCATTATGGCAACAGGAGAGACATATTGATCGAGGTAAAAGAGCGTAAGCATGGTGTTGTGGAGTTTGGTTTCGGCTATGGAGAATACGAGCAGATGAGAGGATTCTTTGATATCAGATATAACAATCTCTGGGGAATGAACAGAACCGTGGGTATGCGGGGAGAACTCAGCGGTCTGAAACAGAGATTAATTTTCAATTACTATGAGCCGTATTTTCTGAATAAAAAGATGCTTTTCCGTACCATTGTTCAGTTTGGACAGAAAAAGGAGAAGAATCTGGACACCGGTGAGATCAGATATCGACTCAGAAGATATTCCGCAGATGTTTCGTTACAAAAAAACATTACCGACACTGTAAAAGTTGAACTTAATTACGGATACGCCCTTGTAAAAACTTATGATGTTCAGCCCGATGTAATCCTGTCACGTGACGATACAGGAACATTGGCAATAAGTAGCTTAAGGCCCGGCCTGATTTATGACTCACGAGACAATCCTTTTAATCCTCACAGAGGCGTTTTCGCCGGTGCATCCTTCAAAATTGCAAGCAGATATCTGCTTGGCGAGACCGACTTCCTGAAACTCAATCTACACTGGAGTATTTACCATGAACTGTCCAGGAGATTTATAGCTGCCCTGTCGTTCAGGGGAGGCATAGCTCAGGGATTCAGGAATACAAGGGAGTTGCCGTTGATAGAGAGATATTTCCTTGGCGGACGAGACTCGGTAAGAGGGTTTTCACAGGACAATCTTGGACCGAAAGGAGAGGATGGCTCTCCGACAGGTGGAAATGCCTTTATTGTAAGTAATTTGGAACTGAGAATAGATATTGGAAAGGGTTTCGGAATCGTAACCTTTGTAGATGCCGGTAACGTGTGGCAGAAGATAAGTGATGTGAAACTTAGTCTCCGCTACACAGCAGGAATAGGTTTGAGATACAATACTCCTGTCGGACCGATAAGGCTTGATTACGGACACAAGTTGAATCGTAGATCTGGTGAGAGTTCTGGAGAATTTCATTTCAGTATAGGCCATGCTTTTTAGTCAGAGGGTTGTTCCCATGCGGTTGGTCTGCAGCTTAAGGGGATGAGATAATACGAGGGAGTTACTCTGTAGTGGGCAAGGCGTCGGAGGTTCTCAAAAGAGTTGTTTTCTGAGGTAAAGATTTCGAGTGTTCCTTCCACGTGTCTGCCAGAGCTCTTACCTCTAAGGATTCCATGAACATCCGGTCCTGTTAACAAAACTGTATGGAGGATCAAAGACCTGCCTTTCGGTTCAACAGCGCAACGGAGTTCGTTAAAGAGGCTCATAGGCAGGTATGTTTCATTACATCTGAGATCCCTGATTTTCAGGTTTTCGACCCTCAAGTTTAGATATCCCGACAAGGAGTGGCTTTTGTCAGCTGCCGGATCGATTTCAATTGATCCGCTACCGTTAAGTTTGCCTTTTCCTCCTATACCAAAGAGTTTTATAATTTCCAAACCTTCTATTTCAACATCTTTAATAGTAAAATTAACGGTTCCCTGCCTCTTATCAAGAATGATGTTACTAC
>JALUAR010000218.1:17378-37699 GCA_027050975.1 Thermodesulfovibrio sp.
TCCCCTTTACACTCAGACCCAGTTTTTGAATCAAGACACTGAAGGGATTAAAATTACCGGTAACATCATTCAAGGTGAGGATTTCCTTTCCTTTGTAAGAAAAGACTATTTTTTTTACAGAGAAACGAAATGGTATTGCTTTATGAAGCCCTTCCAGGTCAATGTCCAGTAAATGATAGTCAGTTGATACGGAAAAAGAGGCTTTTATTTTCTGCTGCACCCACCTGTCGGGAATTCCCCAGAGCCAGAAAGCCTCAACCACAAAAACAGTAGCGAAGATAACTATAATCAGCCTTTTAAGCATTTTCAAAAGAATTACCCCCTGCAGCAAGCCGCAGGATATTCAATTCCAAATCCAGTAATAAGATTCACACCACTGCTTCAGGCGATTGTCGGTTTTAGTTACTGCTGGATCTGAGTTAACTTAAACCCAGATCCAATATAAGGATTATAGATGGTGCATGGAAAATTTAAAACAGCAGGGCCTGTCCCTTTATCTCTGTTCTTTCCACCTCTTCAAAGATCCTTATCTGTCCGTACTCGCCGTCAAAGCCGGGACGGATATTGACCTTACCCTCTCTCATCCTTCGGATACCTTCTGCCACCAGTCCGCCTGCAACCTTTTCTATGTCGGAAAGAGGACTTTCCATTAGCACCCCGAACTCCGGACCGAGTTCGGTAATGATCTTCATGTACATCTGCTGAACCCTCTTTGTATTAACCCCTGTTTTCAGGGCCTCTGAGATTATCTCCTGCAGCGGAATAAGGGATCGGAAAGGTTTGGCTCTGTCGGGCTTAAAGCCATTTTGTCTATCAGCCAGGTTTGCAACTCTGTGCATCACACCTACGGTCAGGCCTTTTCCGCAGACAGGACATTTGTAGTTGTGGCGTCTTGTCTCCTCAGGTGACATCCATATATTGCAGAGACGATGCCCGTCGTAATGATACTTACCCTCCTCTGGAAAGAACTCTATTGTGCCTTCAAACCCCTTTCCGGTCTTGATTGAGCTTACCATAGTATCATACGTCAAAGCAGTATCAAATATATTCGCTTCCCTGCCGATCTTTGCCGGTGAATGGGCATCTGAATTGGAAACCAGGGTGATGTTATCCAGGGCGGAGAGCCTCCAGTTCATAGGCGGGTCAGAGCTCAACCCTGTCTCTATGGCGTATATCTCGGGAGTAAGGTCTTCAAAGCACTCCTCCAGAGAATCAAATCCGGAGAAGGCACCGAATATGGAAAAGTGAGGAGTCCATGCATGAGCCGGGATTACAAGAGCTCTGTCGGTAATCTCCAGGACCATCCTCAGAAGCAGCATTGCATCCAGGCCGAGAATGGGTCTTCCGTCTGCGGTGATGTTACCGATTCTTGAGAGCCTGGTGTTTAGTGCCCCGGCATCCTCAAGAGTAGGCATTATTACCACGAGATGAATTTTACGTGTCTTACCACCCTTACTATATATGCAGCTGATCTCTGCAGTCGGTACGAAGAAAACCTCTCCCTGGCATGACTCCGGTACCGGAGGAGGTTCGGTGGAAAGTCTGTAAAGACCGTTGTTGTCAATGGAGAGTTTTTCCGATAGTTCCCTGAACCATTCAGGGTGAGTAAAATCTCCCGTGCCCATCACTTTTATGCCTTTGATCTGGGCCCAGTAGGAGAGATTCTCTGGGTTCATTTCTTTGCTTGTTGCACGGGAGTATTTGGAGTGAATATGAAGATCAGCAATAAACCTCACTGGTTAAACCTCTCGTAGTGAATCTTACTCTCGTCGTACTCACTGTCGGAGTGTTCGGGTAACTCGCTGGCAGCATACCCGATAGGCAGCAGGCATTGAACCCTGTAGTTTTGTGGTATCCCCAGGAGTTCCTTAACATAAGCCTCGGCGTTACCATGGGGACCGTCGGCATCGGCTATCTGGACAAAGCAGCTTGCAAGACCCTGATTGACAGCCTCGAGGTGGATATGCGCGGCACAAATAGAGGAATCTTCCTTGAATTTCCTTCCCGTTTCAGTGTCGTAGCAGACCACAATTATTACGGGAGCATCCTTGACAAAGGATGAATAAGGAGTGGCCTCAGAGAGGGCCTTTCTTGTTTTTGGGTCCTTAACTATAACAAACTCCCATGCCCTGGTTCCCCATGATGAAGGCGAGAACATCGCTGCCTTGAGAATCTCTTTAATCTTTCCCTCCTCTACTGACTTGGGCTTGTACGCCCTTACACTGCGTCTCTTTTTTATTACTTCAAGCATCTCGCACCTCCTGAGACTGAATGAGTCTCTTCTGATTATAATACCATATTCGTATCGGTATCTATAGCGTTTTTATCTCTCCAAAATGCTATTTAAAGCTGACTTGAGCCAAGCGACATTTTCGGCTTATTGCTCCAAGGCAAGAAGTCTGACAGCTGTCTTAAGCCTTTTCTCTATCATCTTTGTTCTGTCGGCTGAAGCCTTAAACCTGAGATATACGACGGAGTTGGCCGGAGTGATGGCTATATGGGTTGATCCGCAAGGAGCAAGGACTTCGGCAAGCCTTTTCGCCATACTAACGGCCTTTCCTTTCTTGTCAAAAAGAAGCTCGAACTTCTCACCTTGCAGAACCATCTCTTTTCCCTGAAGCTCATCCTTTCTTTTTATCTTTGGCATCCAGTGTGACAGCTTTGTAGGACGAACCACGTGTGCCTCTTCGTTGACAGGTTTGTTGAGATAAAAAAGGATTTCTAAACTGTCATAACCGGTTCTGAGTATAGCTATGGGAAGATACAGAAGACTCTGTCTCGGAAGGAGAAACAGCGAGGCTTTAACATCCCGGAACCCCTTAATTTTATATGTGGCTGAAAATCCCAGCACCCCGCCAAGGAGTGTGTATTCCTTATCAGATGGTCTCAGGGCACGTTCAAGCATCAATGACAGTTCCTTCATCATGCGGAGATTCTTCTTGTTTCCCAACTGATAGGTTATTATCAGAACAGCGGAGCTTAGCAGGAGTACAACAAACCATATACCACTAACAGACACTTTTCCGACCTCCTTGCTTATGTGTGGAAATAATCATAATCCAGTATTGTAACTGTTGCCTTTCGGAGCCATAGTTTGCTCTGGATTTCCCATAAGTTACAATGCTTCTTGCTGCGAGCCCCGACCTCTGGTCGTGGTGCTTGAGTGCAGGAAGTTTCATTTGCAGAGTTTATCTGCAAAATATCCGGCTATCTCCTTCAAGCTTTCTATTGTTGTCGGAGCATCTCGAAAAAAAGGTATCTCTACCGTCTCCGTCTCTTTGGCCTCTCTGTAAAACTCATCCAGTAATGAGCGAGAGGCTTTTGTCAGTCCAGTCTTGTTAAATATTATGAGATCTATCGGAATACCTAACTCTTTGAGGTCATGAATGATCATTATCCCCTCTTTTACTGAAAGTTTGTCATAGTTTAACACAAGCACCCTTTTGCAGTTTTCTCTGTCTGCCAGCAACTGTTCTGTCCTCTTTGCAACTTCGTACTGCCTGTTAAGTTCTTTGATAACCTGATCATCCTCCGGCTCGGTGGCCACATCTTCACCAAAGGCCTCTCTGCCTTTTATATGGGCTATCTGACTCCTTCTGTCGAGTATTCGTTTTCTGAGTTTCATCAGCTGCTCTATCCATACCCTGGTGGTGACGGGGAGGGAAAAGAGTCTGAGGCTGAGCCCTGTGGGAGGTGTATCGATCACGATATAGTCCACCTCAACAGTCCACTTTGCAATTATCTCGTTCAGTGCCGAAAGCATTGCATACTCCTCCATACCGGGAGAGTGTTTTAGTACATCAAACATACTTTCAAGATTGATGATCTGGAGGTACCGATAGGTCTGTTTCATCCTCTGGGAGGTCTCTTTAAGAAGGTTCCTGATACGGCCTTTGTGATCAATCTCCTGTATGTAGAGATTCTCAGTAAATCTCCTTACCCCCTTTTCCGGTTTTGTTCCGAAAAGATCAAAGAGATTATGTGCCGGATCAAGGGATGCAAGGAAGACACGCTCCTTTCTCTCCGATATGTATATAGAGAAGCTTCCGGCAAGAGTAGTCTTACCCACCCCTCCTTTGCCAAGAAAGAAAACGGTTCTCTTCATTAGCCAAAATCCAGCAGACCGAACCAGTTGGCAAGCTGGTCATCAAGGAAACCTGCCCGTGATAGCATCACCTGCATCTCCCTTTCAAGATGGGGAAGAAGCTTTACCCCCAGATAAGAAGGAGGTGCGGGTATGCCGCTCAAGCTGGCAACAAGGATGAGACAGAAGGCATTCTCCATCTCTTTCAGCTCAGCCTCCATTGCATCGGTACTTCGGGCAAGGAATCCCTTCCCAAAGAGTGTCACTGCTTCTTTAATCTGTTTGACCGAGTCTTTAAGTTTTTTCAGTGGCCACCTCCATCGGTTCGGTCCTTTCAGGTTTCAGGAAGTCATACATAAGTAGCAGATTCAGTCCTATCATTATTCCTATTATCAGACCCAGCACCGTGGCCTGAACGGGGTTTTTCAGATAGAATGCAGGCACTGCAACAAACAGATACCAGAGCATTGCCAGGGTCACCGTTAGCCACAGAAACAGAGCAGGTATTAATATGTTAATTCCCTTGCTCTTTTGTACCCTCATGGCCCATGCTGCAATGGTAATCATTGCAATTGATGCCAGCATCTGGTTGGCTCCGCCAAAGGCAGGCCAGATTGTTGTCCAGGCTCCGCTCCAGGCAAGCCCTATGCCGAGCACTGCAGGCACTGTGGATGCCACCCATCTGTTTGTCAGGATACGATAAAGGGATGGTACTGTACTCTTTAAAGGTTCGAATATCTCAGTAAAGGTATATCTCGCAAGCCTGTTTGTGGTATCAAGGGTGGTCATTGCAAAGGAGGCCACCCACATTGAAGCCAGTATAACCATAAAGTCCTTTGGAAGACGGAGCACGCTATTGGTAACCTCTGCAAAGGCTTTGGAGAATATCCCGATTGGTCCACCGGCTGCCTTGGCTGCCGGGATATAATTCTGGGCAAAGGCCGTGGCGGAAGCGGTTATGGTGGCAACCTTGTCTTCAGGTATCACCGAAAGCCCGTAGGTGCTTATAACCACCACAACAAGAGTGGATAGAAAACCCTCTGTAAGCATCCCGCCATAGCCGATAAAGAGGCCGTCCTTTTCATGGGCAATCTGCTTGGATGTGGTACCGGAGGCAACTATGGAATGGAATCCGGAGAGTGAGCCACAGGCGATTATAAGGGGAATGACAGGCCAGAAGGGGGTTGGCTTACCCGAGACCACTGGAGCATTGAAAACAGTAACTGCCGGTATACTCACTGTCTTAAAGGACAAGAGGATCGCAACCCCGCCGATAATCAGCCCACCAACAAGGAGCCAGGCATTAAGATAGTCCCTTGGCTGAAGGAGAATATTCACAGGTATTGAAGAGGCGATAATAATATAGACAAAGAATACAACAAGCCATACCTTGTAGTCAGCATGAATGGGGATCTGTTTTCCGATTATAATTGAGGCCCCCAGAAGAAGTATACCAATCAGGGTAGCAGCCCTGAAATCCATTCTTATACGGTAAAGCAGTATGCCCAGAATCAGGGCGGAACCGATTTTGAAAAGATATGCTGGGGGTACTCCTGGCTGTTTCACATAGAGCTTTCCAAGCACGGCTCCGAAGGCAGCTACAACAAGTATAAGAACAAAGAAAATAAACCAGGCAAATACATAGCCTGTTCTCTTTTTAATCACCCTTCCGGCTATCCACTGAACAGAATGGCCATCGTATCGAACAGAAGACATCAAAGAGAGATAATCATGCACAGCTCCGATAAAGATGTTCCCTATCCAGATCCATAGTAGTGCCGGAAGCCAGCCCCAGGCAAGGGCTATTGCAGGACCCACAATCGGAGCAGCGCCTGCCACAGAGGCAAAGTGATGGCCAAACAGTACATAACGGTTTGCAGGAACAAAGTCCACTCCGTCGTACAGACGTTTTGAGGGTGGCTCCAGATCAGTCTCTTTAACGACATCTCTGCGAAGATACTTTCCGTAAGTATGATAGAGGATCAGATATATGAGCACACCTGCGACGATCAGTAAGGTAGAGTTCATTTCACGCCTCCCTGATGTTTGTATTGTGACAGTTGGTTGCGCGGATTTTAACCAATATTATACAAGAATTCAGACTCTTTTATGAAACCGAAAGCCTCTTTATCAGCATGGTTGCATAACTTCCACGGGGCAGAAAAAATCTCAGTTTCATGGCCTTGCTACCCGGGTATATATCATCCTCTATAACCTTATACTCCAGGTCTTCGGGATAAACTATGGCCTTCCTGTTGAATGAACCGAAGCGTGCATTTCTTGGCTTTTTGAGATTGAAAGAAGAAGGCTTGAGACCCTTCTCCTTCAGTACCTCCATGGTGAGTGTCTCTGTAAGGACATCCTGGAAGGTCATCTTTGAAGCAGGCATGGGGATTGTCAGTCTGGAAAGATAGGCCCTGTCATCCTTATCCTTCAGAGAGCGATAAAAGAGGTAGTCTCCTTCAATGCCGGGGTGTTTGACGATCTCTGAGCCAAAAAGCCTTACTATCTTTCTCAGAATCTCATTCCAGAGATGAGACTGGTAGGCTGAGTAGAAAAGGGACATCTCTTCTTTTGGTATCCTTGCAAGGAGTTCAATAAAGGTGGCTGTTCTATCTCGTAAATTTCTAAAAACCGTTTTTTCAAATGATGTCTTTGCCTTTTTCTGGCACTCCTGCCACTGGTCCCAGTTTTCGAAAAAGAAGCGCTTTCTCTCTTTTTCGGCTTTTTTGTCGCCGGGGTGTATATGAGTAAGGTATATCTTCAGGGCACCATTGTAATGTTTCTTTATAATCTTTTCTGCGATAAATCCCTGTCTGGGGTCATAACTGCCGAAACGCTGATCATCAAAATAGTTTGGAAACCCCAGAGAGCGTACCTCCTGCAAGGAAATAGTGGCTTTTTCCAGCGCCTTTGTATCAAGCTTTCTGATGGTAATGGAAAACCTGTTGCCTTTTATAAGATCCGGTCCCATGGGCCTTTGCATAAAGCCCACGGACTCTATGGAGTAGTTCTTTTCTCTTCGAGAGAGATTCCTTTTGTGACGGACGGTAATGTACTGTACCGTGCTTGCGTATCTGTCCTTTTTCCCTCCGTAAGAGAACTCCTTAAATGGTATGCCTGTCTCTCTGGAAAGCCTCAGTAGCAGGTCAACAGTGTTCCAGTTTTCCTTTCTCAGGAGATAGACCCTGTAGGGACCTCTATGTGTGAGTGGCAGATGTGCAACCTCTTCAACCTGAAAATCCTCGGGCCTGACCTTTATCTTCATCTGTCTTTTACGAATCTCTCTATTTGACTACAGATTCCGTGAAGCATTCTCACCTCCCATGGAGTAAGGCCTGAGCGGCCAAGCATATGCTTCAGGTTACGCATTATCCTCTCCTCCATGTCCCTGTCACCCCTGGGTATGTAGCCGAGTAGTTTCAGGATCTTTCTGATATGTCCGAAAAGAGCCTTCAGTTCCTTATGGGGCACCAGCTCAGGTATATCCGCCTCGAATTCTCCCCGGGAGAGTTCATAGGCAACAAGCAGTACTGCCTGGGCAAGGTTCAGGGATGGGGCATCCTCTGATGTGGGGATAGTAATTAGAAAACCACACTCCTCAACCTCCTCGTTGGTAAGCCCTCTGTCTTCACGGCCAAAGAGAATGGCTACCCTGTTTTTTGTTGCAGCCTTCTTAATCTCTTTTACCGCCTCCTCTAAAGGGAGAATAAGACCTCGTTTTTTCCCCGTTCTTCTTGATGTGCCCACAATGAGTGCCTTGTCCGAAAGGGCATCCTCAAGATTGTCGAAAACATCAGCCTCTTTTAACAGGTCCGTTGCATGGCAGGCAAGCCAGAAGTCATGCCCCTCAATAAAGTTCTCCGGGGGGTTAACAAGTTGCAGGTTATTAAACCCCATATTCTTTATAGCCCTTGCCGAAGCGCCAATATTGCCAGGCTCACGCGGATTTACAAGAACAAAGTATATGTTATCAATCCAATTTGACATAACTTTATATTTTAACTGATTCTGAACTAAATCACCACCTTTGTTTATTGGTTTGATGTGATATTTTGTATCATCTCTTCAAGAGGTTTCAATCTGTTTCTTTATTTTTTCTGGACATCCGTTCCGTTCAGACAAGACAATAAAGGAAATTGCCTTGAAAAATAGCGAGTTTCGGTAGTGACTAAAGTCACTGAAGTCTCGTTGCCCTGTTATATAAGATAGTGACGTAAGCAACTCTTTATTGCTAAACTATGCCATGAAATTAAAAGGCCATGAAATTAAAAGCAACGATTATATTGATATCTCTCGTTATGAGCATCCTTTCGCCACTGTCTTTTGGTGGTTACTCCCTTGATAACCAGACCCCGGTGATAATAACACTTGATGTATGCAGAACCACAACTCCCTCATTATCAGTTAATGCAGAGCTTCCAGTAATTTATGAATCTACATGCAGACTGGTTCATTCAGAGTTTGCCGGGTTTTATGACGGTTCCAATCCAACTTTTAATCCATTTCTGATTGCCTTTCAGAAGGACCACCCTCCAAGAGCTTAACCTCGAACATTAAATCCAGAGGTAAAGCAAGTTTAATCAGAGCGTTGAGAAGACTCTGGTGCTCTATTGTGGATAGTCCATTTCAGACGTAGTCCCTTTTAAGTCGAAACCCCAGCAGCATGCCTTTGCATGCATGAATATTATCTTCTGAAGTGAGGTTGAATTTAAAAAAATCTTTGTACGGAGGATGTAATGAGGCATCTTTTAATTCTTTGTTTGATGATCATTATCTGTGCAGGAGTTTTTCCTCCTGTCTCTATATATGCCGAAGAGGTGGAGATAACCGGGCAGCAGCTTGAACAGATTAGCATTACTGCCACGCGACTGGAGAGGAAGACCGAAGAGGTCTCTGCAAGCGTGGTTATTGTCGGAGAGGATAAGTTAGAGAATACAAAGATGTTCAACCTCAAGGAGGCACTAATAGGCACCCCTGGAGTTCTGATAGATACAAGAAATCATGGATACGACTCAAGACTGATAATCAGGGGCTCTGGTTTAAAGGCACGTTATGGCGTAAGGGAGATAATGGTCCTGTTAAATGGAGTCCCCATTACTGACCCTGATAGTCTCACAAGGCTCGATTTTATCGACACACAACTTATAGAGAGAGTGGAGGTTGTTAAGGGTCCGAATTCAACCCTCTGGGGAGCAAATGCTGCTGGAGGTGTGATCAACATAATCACCAAGAGTCCCTTTCAGAAGAAGGGAGGGATAATAAAATTAGGAGCAGGTGACTTTAATACGCAGATATATCACCTTTCATACTCAAGCAATATTGGTGACAAACTATTCATCTCTGTAAGCGGAAGCAGGAGACAGTCAGATAACTCCTGGAGAAGGTGGAACAGGTTCTGGACAAATCAGATATCCATCCAGCCATCCCTTCTCCTCAGTGACGGCACAACCATAGAGAACTTCTTCAGCTATACAAAGGCATCCCTTCAGTTGCCAGGCTCTTTAAGCGAAGAACAGTTTGAGGAATACAGAGCAACAGGAAGGGCAAGAGAAACATTTGGTCCCTGGCAGTACTCAGGACGATACTCAGAGAGCCTGTTCTTCAGTTCAAAAGTCACAAAGGAGATAGGAAACTTTGAGATCAAACCCTTGATCTTCATAAATAAATGGAGCCATCACCATCCTGTAACAGGAAGGATAAATGATGCTGACACAATGACATACGGAACGGATATCCAGATTAATAACAGGCATACCCTCCTGAATATGGATGGAACCCTCACTGCAGGATTCACCATAAGATACGATGACCAGGATACCGACTATTTTAAATATGCTGAATATGCCACTGGATACAGAGGCAGGATAACAGAGGTCCTTTCAGATGATGTTGGTGAACATATAGAGGAGCAGAAGAGAGAGACCCTCCTCTGGGGGATCTATGTGCAGGAATCTATCAGGCCAGACAGCAGATGGATAGTAGACTTCGGTATAAGGTTCGATAAGGTGAAGTTCGATATCAGCGGGACAAAAAAGGCTGGTTATGACTGGAGTTCAGGAACCTATCTTGACTGTCCTGATTCCAGACTCACAAACTGTGGAGATTACAGCATTGAGAAGACCTATGACGCCTTCAGCCCAAGGCTTGGAATAACCTATAAGCTCACGGATATGATTCATCTCTACGGGAATATCTCAACAGGGATACAGACACCAACAGAAGGAGAGATCAGCGAAAATCCTGACCTTGAACTTGTAAAGGTCAGTAATTATGAATTTGGCATAAAGGCAAGACATTCAAGATGGATGTTTGATTCTGCCATCTACTATTCACCTGTAAAGGATGAGATTGTAAGGGTGATCCAGCAGGATGGTACCACTGAGTATGTTAATGCCGGAAAGACAAAAAAGAAGGGGTTCGAATTTACAGGGACATACTTTCTGACCAGTTCATGGAGGATTGGTGCTACCTATGCCTATTCAGACTATAAATTTGATGAATTCTCTGAACCTGTCAGGGTTGGGAGCACAACAGTCAATATGGACAGAAGTGGCAACAGGCTTCCCTATGTGCCGAAACACCAGTATTCTCTCTTTACCAATTATAAGCATCCCTCGGGTCTGAAACTCAGTATTCAGTCAAATACCTGGTGCTCCTATTACATGGATAATGCAAACTCCGAAAAGTACAAGGGCTATTCCTTTGTAACAAATGCAATGCTGGGTTATGAGAAGGGGAGCTTTGATATTGCCCTGATTGTAGACAACATATTCAACAAGAGGTATGCAGTTGAGGTGACAAAGGATACAAGGGGTGTTAAAAGGTATACCCCGGCTTCGCCAAGAAGCTTTATTATCAGGGCCACCTACAGGTTCTGAGGAGATGCCATGAAAAGTATTGTAAGAAAGTGCATGTTTATCATATCTATTACTGCACTGGCGTTGCCATGCATCGCCAGTGCAGCTGATATAAAACCATTACAGCTCAGCCTTCCCCCAACATCTGACAGGGGTAGAAGACCTGTTGAGTCAGAGCACAGGCCAGTACCCATGCGGATTTACTGGCTTAACGACAGCAATCTGTCAAAAGATGCAGAGGCTTTAGTCCTTCATCCTGACGGTTCCGTAGAGAAGGTTGCCCTCAAGAAGAGAGGCAGAGGCATGAGTGTCTCCTTCAAGACACCCTTTGGTGACGGACCCATGCACGGCGTTCATAATCTCTATGTTATTGACAGGAGTGTCATTGACAGTGTGCTGAGAGTGAGGATAGCCAAGTGGATGACCATTCATCATCACTGCTCATGGGGACATGATTATAAATATGATGAAAGAATCAGGCCAAAATCCCTTGACACCATACCCTTAGAGATAGTAGGTGAGGGACTATGGGATGGCAACTTCCACTCTGATACCAGATCTGGTGACAGGGTCACATTCAGGGTCCTCTCCTATGGGAGGCCGGTTGCAAAGGCCAGGGTCAGGCTCTGTACTGTTAGAGGGTGGTGCAAGGAGCATATCACTGACAGAGATGGCACGGTGACGTTCCAGCTTATCAGGGATTACTATCCTGAAGGATGGAGCCAGTTCAGAAGCAGGCATCGGGATAGATTCTATGTTACTGCAGAATATGAGGTTAAAGAGCAGGGCATCTATTCCGGCAAGGCATATGATGGCATAAAGATGGTCTCAACTCTTTCATGGTGGTATTCTCCGTCAAGAAAGGATTATGCCTCATACTCCATGGGGCTCTCTGTCGGGATGCTCTCCCTGACTGTTACAGCAATAGCCATCTTCATCTACAGAGAGAGGCGCAGGAGACCTTTAAAAGAGATAATACTCAATGAAAAGGATTAAACAGATTATAAATAATTCAGATATCAATCGCTTCAGATTCTATATCCAGATAGCTGCATTTGGTCTGCTCATCTATGGTGGCTACCTTGCAATAGACCTGGGTAACCACCTGCCTACCTTTGCATGCACCTTTGTGGAGAAAAGGGGTGGGGCATGTTACCTGTTCGGATTTCAGCATCAGATGAATATCCCGATCAACCAACTCTTTACAGGCAGGGGGCTTGGCATCCTGACGGGATTGCTCACATTCTTTGCACTATTCATTCTCCTGAATAAGTCATGGTGTGGATTTCTCTGTCCTGTTGGAACCCTCCAGGACTGGATAACCAGACTGAGAATAAAATGCAGGGTCAGATACAGCACATATTCAGAGGGATTATTCAGTCGACTGAAGAAGATAAAGTATATATTACTTGCCCTTCTGATCCTTCTTCCCCTTGGAATAAGCAACTCCTTTGCAGGATTGCCCAGACTACCTCACGACTTCTCAACCCCCTTCTGCATGATATGCCCTGGCAGAACGGTTCTGCCAATCTTTTCAGGTGATATTGGCCAGCTCATTGTTGACTTCAGCTCCAGGACAAAGATGGTGCTTACAGGTCTTGGCATGGTTGTAACGGGACTCTTTTTTACGGGGGCCTTTGTAAAGAAGCGTTTCTTCTGCCTCTTCTGTCCCATGAGTGCACTGCAGTATGCATTCTCAAAAGCAGCAATCCTGAAACTGAAGAAAGATGGTGCAAAATGCACAAGGTGTGGAAACTGCTACAGGGTATGTGATGTTGGAATCAGGGATATAGCAGAAGATATTGTGAATACGGATATCACAAAGGATGACTGCATGATGTGCTTTAAATGTGTTGCAGCCTGCCCTGAGGAAAAATGTCTCAGGGTTACCTTTATAGGTGTCCCGGTATATGAATCCACGGAAGAGGGATTTTACAGGAGGATTGAAGGGAGGTGTGACAATGGAAGCTGAAAGACTGGAGAGGTTGAAGAAGACCACATATCTCCATCTTGCAATGGAGGCAAAGGAGACACTGAAGAAGATAGAAGAAGACTTCCCCGACAGACTGGAGGCAATGGAGTATTTCTATAACCTCTTTCACAGGGTTTATACCGAGGGCACGCCACTGAAGATTAATAGAAAGACAATAGGCATCATGTGTATGCAGGTTCCTGAGGAATTGATCTATGCAACAGGTGCCATCCCTGTGAGACTATGCAGTGGAGCCCATGCCTTTGACCAGGTTGGAGCGGAATTTATGCCATCAAAGTCCTGCCCCTTGATGAAGGCAACCATGGGAATGTTATACATTGATCATGCCCTCTACAGGGAGAGTCTGGATATGGTGGTAATTCCCACGACATGCGACCAGAAGAGGAAGGCGGGCGAATTCCTGGAAGAGATGGGGTTTAATATATATACGCTGGAGATACCACCCACAAAAGATACCGAGGAGGCAAGATATTACTGGCAGAACTCTGTAAAGAGGTTCGCTCTGATGCTGCAGGAGACTACCGGGCAACGGATAACCAGGAAGAGGATGAGGGAGGCAATCAAAAGGTTAAACAGTGCTCGCCAGCAGTACAGACGGTTATTTCATCTAAGGACCTCTTCTCCCTCCCTGATATATGGTAAAGATACATTTGTTATTACAAATGCATACTTTTTTGATGAGATCGAGAAGTGGACTGAAGCCCTGAGATCACTCAATGATGAACTGGAGAGAAGAAAGAAGGAAGGACTCTTTACAGGCAACAGGAGTGCGCCCAGACTCCTCCTGACAGGCTCACCACCTGTGTTTCCGAATCTGAAACTTCCCCTCCTGATTGAAGAGGCAGGAGGGTTGATTGTGGCTGACGAGGTATGCTCTTCATCAAGACTCCTCTACGATGCACCTGTATTTGATGAGGCAAACCTCTATGACATGATACCTGCAATTGCTGATAGATACCTCAAACCCTGCACCTGTCCCTCCTTTGTCCCGAATAACGACAGGAAGAGGAGATTGCTTGAGATTGCACGGAAATTTGGAGTGGATGGGGTTGTCTACCAGGCATATTCTGGTTGCCAGCTCTATGAGATGGAACAGAGGAGTATTGCCAGAACACTCATGGATGAGGGCATACCAATGCTATATATTGAGACAGATTACAGTCCTGAGGATGTGGGTCAATTATCCACAAGGATAGAGGCATTTATAGAATCAATCAGGAGCAGAAGGAGGAGACAGTAAATTGCCATTAGAGATGGTTTAAGATTGAATTGGCTGGTGGCCCTTATACAGTTTCTTATATTTTTTAACAGCAAATTGAGGTATACAGGAGGTAACAGATGGGCTATTTTGCTGGAATAGATATCGGCTCCACAGCAATAAAGATAGTCATAGTGGATGAGGCTGAGGAGATAATCGCCTACAGAATCTCTCCTACAGGAAGCCACTTCCACAGGAATACCCTTGAAGCGCTTACCAGCCTTCTAATTCAGACAGGAATAGAACGGAAAGAGATTCTCTACATCACATCTACAGGTTATGGCCGGAAACTCTTTAAAGAGGCGGATGAGACACTGAGTGAGATCACTGCCAATGCAATTGGTGCCAGGAGACTGGGGAGGGCACACGGCACTGTCAGGACAATTATTAATATTGGTGGGCAGGACTCAAAAGTCATTCTCCTTGATGATGATGGCCATGTGGAGAACTTTGTTATGAATGACAAGTGTGCTGCTGGAACGGGGAGATTCCTTGAGATGGTGGCAAGAAATCTGGAGATAGAGGTGGATGAGATGGGTGAATATCACCTCAATGCAAGAGGGGTACCTCTCAGTATCAACAGCACATGTACTGTCTTTGCCGAATCCGAGGTCATTAGCCTCCTGGCAAATGGCCATGACAGGGGAGAGATAGTAGCAGGAATCCACTACTCAATAGCCAGAAGGATTGTCCGTCTCGCCAAGAGGATCGGTGTCAGAGATACAGTCTTGTTTGATGGAGGCACTGCCATGAATAAGGGGCTTGTGGTTGCAATGGAGGATGAACTGATGAGAGAGGTCGTGGTTCCCGATGTTCCACAGATTACCACGGCCTTTGGAGCAGCCCTTGCTGCCAGAGAGGCATTTATTGCTGAGGAGAGAAATGTCCATGTCTGATGCCATCAGTCTATTCTCTCTGGGGCTGATGTATGGCACAACAGTCTGCAGCCTGACATGCCTGCCCTATCTCGGTCCTCTTCTGTTATGTACGGGCAACGGTTTCAGGGATGGTGTTACTTCGTCGCTGATCTTTGTTGCCGGAAAGTTGCTGAGCTATCTTATCCTTGGAGGGATTGCAGCCTATTTAGGGCATGTACTGAATATCAATGATGTTATTCCAGTTCACTTTATTGCTGGATTAACCCTTGTGACTGTGGGACTCTCTCTCCCCTTCATGAATAGAGGGGGACAGTGCCACAGGAGAGGAGAGATTACCGGCAGAGGGGTGTCACTCTTTCTGCTTGGTGTATCCACAAGCCTGATCCCATGCCCTCCCCTTGCCACTGTGTTTATGCTTGCAGCCAGGAAAGGGGTCATTGTCTCTGGTATTGCCTATGGTCTGATCTATGGGATGGGGATTGTACTTTCCCCCCTCATTCTAACTGGAGGGGTTATATCTCTGGTCTCGCAGAGACTGAAGATAGAGGTTCGCAGCTTTATCCCATATATGCAGGGGCTATCTGCCCTGATAATCATTATTATGGGTATAAGAATAATATTGCAGGAGGTGTAATATTAATGGAATGGCTTAAGATTGCCGTTGACTATGGGATGATAGGACTCCTGGCTCTTTTGAGTGTTATAGCAATAGCTATAGCCATTGAGAGATACCTTGTATACAGGAATATCAGGATTGAGACCTACACTGACAGGAAGGAGCTTGAGCTTGAGCTTACAAAGAAGCTTCACATCATCGCAACAATTGGAAGTAATGCACCATATATAGGATTGCTGGGAACGGTCCTTGGCATCATGTTGACCTTTTATACAATGGGTATTGAAGGATTTATGGATACAGGCAGGATAATGGTAGGGCTTGCACTTGCACTCAAGGTTACGGCAGTTGGTCTTGTTGTGGCAATACCGTCTGTAGCGATTTATAACCTTCTCTTAAGACGGGTGAAGGTCCTGTTGATGCAGTGGGAGGTGAAGAATGGAAGAGAAGGAGTTTGATTATATAAATGTCATCCCCCTTGTAGACGTGATGCTGGTGCTTCTGACCATCGTCCTCACAACCTCAACATTTATAGCAACCGGCGTTATTCCCATAGAGTTACCAGAGGCATCAAAAGGCTCTGCCGAGGTGATAAAGGTTCAGACCATAGAGATAGACAGGAAGGGAAAGATATACCTGAATTCAGAACCCGTATCACTGGATGAATTGAGGGTGCTTATTGAACCACTTGATAGAGATATACCTGTATTGATAAAGGCAGACAGAAATATTGCACTTCAGGTCTTTGTGGATGTCCTTGACATAATCAAGAAGTCTGAATTCAGGAAAGTAACTCTCCAGACAGAGGTGAGGAGATGAGGCATTATCAATCAATAGGTACCGGACTCTCTTTCCTGATTCATCTTATATGTATCCTTCTCATCCTCTTTATGACCAGGTTAGCACCTGTTGACAGGAAGATAATCACTATTGACTTCAGCATAGAGAATACCTCCGGTACAGATGTGGTCAGCAGCAGTGAAGCAGTGAAGACAGAGGGGGTAAAGAGGGCAGCAGAGGAGGCGAAGACGGAAGGAGATACCAGTAAGCCAGTAAATCAGTCCGCTGAGGAGTCAAAGCCATCTGAACAGAAGGAAGAGATACAGAAAGAGGATGAGGTGCTGGTATCCGAGAATGTAAGGGAGAACAACACCAGGAAACTGACAGAAGAGAGGCCTGCAGAGTCAGCCATCCCGGAAGAGGAGGAGATGACTGAGGAACTATGGGCTTCAGAAGTGGATGATGGGCTCCCGGCAGAGGAAGAGGAGATGGTTACTGAAGAGGTTGAACCTGCACTGAAGACTCCCGAGAGACCTGTGAGTGCTGAGGAGGCTGGAGATAGAGAGTCTCGATATGAGGAGGCAGAAATATACTCTGCCTTTCAAACTGGTAATGGCTCTTCTACAGATAGCGTTACAGAGGGAAAGACGGATTCAGATGGCACCTATGAGACCGCATCAGCAGTCTCACAAGAGGAATCTTTTGAGACTCTGAATAGACGGTATCTAAAAGAGCATTTTAACTATATAAGAGAGATGATACAGAAGAATCTGTCTTATCCGCCCATTGCAAGGAGAATGGGATGGACAGGTGAGGTCCTTGTATCCTTTATAGTTTGCAAAGACGGGCGCGCAGATAATGTAAAGATAATAAAGAGTTCTGGTTTTGCAATACTCGATAAAAACGCTATAGAAACCATAAAAAAGGTATCTCCCTTTCCAAGGCCTCCTGTTAGTGCTGAGTTGATAGTGCCGATAGCATATATGCTCGAGTAAGATGAAAACGAGGGGCAAAACTATTTGTCTTTTCTGGCGGGAGCGTGTGGGAATCGAACCCACCTTCCCCACTTGTGGCAGGGAACACCGGATTTGAAGTCCGGGGGGGACACCAGAACCCCATCCACTCCCAATAGATGATTTTAAAGTATTGCTGGATGCTGCGTCAATTCCAGAAAAAACAGACTGTGTTTATGATCAGACAGGGCCTGTGGTATAATCAACTCAGGTATTGTAAAGCCAAGTTCAGTGTAAGAGCCACCTTAAACAACTTCAGACATGAGATAAAAGGAATAGGTAGATGGCCTTGCTATTACAGAGGGAGAGTAAGGATGGAGTTTGTCTTGATTGATTATTCAGAGTTTTATTATCCCGAGATAGCAAAAAGGGATATTCCTCTTAGGCGTGGCGGAAAGTTTGTACAGATACTGAACGAAGATAAACAGCAGTGGTATCTGGTGCTATCTCCAAAGGAGCTTTCAAAATACCATGCAAACATCGTGGAGCGTTTCTGCAATCTTCAGGGAGATATTCCCGGAGCATACCGTCACGGCGGAGAATACTTTGAGATATTTGATCCCGCATGGAGTGTGCTCGGAGGAGGTTTCTGGGAGATAGACGATGAGAGTAGGATGATAAGGTTTTACGGTAGCTCCAGGGCTTACGGAAGGTTCACATCCGAGGGGCTGGCAGAGAGGATACGTTCCATAGACAAAAGGTTTGCAGAGTATACGGTCTTGGTTGAATGTTGAGAAGGCCCCCACTGCCTGTAATGAATAATACTTTGTTTTCTACACCTGATTCTGGAAAGCTATTGATTTTACCCGGATAGTTGTATTATATTATATACTCACATTTACCTGAACTCTTACAGGATATTCTACAGGAGGAAAAATGGCAAAGAAGAATCTTTCCGCTCTCAAGAGGGTTAGGCAGTCTGAAAAGAGAAGACTCAGAAACCAGAGTTGGAAGACCAGGATCAAGACTTTTACAAAGAAGGTTGAAGCTGCGATTGAAGCAGGAGATGCCGAGACGGCCCAGAGCATGCTTCGCGAGGCAATCAGGACTATCTGTAAGGCCTCTTCCAAAGGCATAATTCATAGAAATACAGCTTCCAGAAAGATTTCAAGGCTTACCAGAAAGGTAAACGCTGCTTTTAAATCCGAAGCAGCTTAAGGAAGAGTTCTTCGATGGGATATTCGCCGGAAGATGATTTTATCTTCCGGTCAGCCTCAAGCAGATACTGAAATGCCTCTGTATAATCCTTTTTTGTCTTTTTAGCGGTATCTGCATATTTCCAGTTTATGGCTCCCAAAATGGC
This sequence comes from Thermodesulfovibrio sp., assembly GCA_027050975.1. Classification (GTDB taxonomy): domain Bacteria; phylum Nitrospirota; class Thermodesulfovibrionia; order Thermodesulfovibrionales; family JdFR-85; genus JALUAR01. Next base: position 36,164 of record JALUAR010000218.1, read on the forward strand.
TATGGTATCAGCCTCTATGGTTCTGTATATAGTGAAGACCCTCTTTTTGTTCTTACTGATTAATGCCTCGGCAAGGTTAAATACACTGCTATGGGGGGAGCCGTAAAGGGTCTCGTAAAGATCATCCAGATCTATCTTTTTCTTCCCGAGTAAAGAGAGTTTTTCCACTTCGGAATAAATTATTCCGCTTTCACCGTCTGAAAAGGTCACGAGCATATCCACAGCCCTCTCTGTCATGGTAAGACCGAGAGATTTTGCTGTCTCCTTCACCCATAGCTTTATATGCTGGGACCGTCTGTCCGTACTGAATATCTTTCCCGCCAGGAGTTCTTTGAGTTCCGAAGCAGGAGGTTTTGATGATGTGAGAATAAGCACATTTTCCCACTGCTCAGACTTGCTCCTTGAGAGGATATCTTTAAGATGGGCAGTGAGGGTTGTAATCTGCTTTTTTCTGGCCTCATGGATGTTTTTAATAACAACGATCTTTCTTGTTCCGAAGAAACCTGGAGTACTTAAGATATCCATGATTTCGCTGACAGGGGGAGGGCTTTCCAGAGAGGTATCCATATCATAAACAAGAAAATTTATATCCCTCTGCTCAGGTGGTATCAGATTCCTTACACGATTGAGTGCCTCGGTAAGAAAAAAGAGGTCCTTACCATGTATATAATAAACCGGTGAGGGAAGCCCCTCTTCTATCTCTTTGTAGAGTTGCCTGAATCCCATCCGCTCTGTCCGTAAATTACTTCCGCGATAATCCTGCGGCTCAGGTCCCGCAAAGCAGTCTCTGTAGTGACTTCTCTCCGGGTATGGATTGCCTGTACGGATTCCGGCGCCACGAAGGTCTCCAAAAACTCCGATTTCAGGTTTTTCAAGCTTTTTGTTTTTCCATCCGGATGTATGACCTCCACATTTGCAATTATATCAACGCTGTATTCGGCTGAAAGATCATTCTTTACCGTAACCGTACGGAGTTTGTACTTGGTGAGAATTACATTGATGGTAATACCATGACCGTTTAAAGGTATCCCCTGATTCAGACACTCTTCTGTAAAGACCCTTCTGAATGTATCCTGAAGCCCCGGTTCCGTGGTCATATTCATGACATAACCCAGATGTATTTCCCTGATGTCAAGGCCGGAGGTCTCTCTGACAGAGTAGCCGCAACCGGCAAGGAAAAAACACAGAATTAATACAGAAGAAAGATAAACTGACCTGTTTCTCAAAACTTAAACCTCCGAAAGAACTTTATCCCTGAGGCCACGCCGGAGTTGAACCTCTTCAGAAGCCTCTTTGCCCAGAGGAACTCACCTGCCAGCACAGCCAATCCGGCCGGGATGACAATGGTTGCAGGTCCGGGCAGAACTATCAGGGCTATACCAATGATGAGTAAGGTAAAGCCAATAACAATTCTTATAATCCTTTTTGCCTGTTTTAATGTCTTTATTGTAAGTCTGCTGAGTATCAGTTTTGCCGTCAGTGACATGGTAATTTAATTATACACCCCCTTGACAAAAAATTTAAAATGTATTATAA
>JALUAR010000219.1 GCA_027050975.1 Thermodesulfovibrio sp.
GAATATATGTTCAACTATGATTTTTAAGATCATAGATAAGGAGCTTTTTGGGATTCATGAAAAAAGCAGATCTTTGTGAGGTTAACTTTATTAACAAAAAAAAGGTGGAGTTCGTCAGAAAAAGGATGAAATCCGAAGAGACCTATCAGCTGCTTGCGGAGACCTTTAAGACACTGGGAGACCCCACAAGGGCAAAGATAATCTTTGCCCTGTTACAGCAGGAACTCTGTGTGTGTGACCTTGCAAACCTGCTCGGTATGTCAAAGTCAGCTATCTCTCACCAGCTGAGAGTCCTGAGAAATATGAGAATAGTCAAATACAGAAAAGAGGGTAAAGTTGTCTACTATAGTCTTGACGACGAACATATAAAAAATCTATTTGAGGAATGTCTCCGTCATGTTCAGGAGTGATAATTATGGGTAGAGAATGTTGTCACGGCCCTGAATGCAATAGCACTGCCATCCCTAACCAAAGCAACTCTGTTTCAACTGCAACGGCGAAAAAATACCTGCTTGAAGGGCTTACCTGCGCCTCATGTGCTGCAAAGATTCAGAAGGCCCTTGACGAGATGCCAGGGCTTAAGGCTGAACTCAACTTCGCCTCCTCCACGCTCACATTGGAGGCTCCGGACTATGAGACAGAACAAAAGGCACTTGACACGGTTATAAATATAGAACCACATATCAAGATTAAAAGGGCGGACGAAAGCGCAGAGGATGAGCAGGAACATAAGGGGTTTTCGATACTGAAAAAGATATCATTTGCCAGCGCTTTATTTGTAGTTGGCCTTACAACACAGTATTATATCTATCCGGAGGCAGAAGCTGCAGGAATCGATTCATTATCCTTCTGGGCTGTATTCTTACCATATTTGATTGCATACATTATTGCCGGTCATGACATACTTACGAAAGCGATAAAAGGAATAATAAAGAAAGATTATTTTAGCGAAAACCTTCTAATGAGTATTGCAACAATAGGTGCCTTTGCGATAAGGGAGTTTCCAGAGGCAGTGGGAGTGATGCTCTTTTTCAAGGTTGGTGAGTATTTTGAGGACAGGGCACTGAACCATTCAAGAAGATCGATAAAGAATCTACTGAAGATCAGGGCGAACTATGCTAATGTCAAGAGAAACGGTGAGACAGTAAGGGTCCGTCCGGAAGATGTTAATGTCGGTGATACCATTGTCATAAGACCGGGAGAAAAGATCCCCCTTGACGGAGTTGTAATACAGGGAGAAACAACAGTTGACACATCCGCCATTACAGGCGAATCAATACCAAGGCTTTTAAAGACCGGTGACGAGGTCCTCTCAGGCATGGTTAACAACAATGCTGTTATTGCAGTCAGGGTAACCCGGCCATTTGAAAAGTCCACTGTAAGCAAAATCTTAGAGCTTGTTGAAAAGGCATCGGCTCAAAAGGCTCCGACGGAAAAGTTTATCACCAGGTTCTCAAAGATCTATACACCTGCGGTTGTCTCTGCAGCATTCCTTATAGCTGTGCTTCCTCCTTTGCTGTATCAGATACCCGTACTGACACCTGTCTTTTCACATGTCGAAACCTACTCGGAATGGGTCTACCGTGCCCTTGTTTTCCTGGTTATTGCATGCCCCTGTGCCCTTGTGATATCCATTCCAGTGGGTTTTTTCGGCGGAATCGGTGCTGCGGCTCATAAGGGTATACTTTTTAAAGGCTCCAATTATTTAGAGGCATTCAGAAGTATACACACCATGGTATTTGACAAAACAGGCACCCTAACCGAAGGTGTTTTCAGGGTTATCGATGTAAGACCCTATAACGGATTATCAAAAGAAGAGCTCCTCAGGCTCGCAGCAATAGCCGAAAGCCATTCCAACCACCCTATTGCAAAATCCATTGTTGATGCCTATGGAAATAGTGTTGAGGAAAGCGAGATCCAACATTATGAGGAGATTCCTTCCCATGGTGTAAGAGCCATATCAGACGGACAGGAGATTCTGGCAGGTAACGACAGGATTCTCCATCTTGATGGCTATAACATAGAGCATGACACCTGTGACACAGAGGGTACGATTGTTCATGTGGCTGTTGACAGAAGATATGCAGGCTATATAGTTCTTGCCGACAAAATTAGAGAGGATGCAAGGGAGACGATTCTT
>JALUAR010000220.1 GCA_027050975.1 Thermodesulfovibrio sp.
GTGTTGTCAAGGATTTACCCCGGGGTATTAACTTATATAACTTTATCAAAGTTAAAGGGGCTGACAGTAAGGAGTTTTATTTTTACATTGACAAGGACAATCATCTTGTGCTGCTTGATTCCGAGGGTATACCGGTATGGAGGAGTGTTGAAGACTTTGGCGGATTTCCCAAAGAGTTCAAGCTGGAGTCTACGATAAGCGTGGTTGAGGGGAAGAAATGGCATATAGCGGACCGTATGATTGTAAGGAATAACGAGATTTTTGTTATAAAACGTGAACCTCTTGCTGAGAAGGCTCGAAGGGTTGGATACAAAAGTTCTCAGATCATTATATTTAGACCTGTTGAATCTGCTGTGGAAAACTATATTTTGTTTGATAATCTGCCTGGACAGTTAACGGATTACTATGTTTTTGGTGATAAGATTGCCATTCTCAGTAGACCGATGTTCGGACTGAAAGCCAGCAATATACTTAAGGGAAAAGACCCATTTGTTACATATCTTTTTGTTTATTCATTGAGAGGGAGGTAAACATTGTTAGGAGGAATTCCCAGACATGTAGGAGTTATTATGGATGGCAACGGGAGATGGGCCAGTCTGAGGGGGCTACCCAGGGTGGAAGGTCATAAGAGAGGTGCAGAGCGTGCCAAGGATGTTATAGAGGCTGCCCTGGAGATAGGAATAGAGGTGCTCACCCTTTATGCCTTTTCCATGGAGAACTGGCAGAGACCGCGACAGGAGGTCTCTACTTTAATGGAACTACTTAAACTTTATCTATCAAAGGAGTTGCTGGAGTTACTTCATAAAGGTATAAGTTTCAGGGTAATAGGGGATAGATCAAGGCTTCCGGAAGAGGTTCAGAAGGTAATAGAAGAGGCGGAGAAATACACCTCCAGTGCAAGCAGGTTAACGCTTGTTACTGCTCTTAGCTATGGCGGAAGAGACGAGATACTGAGGGCTATCAGAAAAATCATAAAACAGGGGCTAAGGCCCGAAGAACTCAACGAAGAGGTGTTTGAGTCTGCCCTTGATACGGCAGGGCTTCCGCCTGTGGATCTCATAATCAGGACAAGTGGAGAAAAGAGGCTGAGTAATTTTCTGTTATGGCAGGGTGCATACTCAGAGCTCTACTTTACCGAGACATTATGGCCTGACTTCACAAAAGAGGAGTTTTTGTATGCTATACAGGATTATCAGAGGAGAGAAAGGAGATTCGGGGCAATAATGCCCATATCTACAGAGTCATGACAAGCACCAGAAAGAGAGAGATAGTTGCTTTAGTACTCCTACCGCTTATATACCTTTACATAATGAAATTATCAGAAGTCTACTTCCTGGGACTTTTAGCCTTTGCAGTCACAATGGCACAGGCTGAGTTCTACTCCATGTACAAAGTAAGTAAAAGGCTCGGGGGGTATGCAATTGTATTCGGACTGCTTTTTCTGTATCTGTTTTATATAGGTTTCAGGGACCTCTATCTGTTGATTATACTGTTCTTCATAATCCTGCTGCTAATGAGGCTGTTTTCTGGAAAAGGCGGGCCGGAAGGAGCGCTGCAGGATATAAGTCCTGTAGTGGTTGGATTTCTGTATATCCCGCTGATTCTTAGTCTGCAGCTGCCTATCCGTTCGGTGGGGCCGGAGTGGATAGTTTATACAGGTGCCACTGTCTGGGCATCGGATAGCTTTGCATACTACTTTGGTAAAAGCTTTGGCAAAAAGAAGCTCTTTCCTTCCGTGAGTCCGAAGAAGACCGTTGTCGGTGCAGTGGGATCGGTATTCGGTGGAATATTTGGCTCTGTTCTTATCAAGTCTGTTCTGATGCCAGAGTTTTCTCTGCCCCTTGCAATTCTGGCAGGCAGTCTAATAGGGGTGATCTCTGTGCTTGGCGATCTATCAGAATCAATGTTTAAGAGGGATTCAGGAGTAAAGGACTCCAGTGTGCTAATTCCAGGGCATGGTGGAGTTTTGGATAAGTTAGACGGAATTATATTTGCAACACCTGTGGTGTATCTGATAACACGCTTTTTTGTTTGATGTATAGTTTATGAAAAGAATCTCTGTCCTTGGCTCAACAGGCTCTATTGGCAGGGCGACCCTTGAGATAGTGAGGAGGTATCCTGAACGTTTCAGTGTGGTAGCCCTCGCAGCCTGCAGAAACATAGATCTTCTGCAGAAGCAGATAGAGGAGTTTTCTCCTCAGGTGGTGGCTGTCTATGATGTTGAAAATGCAGATGTGCTCAGAGCCCGTGTAAAAGGCTGCAAGGTTCTGTCGGGTCTGGAGGGACTTAAGGATGTTGCAGCCTGGCCTGAGGCTGACTTTGTTGTCTCTGCCATATCCGGTTCTGCAGGCCTTATCCCCACCTTTTCAGCTATAGAGGCAGAAAAGACTATTGGTCTTGCAAATAAGGAGACCATGGTGATGGCAGGTCCTCTTGTTAACGATGCCCTCAAAAAGTACAATGCCCGTATCATACCCATTGACAGTGAACATAGCGCCATATTCCAGTGTATGGAAGGAAGGAGAGTGGAGGATATTGAAAAACTGATTCTTACCGCCTCCGGTGGTCCCTTCTATGGCAGAGAGATTGATGATTTTGGAAGCATAACCGCAGAGGATGCCCTCAAACACCCCACGTGGAATATGGGAAAGAAGATAACTATTGACTCGGCAACACTTATGAACAAGGGGCTTGAGGTTATCGAGGCACATTATCTCTTTGGTTTTCCACCGGAACGGATAGAGGTGATTATTCATCCCCAGAGCATAATCCATTCCCTTGTGGAGTTCAGAGACGGTTCCATGCTTGCCCAGCTTTCCAATCCTGATATGAAAGGCCCTATTGCCTATGCCCTCTCTTATCCTGAAAGACTTGAGGGAGTTCTTAACAGTTGCAAACTTTATGAGATTGGTGCTTTAACCTTTGACAGACCGGATACGGAGAAATTTCCCTGTCTGACCTATGCATACGAGTCCCTTGAGGCGGGAGGCACAATGCCTGTAGTACTGAATGCTGCCAATGAAATGGCAGTGGAAGCATTTCTTACCGGTTCTATAACTTTTAGGGATATACCTGTTATAATAAAAAATATTCTCCAGGCACATAGTCAGAAACCATTAAAAGACCTGGATACAGTGCTTGAGGCGGATGCCTGGGCAAGAGAGGAATTCAGAAAGATTACGGAGGAGCATTGACTTTAGTTTCAGCTATCATCCTTCTTGGTATACTTATTTTTGTTCATGAATTCGGCCACTTTCTAACTGCAAAGGCTTCAGGAGTAAAGGTCCTGAGATTTTCTCTCGGTTTCGGTCCAAAAGTTGTGGGAAGAAAGATCGGTGAGACAGAGTATCTTATCTCTGCACTTCCTCTTGGCGGATATGTGAAGATGCTTGGTGAGGAACCGGGAGAGGAGCTTTCTGAAGAGGATAAGGCACGTGCCTTCAATTTCCAGCCATTGATAAAGCGTGCCCTTATTGTGCTTGCCGGGCCGGTGTCAAATATACTCCTTACTTACCTGATCTTTACGGCAATACTTGCCACGGGACGGCCTATAACAGTGCCTGACGCCAGTAAGTTTATGCCCGTTATCGATAAGGTTCAGGAGGGTTATCCTGCAGAGAAAGCGGGGCTTAAGCCCGGAGACAGGGTTATAAAAATAAATGACAAAGAGATTGATACCTGGTTTGATATGGTGGAGGTTGTCTCAAGGAATCCAGAAAGAGAGTTGGAGTTTACGGTAAAGAGAAGCGATCGGATAGTGGTCCTTAAGGTGACACCTCAGAGGATAGAGGAGAAAACACCTGATGGAAAGCCGATAGTTATCGGAAGAATTGGCGTGATGAAGACCTCGGGTGCACCTTTTCAGCTAATCAAAACCGAAAGTATCCTTGAGGCGCCCTGGCAGGGTGCGGTTGCTACATACAAGATGGGAATGTTTATCGTCGATACCATCAAGATGCTTATTTACGGTGAGGTTTCTCTTAAAAACATAGCTGGCCCCGGAACAATAATCAGTGAATCGGGAAAGGCGGCATCAGCAGGTATTCTCCCCTATCTGATGTTCATGGCCCTGTTAAGTGTAAACCTTGGGATATTGAACCTCCTGCCTATCCCAATACTTGACGGAGGTCATCTCCTCTTTTATGCTATAGAGGGGCTGAGGGGCAGGCCTCTTAAGGAAAAAACAATGATGATAATTCAGAGGATAGGGCTTGCTATCCTTATTGCTCTCATGGCCTTTGCCATCTATAACGATATAATCAGATTTGTCTCCGGAAGGGCCTCCCAATGAGCAAGGATAGAATTGAAGTGAAGATATATTATGAGGATACCGATTGTGGAGGAGTGGTATATTACGCCAATTATCTCAAATACTTTGAGCGTGCAAGAACGGAATTCCTTGAGGCAAGGGGAATCCTGCTAAAGGATCTCATGAAGGAAGGGATATACTTTGTGGTAGTAAGTGCCAATCTGAGATACCACCAGCCAGGCCGTTATGGTGATATCCTTGTAGTAGAGTCTTCCATAAGCGAAGTAGGCCATGCCTCTTTGATATTTGAGCATGAGGTGCTGAGGAAAGACAGCAATGAACTGCTTGTAAGCGGTACGGTAAAAATTGCTTCTGTGTCTGAAAAACTCCGTCCAATCAGAATACCGGAATCCATAAGGGCAAGGTTTCAGGTTTAAGACCTGTCTTCGCCTTCTTCTTTTGCTCTGCCACTAACAAGGCGTTTCATCTCTTTATACTGCTTTAAAAAACTCGTAGTTTAGGGTGAGGGAGACCTTTAGTACATTACTGCGCTGATTTGGAAACATGTCTCAGCAATTCCCGACCAGAACACTTTCCAGTTTTTGTGGTTCTTTCAATGCCTCATAAGAGTTCAGATTACAGCCTGTATAACCACTTTTCTCAAATAACAAAAATTTAATTATGCCGTAATGATCATGTAACATCTCCGTGTTATGTTGTGTATAAAAGATGATATTGAAAATTGAAATAAGAAGACCTCTAAAAAACAGGTGAAAAAAGAAGGTGGTTATGGCGGATGTTAACTTTGGGAGTGACCTGGAAAGGGATAAAACAGTATGTCCCTTCAGCATGAGTGAAATTTCTAAGGCTTCTCTATCAATGTTATCAATAGACCGGCAGAGGATGGATTATTGCGGTTCCGAGGACTATGATAACTGTCCGTTATATATATCAAAGATTTTGAGAAGGAGGTAGAACAATGTGTCCGAAATTTAATGAAGGAATATGCGAAGTTGCCGGTATAGAACCTCAACATGTAGAGTGTGCTAACAGGCTGTGTTTTTATCTGGACTCCGAGTATGAAACATGCAGGCTCTACATTATTGAAAACATGTTAGATGATGTAAAAGAAGGAATTCTGTGATGTTCAGAGGAATGTATACAAAGGGCATGGCTCAATTTCATGCCATGCCCATTGGGAAATTGATAGCCTCGAAGGAATGCATGCCACCACACATTCAGGTTAAGAAGGTGGCTGGCATATTCCTGAATTCAACGAATATGGAAGCTATTGCTCTGGTGGAATGTCAGGAGCCGGTGGGGCTGGTTACAAGAGCAAAATTCCTATCAACATTATTCCGAAGCCATGATTTAGAACTCCAGAGTGAACAATTAATTATTTCAATAGCTGATATAGAGCCATTGATAATACATGAGAGTGAAAGGCTTGGTGTAGTAATCAGCATAGCTCTGGAAAGACCAATAAATAATGTTTTTGATGATGTTATCGTGGTAGATGACAGTGATTATTATCAGGGGCTGGTTTCCCTTAAGCAGATGGTAATAAAACTGCAGGGGTATGTTCTTGCAAGTCGTATGCTTCAGGAAAAATTGCAAGACAAAAGCACCTGTATAGAAGAACCCGAGGGAGGTTTTAATGAAATGTCCGTTTTTACAAAATCAAGCGAGATCGACTTGTAAAGCAGGAGAAACTGTTTATATTCCAAGCCATTTTCAGTTTCATGAGTACTGCAACAGCAGTGCTCACAAAAAATGTCCGTTCTTCATCAATGCGGGTCAATTAATTGATGGTTAAGTAGCATGTTGTTTGATAAAAAAACTTTAAAGGAGGTAGAGAAACATGTGTCCGAGATTTAATAACGGTTTATGTAGTGTTGCAGGCATCGAGCCAAAACATGTGGAATGTGTTGACCGGGGGGTATGTTATGAAAAACGTGAATATGAGATCTGCAGGCTCTATATGATCGATTCTCTAATGGCTTGCAAAATGCTTTTGAATTCAAAGAGATAACTTGAAAGGCCAAACTCGGCTCCCTGGATAATTGATTTCCAAGCATGTAGGAGGTTCGAAATGATGATGAAAATCGGCAATACAATAGACGAAAGCAGGATTGACGGACAACTGGCTCGTCTTATTGATGATCTCAGCTACTATGTTGAAATAGGAATGTGGGCAGTCGAGATTCCACCGCACGGTCTGGATGTTATTAAAAACGGTAAACTTGACAGGGGACGTACAAGAGAGGTCAAAGAGATACTTGATGATTTTGATTTTCACTACAGTGTGCATGCACCAGATCCTATCAATTTGATGGATAGGGAGAATTACCAGCTTCATCTTGCAGTTCTCAAAAGTTCAATGGAATTTGCTCTGGAAATAGGAGCTAATACGGTGGTTTACCATCCCGGAAGATTTATTCCTGAAGAGAGGTTTCCTTTTTATGAGCGAGTGAAAATCAGTGAAATAGAAAAGGAGATACTACTGGAGGTGGAGGCTGTAACAATTGCTGCTTTGGCAGAAGAGTTTTCAGAGATTACCATCTGTATGGAGAATGCACGACCTTATAAATATCATTCTCCGTACAGTTATGCCGAAAGACTGGATGCACTTAAAAAACAGGTAGAGAGAATTGGCAGAGAGAATGTAAAGATCAATCTTGATCTGGGGCATCTGTATCTTGCCTCCAGGTTGTATGGTTTTGATCCAGCAGACACAGTCTTGCAGGTGAAAGAAATGATCGGACATACTCACATTCATGACAATTGCGGAAACCTGGATTTTTACCATGAGAAACAGCTGACAAGACTAATTCCTTTTGGAAAGGGTGACACTCATATGCCCGTTGGTTGGGGAGAGATACCTATAAAAGAAATTCTTTCTAACATCTCTGACTCCTTTCAGGGTGTGTTAATGATGGAAGTCAGAGGCAGGTACTTTGATTATATCGAAGAGTCAAAAATGAGATTAGAAGAGATTGTTTCTGAGATTTTTAACAACTCTTATTATGATGCAGGAAAGTATCAAGCCTTCAATTTAATATAAAACTTTCTGGAGGGTGAAATGAGATGTCCATTTTTGTGTATGTCAGAGCAACTGTTGTGTAATGCAGACTGTATTCCTGACAGACCTGTTGACGTTCAATTGCAGGAATACTGCAACTCAAGAGATCATGAAAAATGTCCTTTGTTTATCAATAATTATAGATATCTATACAGGGTGTTTTAGCCTCAAATCCAGCGATAAGGATTAAAGGGGAGGCTATATTCCTTAATAGTTGCCACTGGATCCGGGGAGAAGTTGAAATTTCCCTCTCCCATGCTTAAAATAGTCATACATGATGATGGGGGGACAGAAAAGAAAAAATGCAACATGAAGCATCTGTTTTCTCTGGTGAATAAAATTCTCCTGGGCCTTTCTTTCGACAAAAAACAACGCTCCCCCATGTTTGATAAACTGCTTTTCCTGCACCCATTTATTATAAATGGGTGCAGGATTCCGAATAAAGAAAAAAGCTTAGAAAGCAGTAGAGGTGTTCTTTGTTATGAGAATAATGATCGTAGAAGATGACGAGCTGTTGCTACAAGTCTTAAAACTTCTACTGGACGGAGAAAAAGATATTGAGGTGGTTGGTGCCTATTCAACTGCCGAAGAGGCCCTGGCTTCCCTGGAAAAGGACCAACCTGATATTCTGCTGGTGGATTTAGGTCTTCCCGGAATGAGTGGGATAGAACTTATTAGAAAGACCAAGGAAAAAATGAAGGATATCGAGATTATGGTGCATACGATATATGAAGACCGTGACAGGGTCTTCTCTGCCATTAGAGCTGGAGCTACAGGATACATCCTGAAGGGTGCTTCTCCACGGGAACTTATCGAATCACTTCACAACCTCTCTCAGGGAGGTGCTCCCATGACACCCCGAATTGCCAGAGCGGTCATACGAGAATTTCAGGACGATGCTATAAAAGAGGAGTACCTACTGACTCCCAGAGAAAAGGAGATACTTGTGTGCGTTGAGAGAGGATATACGTATAAAGAGATCGCCGCTAAACTCAATATAAGCATTCATACCGTTCATACCCATATAAAGAATATCTATGAAAAGCTCCATGCCAAAGACAGGCGTGATGCCCTTATGAAGGCAAGAAAGAAAGGAATTATTTAATAGTTGCATACCCTAAAAATACCCGCTGTCGGTGATTGACTATTCTGTGTCTGTTTCAATAAAGTTAATGATGCAAACATAAAAAATATTGATTTTTTAAGGTTTTCTCTGAGGAAACAGTCTCGAGGGGGTGTGAGGGATGAAATAATACATTTCATCCCTCTATTTATTTTTTGAAAGCTTAATTAGCTAAAAAGCCTATAAGTTTGATCGTTCTATCCTATCCCGATTATTAGGTGATAATTTCCTGAAAGTAGCTGCAATCAAAACAGGCCCCGGTTTAAAATCAAAAGTCAGACATACCAGTGGTAGTACGAGCCACCAAATTTGCTGATTGACTCTTCAGTCAGGCATTGAGGCAGGCCGGTTCTGCCTGCTCCGCTGACCGTTATAAAAAGGCATCCTATTTTTCTACCGGCATTTGGGGGTTGAGACTGTTGTTATTCACGACAGGTCTGATAAAATAATAAGTATGACGGAGTTGGGAAAGATACAGCGGCCTGCTGTCGAGGATTTTACCGAAAAGAGGAAAATCTACTGCGTACCGAACATATATCCTTTTAAAGATTCACCGGATGAACTCAAGAAATTGATAGACAAATTCTGGCAGGAGGTATCAGCACAGCTGGACAGGCTTGAGGCAGCGGGCAAAATAAAAAAGATATTCTGTGAAAATGTATATGCCGGTGATGAAAAGGGCTTAAAGATCCTCTCAAAGGTCAATGAAAAGGCACTTGCTGTTGTCAAAAGGAAGATTGAGGAAGGTGCCACCTTGCTGCCCCTTGAGGACAGGGAGATCTTTGCCGCCTTTTTAGACTGGAGAAACTGTCTTGCCGTGATCCAGACAGAGGCTGTTTATGAAAAGGTCTTCCCCTTTTTCAAAGAAATATACCAGAAAAGGCTACAGCATATTCAGGATATGATAGATAAGAACACGGCTCCTGGGGAAGCCAGTCTGTTGATAATGGTGGATGAAGAGAGAGTAAAACTCCAGTTTCCCTCGGATATCGAGGTCTTTCTGGTTACTCCTCCCTCTTATGATGACCTGATGAGATGGTTCAGGGATAATATGAGGAATGAGGCTGCTACTTAAAACCCTATTATGAAAGTATATCCCGCATTATCTCGGCGATCTGGGGATTGGGATCATTAAGGAGTGGCTTTAATTTTTCAATATCTTCTTCATCTCCTATTATGCTAATCAGATAAGCGGCATCACCTCGAACAGTTGGGTTTTCATCTTTGATAAGCTCCATGAGAGATGGAATGGCCAGTTTTACATCTTCAGGTCTCTCATTGGCGAGTTCCTCAATCAGGGCAGTGATGCCGATTCTTACCCTTATCCTTTCATCCTTCAGAAGATCACCGACCATGGAATACAGAGATGTATCGTACTTGAACATATCAATAATGTTCTCCAGGAATCCCTTTTCCATGTAGTCAGCTATCATCTGTCTGAGTTCTTCTCGTGCCTTATCCATAACAGTATTTCTCCGGTAATAAACCTGTATCCGAGAGTTTACCATTTCTCCCTGAAGGGTTAGAATACCGTCAAGGAAGTGATTAAAATTTCTTATAAGTATGTTATTTTGCACTTTTATGGCTAATTAGGGGATTTTCAGGCCGAATTTTTAAGTATTATCATGGGTTCGGACATAAAAAGCCACATTTAAACATAATAATTATCTATTAATT
>JALUAR010000221.1 GCA_027050975.1 Thermodesulfovibrio sp.
TTCATCCTTTTATCTAATGAATTTTATCTAAATATTGATTATTTAGTCATAGTGCCATTATAGGTGAGGTGGAGGATAGGGGTTGAAAATATGTCAAATTGTCATATTTTCATACTTTAAAACAAATTCAACTTTGACTATTGTCTTTCATTTGTACATCTGGCATATGCTCTTCAAGAAATTTTATACCCAAACGCTGCATCAATTCAAACAGCGGTATAAACTCGCGACCATATTCGCTCAAGGAATATTCTACCGTCGGCGGTACCGTAGGATATACTGTACGCTCAATAAGACCATTTTTCTCAAGATCTCTTAACTGTCTTGCTAACATTCTTGGTGTGATATTGGGGATGTTTTTTTGCAAAAAAGAGTAACGCTTTGTACCCTCAATGAGATAGTACATGATTACCCCTTTCCATTTGCCGCCTATCAGATCAAAGACAGCTTCTATAGGGCACCCGGGATGGATATCGTATGCCTTATGTTTCACAATTCTCCTTTGTTTTAATGCCAAACAACAGCAAAAGCCCGCCCAAAATCGCAATATTTTTCTTCCAAATTGACAGTAGCACATATGCATCCATGCCGAACTTTGTAGGTGCTGCCACTGTATTGCCGATGAGAAATAGTATAAGACCTATAATAGCCAACTTGGGCTTATAATTTATAACCACCATCAGGCATAGCGTCATCTCTAAAAGTGCTCCTAAGGCAATCATCCATAGAGGGATACCTGCATACACTTTTTGTTCTGAGAAAAGATGAGTCAATTTGTAAAAAGCAGAGATAAAAAAGGGAGAGACGATCAAAACCTCAGCTACTCTTATAATGCGTCTGTAAGTTGTCATATCGTCCCCTCAAAGACTTTTTTCGCCTCCCCAATCAAAATAGCCTGAAACGTCTCATCAAAAATAACTTGCAGTTCTCCACTTGGCATATGTACGGTGATATGGCTATCACACATCCCCTTTTTAAACGCTACCGCGGCAGCAGCAATGCTGCTGCTTCCAGAAGCAAGCGTATACCCTGAGCCTCTTTCCCAAATAATGATCTCAATGTTCTTTCGATCAATCACTTTTAAAAACTGCACATTGGTTCCATGCTCAAAATCAGAATGATTTTCTATTTGTGCACCAATCTGCTTGCAAAGTGCATCATCTTGAAGGTCGTCAAATATTACACAATGCGGATTGCCGACATCAACCCCAGTATATGTTATCTGCATACCGCCTACCGTCACTGTTTTGTCGCTTCCTTTAAATCTCACCTGTCCCCACTCCATAACAATATTGCCATTGTTCATAAAGTATCCCTTAACTATACGCTCATCGGATGATTTTATCGAAAAGAAATTTTTTTGAAAAAAATTTTGATCTTTTAAATACTGGGCAAATATTCTCAACCCATTGCCGCTTATCTCAGCGATGCTTCCATCAGCATTGTATATTCTTACTTCCGGTACATCGGCTGTTTTATCCAAAGGACCATACAATGCACCATCTGCACCTACCCCATAATGTCTATTGCATATTTTTTGCACTTGCTGTTTGAGCAATACCGGATACTCCCTCGGATCAATCACCACATAATCATTTCCCAATGCTTGATACTTATAAAAGTGCATCTTTGTCCCTTTTAAGCCTAGGTAGTACAAACTGCCCTATCTCTTCGAGCACCTCTTCAACAGGTCGGCTCCCGTATTTGAAATTTAATATGACATGGTTTATCCCTATCTCTTGCAAAGACAATAAATGCTTTATAAGATGTTCCCTCCCGAGCCTATAGCCAAGATGTATGGGAGTAGGAAGTCTGTTCGGTTTTTTATCAAGATCTATGTAGAGCGATTGGGCAAATGGTTTTCTCTTGATGCCCTTTTTTGACAATGCCTCTTCCCAATTCTTGATACGTCTTTGCTGATAGGGTACAGCCTGCGGATAGTAGAGCCACCCGTCACCATTTTCGGCAATCCACTCTATGCTTTGCTGAGAGTGTCCAGTCACCAGCATCGGTACCTGACCATACTTGGACTTTGGCAAAAGATCGCCATACCGGATCATTCCCAACTTTGATCTAATAACGGCAAAATCCTCTG
>JALUAR010000222.1:0-475 GCA_027050975.1 Thermodesulfovibrio sp.
AATGGAGGATCCCAGCCAAATTTCTTATAGATCTCTCTCTGAATCTCTTCATTTGTTTGATGTTCTTTCCCCCTAATCACGTGTGTTACTCCAGACATATGATCCTCTATGACTACTGCATAGTTGTATAGGGGGTATACCTTATACTTATAACCCGTTCTAGGGTGGGGAACGGAGGTAATTATTCTCATGAGTGGAGGATCTCTAACCGCCGGGTTGGGATGCGACATATCCGACTTTAACCTTACTACCGCTTCTTTCTCCCCATATTCACCGTTTAACATTTTTTCCCAGTATTCAATAGTGTCCATTGTGTTCCTGTGGGGACATGGTTTTTTCTCTTCCTTATATTTTTGAAATTCCTCTTGCGGGCAGGTACAGACATATGCTTCCTTTTTTTCAAAAAGCTCTCTGGTGTATTTATAGTAAATATCAAAGTGATCACTTTCGTACACGAGCTCGTCCCACTCTATCC
>JALUAR010000222.1:485-2093 GCA_027050975.1 Thermodesulfovibrio sp.
ATCCTCGATCCTTAGAACAAATTTCCCACCGTACTCCCTTGCATACATGTAATTTATCATAGCTGCTCTCAACACTTGACCTAGATGTAAAGCCCCTGAAGGCGCTGGTGCGAATCTAGTTACTACCTTTTTTACTTTATCTGCACCTGGAAGGGGAGGGAGTCCTTTTCGAGTTTTTTGGGCTTTTTCCTCTCTGATGGCATCTAAGGTTATCCCAAACTCTTCCATTAATATTCTTTTTTGATCCTCTAAAGTTAGGGAGTTTATTTCTTGGCATATGGTATCGATTTCCTTCATAATCTCGTCTCTGACTTTTTTGTCTTTTAATGAATTCTTTATATCCTCGAATGTAGCAATAAGCTTTTTGAATACAGCTTTACTTGAAGCAGCACCATTGTGCAGAATAGCGTTTATAAGAGCTTGTTTTCTAGCCTCACGCCTATGTTCATCTTTTAACATGTCTCAACCACCTTAAATTACCCCTCAGAGAGACGTCCTTCAAAACATCTATCCCTGACTCATCCCATTCACTAAGTATTTTAACAGCCTCACTAGCAACCATTCCCGCTTCCTTCTCTCCCTTTTTTTCAAACTCATTAGTCTCTCTATTGGCAAAAACCGCGCAAACGCCTCCAGCACGAACACCAAATATGCTGGCTAAAACAAACAAGGTTGCCATTTCCATCTCAAAATTAGTTACATTTAAGTCTTTCAACTCTTTTATAAAACCCTTATACCCTCTTGGTAAGAATCCGCCAAAAACGGGTCTTTCTTGGCCTACATAGAAAGAATCTGAACTAGCTGTTATACCTAGATGGTATTTCACACCTAAAGTTTCTGCAGCTTGCATTAGAGCTAGTGTAACTTTTAAATCAGAAATCGCCGGATAGTAGGGCGGGGCGTACTTTGAACTAGTACCCTCTAATCGAGCTGCAGCATAAGATATTACTACATCTCCAACTTCTACTTCCCTCCAAAGAGAGCCTGTACTTCCTACCCTTATAAATGTATGAGCCCCTATTCGAATTAATTCCACTAGAGCTATTTCGACCGCAGAAGGCCCTATCCCCGTACTAGTTACAGCTAACTCAACCCCTTTATACTTACCTTTAAAGGTTCTAAATTGGCGCTTATCGGCAACAAATTCGCTTTCGTCCCAGATAGATGCTATGAGATCACTTCTTTTAGGGTCCCCAGGTAAAAGGACATAAGGCGGTATATCACCTGGCTTTAAACCTATATGGTATTGTTCACCCTTAGAGGTTTCTGGTATGTCTGCTCTCACAGATAAGCCACCTCATTGTGAATTGTGATTAGTATAATAAACAACTAAGAGATATATTTTCTACTAATTTGATGTTAAAAAATAGAAAAAGCGTAAAATGTAAAAGATGAATAAAAATCTTTAATTTATTTTCAAATAATTTTAGACTCTCTTAATAAGTTCTGGAACTTCAGATGGTATCTTTGCTACCGGTATTCCTGCCTTCTCAAATGCTTTTATTTTAGTCTCAGCTTTTCCAGCTTCACCTAAAATTATCGCTCCAGCATGACCCATAGCTTTTCCTTCAGGTGCTGTTCTTCCTGCCACATACGCTACTATCGGTT
>JALUAR010000223.1 GCA_027050975.1 Thermodesulfovibrio sp.
TAGACGGTTTTCTACCTTAAGCTCTATAGGCAAACCGTGGCAATCCCATCCGGGGACGTAGTCGAGGTCTTTTCCTTGCATAAGTTCGTATTTGTTGATAATGTCCTTGAGTATCTTATTTAGGGCATGCCCTATGTGAATTGCTCCGTTCGCGTAAGGGGGACCGTCGTGGAGAACCCAAGTAGGTTTCCCTTTACGGTTTTCCTTAATCTTTTGGTATAACCCCTCCCAGTGTTTTGCAATTTCGGGCTCCCTTTGGGGGAGATTAGCTTTCATAGGAAAATCCGTTTGAGGAAGGTTTAGGGTATTTTTCAAGTCTAGTTTTTTGTTTTTTTCCTCCATTAAGAGGAAAAGGATAAAAGGAAATTTAAGAGTCAAGTTCTCTAACTATGTCGGAGACTTTTTTAATAACCATTCGAAGGATTCCTAATTTAGAGTCTTCGGGAGAAATAAGTCCTAAGACGTAATCCTCACTTATTTGGGTATAAATAATATACCCGTCTGGGGAATATAACACTACCTGATTTAGTCCTTTCTTTTTAGTATCACTAATAGTCATCAAACCGGCGGAAAATATCGCCGCTCCCGCGGATGCCAGGGTTTCTTCATCCATATCTTCTTGAAAATATGAACAAATAGGTAGCCCTTCAACATCCGCTAAAATTAGCCCGTCCAAGTTATTGGTTCTAACTATATCTTTAAATTCCTTTACCAATTTTTCGAGAGTTTCCGGTGTTAACATGGCTACCTCCAACTTGTTTTTAGCTATTTAAATATTTACTAAAGCACTTTCTCTGGCAGTTTTGCAGTCTACTTCGTTTAAAGCTTCTTTAATAACGGAAACTACACTCTCCTTATCGGTGGCCACACATTCCAAAAGTTTCATATGAGAAGGTAGTTTCAATTTTTGTTTTATTTCTTCCATAGACAGAGCATCAGGTAAGTCTCTTTTATTGGCAACAAAAACAAATTTTGCATCTCTGTACTCCTTAAGCACCTTCGGTATGGCCTTTATCAGATAATCAACACCCTTTTGATACGTCAGGCGACCAACAAAAAGAACCATGCGCTCCCAATCTCCAACATACCACTCTCTCTCAACCACAACCTTAACCCTATCAAAGCGTTTTATATCAATGCCATTTGGTATGTAGTGTATCTTCCAGTCCGGTACAGAGAATAAGCTCTTTACCTCATTGCAGAAATCCTTTCCGACGGTTATAACATGATTGGCCTCATACGTACCATACCACTCCAGGTCATTTATCATCTTTGAGAGCGGGTTGCTTACTCCAACCCTTCCCTGCTCCGTGGAATGTATTGTGAACACAAAAGGCTTCTTGAGGACTTTTTTAAGCCCGATTGCAGCTGGCACAGTCATCCAGTCATGGGCATGGATAACATCAAAATTCTCCACTTTGTTCAGTTCTATTGCCCTCTTTTCAAACCTGTTGTTCAATAACATTGACCATCCAACTATGTCTGGTGCGTTTCTGGATGACGGAAGGCGGTGAATTGTTATGCCAGCATCGTACTCCACGCTTTCTTTATCTCCATACGTGAGCACATGGACATCATGACCCATTCTCACAAGAGCCCTAGAGAGATCATGGCAATGGCTTGCTATACCACCTACCCTGTAAGGCGGAAATTCCCATGAAAGCATCAGTATCTTC
The DNA here is from genome assembly GCA_027050975.1 of Thermodesulfovibrio sp. Taxonomy (GTDB): domain Bacteria; phylum Nitrospirota; class Thermodesulfovibrionia; order Thermodesulfovibrionales; family JdFR-85; genus JALUAR01. Next base: position 1,677 of record JALUAR010000223.1, read on the forward strand.
ATTTTTGCTCACCCAAAACACTTCTGTATACCTCTATTATCCTCTTTTCCCATCCTTTCTCGAACGGATTTATTATGCTTATTTTCTCTTTCTGAAGCCCGAAGTCAGAGAGAATGTGATTCAACGTTGTTTCCTTATCCACTATCACGTGCTTTGCCTCATGCACACCCATGGCCTCAACATCATATATAAGGCCGGAATAGTCTATACCAAAGCCCCTTTCCTTTTCTGTTGAATGCAGGCTCAACACGAAAGGCTTATCGGTTAATTTTGAAAGCGATATTGCAGCAGGAACAGTGACCCAGTCGTTTGCGTGTATAAGGTTGAAGCCTTCAAGCTCATATATCTCCCTTCCTACCAGCTCAAGTTCCTTATTCATCATCAAAAAAAAAAAAAAAAAATTG
>JALUAR010000224.1 GCA_027050975.1 Thermodesulfovibrio sp.
TTTTCACCGCTTCTTTGACTTCCGCAATGATAGTCTCACCTTGTTTGATACCGTGCCTTTTCGCCAATGCTTTTAGGTGCTCCGTTGAGGGGGCTTTACCTTCATTGAGATAGGTTGTGCTATGTTCTCCACCCGGTCCATAAGAGAAGGTGATGTCATATGCGGGCGAAAGCCGCCATTGCCCCGTTTCATCCATGAGAAATGAGAAGTTTTTGGCATGGTCGTCACGGTTGTGGGCAAAGAGATTGAAGCAGGCAAGACGGAACATCTTTTCTGCCTCTTTGATATTTTTGGTCAGATGCAGTGTTAAGCGCAGCAGGTCATCATAGTCGAGGGTAGGGTATCTGAAGTCGCTGTGTGTCAGCCCTGCGACTGAGTGCATGTGGATGCGCCTGTCTCCGTCCCGATCGAAGCGTTTGACAGCGAAGTATCTTCCCTTTTTTCCCTCCAGTAGTGCGGTTTGGAGCATCTCAATACCCGCTGCTTTTGCCATGAGGCTGTAAGCATACTCTATGGCAGCGATCTCCTGTGTGTCGGTACTGGAAGCGAACTTGATCATCCAGTGGCTAAACCCCTGTTGCAGTGCATTTCTCCCATGTACGATCTGCTGGAGGTCATCGTTTATCTGCACCAGCACCTTCGGTCTCGCCCCCGCCGATGACCCCCCAAGTGTTAGCAGTGCATCAAGCATGTCATCGCTGGAACCTGCAAGTATCTTCTGCGAACTTCGTGCCAAGTCATCCAGTACTATCTGGTCTATCTTACTTTCAACCGCATGTTCCGGCTCATAGCTGAGTGCTCCCATCGCATGGCTACCCATATACGCCAGCCTGTCAAGCGGCGATATGCTGCGTGGATTGACCCCGAGCCTCATCAGATGCCGATCCATCAGCAGCCGCCCCCAGCCATCGGGCAACGAATCGGCAAAAAGCCCCCACAACCCTTCAAACACATCATCGTTGCAACGAAATACACCGGCTTTAAGCGGGAGCTTGTAGGGAGAGAGTTGTAAGCCTGTTTTGACGAATGCTTTGTCGTATTCGAAATAGATTTTACGGTCTTTGATGGCGAGGGTGCCGAGTTTATGTTGCTGAAAATATACTTGAGTTTTCATGGATCTATTTTCTTTTTCTGTTAACTTTTAAATGCTTTCCATCTTCTTTCCATGAACTTATGCAGCCTTTTTCCTCTAAGTGAGTTAATAAGTGCTTATTGATTTCACAGTTTTCAATTTTTAAAGGTGATGCCGATACTTCCAGTAATTCACTATAATTAGTGTCTTCAAAAGCATCCAAATATGTCTTTATTTCAGAGCATTCCATATAAGGAATTTGAGTAATGAACAGTTCCAAATCATATTTATTTTCGTTGTAAAATAATTTTTCAAATAATGCTTTGTTAATATGAACAGGGTTATCTATATAAAACTTGGAAATTGCTTCTTTCGCATCAATATTTGTTTCAATATTCGATAAGTCATATTTTTCAATAAAGAGGTACTTCTCCTTTGGGTTAAATTTTCTCGATCCCAGTAAAGAAACTACATCGTTTTCATCAAAACTGAATTCATCCAAACTTTCCATAAACTTATCTCTATACTTCTCAATAAGATTAATATGTAAAGGGGCAAATTTTTCTTTGAGATGGTTAATATTCTCTTGTGTAAGAGATATTTTTCTAGAGTCTATAAGTGTTTCCACTTTGCCTTGATCTAAACCTGAAAGATCAATATGGTGATATCGATAAGGAACGCATTCGATAAGTTCGCTGTATGCATCCAGTACCAATTTGTTGCATTTGATTAAGTCTCTGCAAAAAGGTTTGCTAGTTTCATCTTCATCAAATTCGTCTAACTCGTTAATTTTTGTATTTTTAAGTACTTTATAATTCTCGTCAATGTTTAAATAATCTACCAAGATATCATCGATGCTTTGTACTACCTCATAATAATGAATAATATTTTCCCACTTAGGATCTATTTTATTATTAGCTATCATACGTTCCCAGAAATTGGGATCTTCAATGGTTTTAATGTTTGAAATTTTTGATTTTTGCTGTATAACAA
>JALUAR010000225.1 GCA_027050975.1 Thermodesulfovibrio sp.
TCTTCTCGGACCTATTATTGTAATCGCCAGCCCTTTTTCGGGTTTTACTTTCAACTCCCTCTCCACCATTTTGAGGCTTTCAATCTCTTCCGCAACCTTGAGAAAATAGTCAACCACCAATTTTTTCACAAACATATTCTAATAACTGAGAAAAAAATATTTAAATTTTTCTCAGTTGAGGATACATTCATTTGGAATATTTCTCCTCTTAGACCTCGAGAACTTTCCGCCAGACAGAATCGCTAATCACGGCAAAAGCACGCTCTCTTACTCAGGACAGCACCAGACTTTGCGGTAGGTGTTGCAACTATACCCTTCATCAAAACTGAACATAAGGGAATAAAAATGTAGTTATCCTGAACAATAACGTTATCCACCTTGGCACTGATTTTACTGGAGAATCCCATAGATAAGCTCTCATCTAGAAATGAAAAATTAATCTCAATGGTATCAAATTTATATTAAACTTTTTACTTAAGTTCCCCATGCAACTATTTCATAAAGATAAAGTAGATCACCAGCAAGACCTGGAGAATTATCTCCAAATTCTACTCTGAGATACCTGAAAGAGATATCCTCAATTCTAATTGTCTTAGTAACGCTCATATCACAATCATAACAAGGAAGAGCGTAGGAATGAAAAAGTATCCAATTGTTGCCATCATTACTGTAATAAAATTTGACAGTGGATTTTGCTTCGCCATCATCTCTCAATCCATATTTAATATCCAACCTTTTCACATAATAAACTCTGCCGAGATCTATACTCCACACAGTCTTTGGAGGCGTTGGAGACCATGGTCTAAATGCTGTGGCAGGGTCTCCATCAATTGCGGCTGTTCCTCCTATTAATGGTTTCTTTCCATACATTACATTCATATAAGTCGGTGATTGAAAAGTGGTGTCTCCAAATTCTGAACCATCTGCGGTGGATATCTTCTGATTTTCGTTAATTTCGAATGGACAATTCCCGATCCCGCTATAGACCGTAAGAGTGTCATCCACAAAAAAATATTTCGTAGTATATATACGAATTTTTTCAGGAGGTAAGAATAAATCATCACCATGAATTGTATTTGAAGTAACTTTAAATCTTATTGAATTAATTGAATCATCTGGAATTTGACATCTTTGAAGATCGCCCCACCTTGCCTTACAATCGTTACCTATACATAATTCGCTTCCCTTAACCTTTCCTCCAACATTTAAATCAGAATCTATGGTTAAACTTCCAAATATCCTGTCTCCTGTTCTCTTGGTATATAATCCCTGGTCTCCGTAATAGTATTGATATCCTCTTATCTCTCCTATTCTCACACCTTCAGAATATGCTGGTGTTCCGCCTAAGGTGATTCTTAATTTGCAGAGAAAACTCGTGGTGTGTGGGATGTTTATGTTGTAAGTTTTTGGCGGAATATTTGAATTTTCGTAAATAGTTACCCATTTAGCGCCGTTCGCCTGCGTACAGCCGCCGCCATTTTTCCAGCCGTCGGCATCGTAATATTTCTCGACTTTTACATAACTTGTTGATCTTCCCCAGTTGAAATGAATGGAAAATCCTGTCCAGTAGTGCCTTAATCCACGGAAATCTATTTCTATTATCACGGGAAATGATGAGGAAGGGTATCTGAGATATGTAGCATCGTTGCCGTCGAAGAGATTTGATACAGACCCGCGGTTATAGCCCGGAGAAACTGTAACGGTATAAATTTTATCCGATCTGAACAGATTATTGTACATATCTCCTATAATGCTATAAGGTGTACCTGCTTTCGGAGGAGAGATGAACGCATTTTGTATGTAATTCCAGTTCATGTTAAGAGGTTTGTGGAAAAGGATAGCAGATGAAGTGAAGGATATATAATTAAGGAATGAAACATAATTATTTCCGAGTTTTATGTAAACTTCGCTTATTAAGTGGTAGACCGGCGGTAGCGAAAAAGCGAATGAGAAGGAAAGCGATACGATAAGGAAAATTAAAATAAAATAGTAAGATTTTGATTTTATTGGCATAATTAATTTTAGGTTACAAGAGTTATTTAAATGTTTATCCTTGTAGAG
>JALUAR010000226.1 GCA_027050975.1 Thermodesulfovibrio sp.
TGATAGAAGAGTTCAGGGCATTTCCTCACAGATTCAGATGGGGAGTGAAGGTAGGTGGAGGGATGATTCTGAAGAAATAGATTAGCCCCTTTAAGATAGCACCCACCAGAGCATCTCAGGTGGGTGCTGAATCAAGAAAATATATCAGAAAAGCCTCAATCATGAACAAGCCCCGTTCTTTTCTGTGTATGCCCGTATATAGTTTCTTTTGCTGATATTCCCTCCTATTGTGATATGTCAAGAGTTTTTCGCATAGATTAGGCTATTCCATTCTTGCGATTTTTATAGATGCAAGTGATTAACTGATTTTATGCTATAAGTCGACATAAATATTATAATATGTGCATAAAGGATATGTACGATGAGGTCTGCGATAGACATTGATGACGAACTGCTTGAAGAGGCAAAAAGACTTACATCAATCAAGACCAAGAAAGAACTCATAAATCTCCTCCCTCAGGGAGCTTAACAGAAAAAAAGATTGAACATCTCTTGAGTCTGTATGTCCTTCTCCTGTTGATCTGACACTTAAAGATTTTAAAGATTTCAGAGAAGATGAGTTCTGAGAAATTTCTGATAGGTGCAATAATATGGGTTAAGTACCTTTGTGGAATGGACGAATCAATAAGGGATAAGATTTCCATCCTTGTTCTGAAAACTCTGCATACACATCTGAAATAATAATCATGGAAATCCTGAGAGGAGCAAAGTCGGAGAAAGAATACCAGGATGCTACATGATGACTTCCTTGCACTTCCACAATTATCAATCAATAAAGAGGTTTGGGAACTATCATGGAGAAATGCCTATGAAGCCTCTTAAGAAAGGATACATTTGATTGCTTTATTGTACAAGTAGTATATTTCTTTATAGAAATGAGAGGCAGGCAGAAGGGGTAATTTAATTAAGCCTGTAGAAGATAGGGTAAGAACAAGGAGACAGGGGAAATTGCTGTTAAAAACCATCAATTTAGGAAAGAATACTATTGTTGTGGTGTAACTCTGCCTGTTTCTGCTATGTTTTAAGTGATGCTATCAGTTCTTTTATTGTCTTTACAAGGACGGGATGTAATAGATCAGGAGCTATTTCAGCCAGTGGTTTCAGAACAAACTCCCGTTCCTGTATAAACGGATGGGGAATTACAAGCGGAAGAGGCTGACCTGTCTCATCGTAAATTGTAGTGTCAATAATCTCCTGGTCAAAGAGGAGTATGTCGATATCTATTACCCTGGGGCCCCATCGCGTGGTCTCTGTTCTTCCCAGCTTCTTCTCGATCTCCTTAATTGTGAGAAGGAGTTCTTCTGGGCGTAGAGAGGTCTCTGCCTCCACTGCCATGTTTATGAACGAGGGTTGCTCGGTTACACCCCAGGGTGCTGTTTCATACATCCTGGATTTACGAATTATTCTGATTCCGTTTCGCTCAAGCTCTGCAAGGGCCTGCAAACAGTTGGCCTTTCTGTCCCCTATGTTTGATCCGAGTCCAAAGTAGACGGTGTGCATGGGGTCTCAAGTTAGAGGACCTCTTTCATCCTCTCCACAGCCTCCTTTAATCTGTCAACCGGCACGGTCAATGCAAATCTTATGTATCCTTCTCCTGGCTCTCCAAAGCCGTTTCCCGGAGTGCCGAGAATTCCTGCCTTGTCCAGGAGATGGATTGTGAACTCCTCGGACGTGTACCCCTGTGGAACCTTTGTCCAGAGATAAAAGGTGGCATCGGGCTTCAGAGCATTGAGTCCGATGGACTTCAGCCCATTATACAGAGTATCCCTTCTTTCCTGATAAATGTTTCTTATACTGTCAAGTATTGACTCGTCAGAGTTAAGCGCAACTATGGCTGCTTCCTGAATGGCCTGGAAAACTCCTGAATCAATATTGGTTTTGATTTTCCCCAGACCTGCAATCACCTCGGCATTTCCTGCGGCGAACCCGATTCGCCAACCGGTCATATTGTAAGTCTTGGAAAGAGAATGAAACTCCACTCCCACATCCTTTGCTCCATCAACCTCAAGAAAGCTGATCGGTTTTTTGTTGTCAAAATAGAGCTCCGAGTAGGCAGCATCATGGCATATTATAATGTTGTACCTTTCTGCCACCGAGATAGCCTCCTTAAAGAACTCAACCGTGGCTGTCTGGGATGTGGGATTGTTTGGATAATTTAAGAACATCATCTTTGCCTTCTGGAGTACCTCTTCGGGGATAGAGCTAAAATCGGGATAGAAGTTGTTTTCCTCCTTAAGGGGCATGTAGTAAGGCTCTCCACCGGCAAAGAGAGTTCCTATGGCATATACAGGGTAGGCAGGAGTTGGACAGAGCACTATATCTCCAGGATTAACAAAGGCAAGGGGAATATGTCCAATACCCTCTTTGGAGCCTATAAGCGATAAGACCTCTTTGGTTGGATCAAGATTCACATTAAATCTTCTTTTGTACCACTCAGCTACTGCCTCACGATAGGACAGCATTCCTATATAGGAAGGATATTTGTGATGTTCCGGTTTCTCAACGGCCTTCTGCATTGCCTTTACAATATGTTCCGGTGTCGGGAGGTCAGGGTCTCCTATGCTTATATCAATAACATCAACCCCTTTGTTTACCGCCTCCTCTTTCATCTTGTCAATCCTTGCAAACAGATACGGCGGAAGGTTCTTGACTCTGTCGGAAAGTTCAAACCTTGTATTCATCTGTCCTCCTTAAATTTCTCTTTATGATTTTTGGTTATTGACAGGTTGTGACGGAATTAACTGGTTTTAGGTAGAATTTAGATATTATAGCATAGAGAGGTTATTCGATGTTGTCTTTTTTTAATCCGTATTTCTCCCATCTGTACCAGAAGGTTTTGTAGCTCATCCCCAGAAGCTGGGCTGCCTTCTTGACAACATTGTTTGCCTTTTTCATGGCCTTTATCATAAGCTCCTTCTCAAGCTCCTCAAGTACAATCCCCTCATCGGGTATATCAATGACGAGGCTCTCTTTGTTGCTCTTTACTGTAAGGTCATCCCTGATATCGTTATAGGTGATAATTTCCCCTTCGCTCATTATAACGGCGTGCTCTATAACGGATTGAAGCTGCCTGATATTGCCGGGCCAGTGGTACTCTATGAGGGCCTTCATAGCACGATCTTCCACCCCTTTTAGTCTTTTGCCGAACTCTTCATTATACTTGCTGATAAAATGCTCTACCAGTAAGGGGATATCCCCCTTTCTTTCTCGAAGCGGAGGTAACTGGATTGTAACAACCCTTAGCCGATAATAAAGGTCCTCACGGAATCTGCCCTCCTTTATCAGTTCCTCAAGATCATGATGGGTGGCTGCTATGGTTCTTATATCAACCTTGAAGGAGTCCTTGCCACCAAGACGCCTGACCTCACCGTCCTGCAAAACCCTCAGGAGTTTTGCCTGAAGATTCATTGGCATATCTCCTATTTCATCAAGAAATAGCGTGCCCCCACTTGTCAGTTCTATCAGTCCTTTCTTTCTCGAAGTTGCCCCGGTGAATGCCCCTGGCTCATAACCAAATAGTTCGCTTTCCAGAAGATTCTCCGGTATGGAGGCGCAGTTAAGAGCTGTAAAAGGACGGTCTCTTCTTAAACTGTTGTAATGAATGGCCTTGGCAACCAGTTCTTTGCCTGTTCCGCTTTCTCCCCTGATAAGTACGGTGGCATTTGTGGGGGAGACCTTTTTGACTGTTTCCAGCACCTTTTTCATCTTTTCAGAGGAGCCTATAATACCTTCGATTTTGAATTGTCCATAAAGTTTGTCTCTGAGATTGATGTTCTCAAATAGCAGTTGCTGTCTCTCAATGGCCTGGCGTACTTTAAACAGGACGGTCTCTTTGTCAAGGGGCTTGGTCAGATAGTCATATGCCCCCTTTTTAATTGCTTCAACTGCAGAAGAGATGGTACCGTAAGCTGTCATAATCAATACTGCAGGAGCCGGCACTATCTCCATCTGTTGAATCCTCTCAAGAAGCTCCATTCCGGAGATGCCGGGCATTTTCAGGTCGGTAAGGACAACCTTGGGCGGTGTTTTGGCAATTATAGAGAAGGCTTCATTGCCTGAGGAGGCTGTTGATACCTCGAACCCCTCTTCGGATAGAATAGTCTTTAAAATATCTCTTTGGAGAGGTTCGTCATCCACAATCAGGATATCCAGCCCGGTTTCACTCAATCCGGTACTCCTTTATCTTTGTGAGAAGGGTCTTATAGCTTACCTGAAGTATCTCGGCAGCCCTGGTCTTATTCCAGCGGGTTTCGATAAGTGCCTTGCGGATTCTCTCCGATTCAGCCATCCTGATGGCAGCCTTTGTTGTCTCTTCTAAAGGGCCATCCATGGGAAGGTTCTCGCCCGGGCAGGGTGACTCCACTGCTACCAGCGAGATATGTTCCGGTTCAATGGTGTCACCGTCACTAAGGATCATGGCCCGTTCTATTGTGTTTTCAAGCTCCCGGACATTGCCTTTCCAGTTATACTGCATAAGGATATTTAACGCCTCTTTGGAAAGCCTCTTCTTTTTTGTCTTCATCTCTTTGGCGAAGCGTTCAATAAAGAACTCCGCAAGGAGCGGAATATCCTCCTTCCTCTCTCTTAAAGGCGGAATGTGTATGGGAAAGACATTGAGTCTGTAAAAGAGATCTTCTCTGAATTCTCCCTTTTTAACCGCCTGGGCGAGGTCCCTGTTTGTGGCTGCAATGATTCTTACATCAACCTGAAGAGGCTTTGTGCCACCCACTCTTTCAATCACCTGATCCTGTAAAACCCTTAGAAGTTTAGCCTGTAAGGAGGGCTCTAAGTCAGCTATTTCGTCAAGGAAAATTGTGCCGTGGTTGGCAAGTTCGAACTTGCCGGGCTTTCGTGTTGTAGCTCCGGTGAAAGCCCCTTTTTCATGTCCAAATAGTTCGGACTCCAGTAACTCCCTGGGGATTGCCGCGCAGTTTATGGGAATAAAGAGGGCTTCTGCTCTCGGACTGAGTTGGTGTATTGTCCGGGCAAAGAGTTCTTTGCCTGTTCCGCTTTCTCCCTGAAGTAGCACTGTGGTTTTTGTAGAAGCAACCTTCCGGACCTTCTCAATAACCTCTCGAATCTTCTCGCTACTGCCAACAATTGTTGGCAGCCCCTTTCGGGTCACGATCTCCTCTTTTAGAAGGAGATTTTCTCTGTAAAGACGGCGTGTCTCCAAGGCACGTTTGATGATTACAAGGAGGTGATCCATGTCAAAGGGTTTTGTTATAAAGTCGAAGGCTCCCTCTTTTATTGCTTCCACAGCTATCTCTATGGTTCCGAAGGCTGTCATGATTATTACGGGAATGTCAGGGGCCTCCGAGCGTGCGGCCCTGAGAATCTCCAGGCCGTCTTTATCAGGGAGCTTAAGATCTGTCAGAACCAGGTCGGGTGCCTCCGAGGATATCTTTCCGATTCCTTCCTCAGCAGTTATGGCAATGGAACAATTATATCCTTCGGCAGTCAGAGTTGCCTTGAGCATTTCCGCCATGGACAGCTTGTCTTCAACAATCAGAATCCTTTGCATAGACTATGCCCTTGCATCCTTAAGAGAGTCTTTACAGGAGCAGGACCTTTCTTCTGGAAGGTTTTTTATAAGTTCCGAAATCAGGAGTTTTACCCTCTCTGTACTGGCCTTCATTGTTTCTATAACTTCGGTGGTTGTAAGCCTTGTGGTTGAAATACCGGCAGCATAGTTTGTAATAACAGCGATACAAAGATAGCAGAGGGTGAGTTCCTTGGCCAGGGATGCCTCTGGCATACCTGTCATTCCCACCATGTCTCCTCCGGCTAATTTCAAAAAGGCTATCTCCGCCGGTGTCTCGAGCCGAGGCCCTTCTGTGCAGGCATAGGTCCCTCCGTCATGAACTGTGTTGTCAATACTCAAGACAGCTTTCCTCATTTCAGGGCAGTAAGGTTCCGAGAAGTCAATATGATAGACCTCTGGTCCGTCATAAAAGGTGTGTTGCCTGTTCTTTGTAAAATCAATAATCTGGTTCGGAATAACAATATCTCCGGGGCAGAAATCATCACGAATGCCACCCACTGCATTTACCGCTATGATTCGCTTAACCCCCAGGGTTCGAAATCCCCAGATATTTGCCCTGTAGTTCACCTTGTGGGGAGGTATGCTGTGCTCCCTGGAGTGTCGTGCAAGAAAAACAGCGCCTCTGTCTCCTATTTTGCCTACCACATATTCATCTGAAGGTGCTCCATAGGGAGTATTTAACTTTACCTTTTCGACTACTTCAAAGCCGGGAATTTCGTAAAGTCCGCTTCCGCCAATGATTCCGACCATAAATATGTTCCCTTCCTGTCATTATTCTTTAGTTTATATTACCCAAATCCGGGTATAAGATTCCTCCATTCCATCCCTTCCGGACAATTGCTGGTTTGTTGTTACCGCTGGACCAAGGATATTAGGTTATTATATTAGGTATAACCGAGTAAATCAATAGCGCCTGTAAGGTTTTAATCCGTTAGTAATCTTTTGCCTGTTATTATATCCATAGTTTCCGTATAATAACTTAACTCACTACTGTCCGATAAACAGAGTAGAACACTGTGCTGGATTTGAGTAAATGGTAACCCTGTGGCAAGCCACAGGGATTTCTCAAGTTAAATTTTTACCGGACACTAATGAATTTAACTAACAAATGAGGTGGGAGGAGGTTCAAATGTTGGCAGGAATGAAAGAAAAGCGGGGGGCTCTTGTATTACTCCTTTGCCTTGTTTTCGGATTGATCTTCATGGGCGAGTATCTGTGGGCCGAGCAGCAGAAAAGGTCTGACCTGGAGATTACGGTATACTCGTCCGGGATTGGGGTTGTTAAGGATACGAGAAGGGTTCGGCTCCGCAGGGGAGAAGGAGAACTGATATTTCGTGCTGTTGCATCCTCCTTAATTCCGGAGAGCGTGCAATTAAGATTACTTGACAGGCAAGAAAAGGTAGATATTCTTCAGCAGGAGTTCAGATACAGGCCCTTCAATCCGATCACTCTGCTTGAGGCTTACGAGGGGAAGATGATCAGGCTGGTCCGTTTCACCCCCGAGGGTACGGTGATCAAAAAGGCCAGGCTGTTGAATGCGAAAGACGAGATATACGAGATCGATGGTGAGATTTATCTGGGTTATCCCGGTTACAAGGTGCTTCCCTCAATTCCGAAAGGGCTCTTCTCTGAAGCCTCGCTTGTTTACCTGTATAAGAGCAAGACAGAGGGATATGTTAAAGCCGAGATTTCATATCTTACAGGAGGGCTGAACTGGAAAGCGGATTATAATCTTCGCATTGATAGCCGGGATGATGTAGGTGAGCTGTCAGCCTGGATCACGGTCGAGAACTCAAGTGGTACAGATTACAGCAACGCAAGGGTGAGCCTTGTTGCAGGTGAAATCCATCGGGTGGAGGCCACACATGGCAGAGGATTTTATAAAACCATGGCTCTGGAGGAAAAGCGGATGGTTTCAGAGACCACTTTGGGAGAGTATCACATATACAGACTTGACCGGAGAGTCTCCGTTGCCGATGGAGAGAAAAAACAGATAAGCCTGATAAAGACCAGAAGAGTAAGAATTTCCAAGGAGTATATCTTTCAGGGAGACAGAGGGTACATTGCATCATTCAGAAGCGGAAAGAGGCAACAGTTGCCGGTGCAGGTTTTCGTTATGTTTGACAATTCCGAAAAGTCCGGACTGGGGCTGCCTTTACCAGCCGGTCTTGTAAGGGTTTATCAGAAAGACCCTGAAGGCAACTTGCAGTTCATAGGAGAGGACAGAATAGGGCATACTCCGGTAGATGAAACATTACGTCTCCAGATAGGAAAGGCCTTTGATGTTATTGCCGAACGCTTGCAAACCGATTACCGGAAATATGCCCCCAATGTTTACGAGACCGAGTGGGAAATAGTTATTAGAAATCATAAAGAGACGGATATAACAGTAGGCGTTATAGAGCCCATGACAGGACAGTGGGAGGTGGTTGAATCCTCTCATCCGTACAAAAAAACCGGTGCATATACATTGCGCTTGGATGTAAACGTGCCGGCAAAGGATATTATAAAGGTTAAGTACAGAGTCAGAATAAAACAGTAATTCTAATAACTCTTAATCCCAAGGTAGCCCGGGAAATTTCTGGATTAAGAGCCATTAGATAGTATCCTTAAGGTGTCCGGGGTGAATACAAGCTCTTTGACTTTGAATTTATCATGCCTGCCATGCTAACATATTCAGGCCAATGACTGAGGTAAGACCATTTAGAGGCATTGTTTATGATACCTCCAGGGTGAAAAGTGAGGATGTTGTCTCTCCTCCTTACGATATTATCACCCCTGAGATGAAGGAGCGTCTTTACGAAAAAAGTCCTTACAATATTGTAAGGATTGACTTCGGAAAGGATCAGGAAGGGGATTCGGAGGAGGGAGAGAACCGTTACACAAGGGCAAAGAGGTATCTCTCTGATTGGCTGTCCGAGGGAATTCTCAAAGTCACCCAGAGACCTGCATTTTATTTATATCAGGTGCGTTACAGGCTTCAGGGCAGGGATCTGACAATGAGAGGTGTTTTTGCCAGGGTAAAGATTACGGAACTCTGCGAAGGTGTTTATCCACATGAAGCTACTCATTCCAAACCCAAAGCGGACAGATTAAATCTTATGCGTTATTGCAAGGCCAATGTGAGTCCAATTTTTTCCATCTTCAATAATACAGAGAAGAATTATGGATCTGTATTTGACAGGATATCCTCCGGGGCTCCCTACATAAGTGCCAAAGATCTTGACGGAGCCGAACACAGCATGTGGATAGTGGACAATGAGGAGGATATGCGGATAATCAGCGAGACCGTAAATGAGCGGCCTATCTATATTGCTGACGGACATCACAGATATGAAACAGCCCTTGAGTATATGAAAGAACAGAAACGCAACAACCCGGCTCATACAGGTGAGGAGCCTTATAATTATGTAATGATGCTTTTAGTAAACATATCTGATGGCGGGTTAAGCATTCTGCCAACTCACAGATTGGTAAGAAAGATACTTTCAAGGGATGACAAAGCTGATCTGATAACACCACTGAAAAGATATTTTGAAATCGAAATGATAGACGAAGATAGAGATATAATAAAAGAGATGGCAGGATATGATCATGCCATAGGGATGACCATAAATGGGTATAATGAAAGGTATATATTGATTCCGAAAAATATTGACCTGTCAGATGTCGAACCACCATTGAGGGGGCTTGATGTAACCGTGCTTCATGAACTAATATTTAAGAAGATTTATAGCGTGGAGGGGGTTGCCTATGAGATGAGTCCGGATCTGGTGGAAAAGGAGGTGCGGGAGGGGAAATACAAAGCCGGCTTCTTCTTGAACCCGACAAAGGTCGAAGATGTAGAGAAAGTCGCCCTGGAATGTCTGAGGATGCCTCCAAAATCAACCTATTTTTATCCGAAAATTCTGACAGGCCTTGTCATAAATAAGCTCGACTGAGACAACTCGGCTATCAGTCCTTTAAGTAGGATTTGTATGTAAAATTTGAAGGAGTTTGGCTTGGTTGATATTTTAATCGCTCGGCCTGGAGGTCGGACATCTCTGATAAGCTAACCTCTGGGTTAAGTGGAGACCTTGTCTCCTGAAGTTATTTTGATTTTAGGGAGGAGGATGCGATATGGCTGTGAAAGTAGGCATTAACGGGTTTGGAAGGATAGGTAGAAACTTTTTCAGGGCATCTGTCAACCAGACAGATTTTGAAATAGTGGCAATAAATGATCTTACCGATGCCAAAACATTGGCTC
>JALUAR010000227.1 GCA_027050975.1 Thermodesulfovibrio sp.
ACCTCCCTCCCCCACCCCCCGGGGCTACACTCTATAGGGGCCCTCAACGAGGGCCTTCTCTTTTTAAAACAGACTCTTTTGAACTGCGCCCTTATGTTGTGTGTCATGGATAAACACAGTCTCTTTGTATTGCTCATTAAAATCCAGAAAAGGGGACGGTTGTCGTGTCAGGGCGGAGCCTCCGATAAATCTTCTTCTGGCATGTGTGATTATGAGCTCTTTCTTTGCCCTGGTCATTCCTACATAGAAGAGCCTGCGTTCCTCCTCAATATCAGCATTTGTTAAGGGCATTATCCCCTGTTCCGCACCGGCAAGAAATACAACGGAGAACTCAAGCCCCTTTGCACTGTGGATGGTAAGGACTGGAACCACCTCAGCCTGCTGATTGTATAGGTCTGCCTCCCTGTCAAAAAACACCTCCTCCTTCAGTTTTCTGAAGGCATCATGTATTGGAAGCGTCTGAAAAGAATATGCCATATTTATAAGGGCCTCTAACAGTTCCCTGTCAGTTCTGTAATACTCCGTTAAGTTGAAGGTTTCCAGTACCGACTTAAGCAGGGTGGGAAGATTCATTCCCTGGTCAGGATGAAACTCTTTCAGGGAGTATATAAAATCACGAAGTCTCTTCTGGTGGGATGCCTCGTTTAATATTGTGTTGTAAAGGGAGACACCGTTTTCAACGGACAGAGCTATAAGTTTCTGGACTGTAGCCTCACCTAATCCTCTGGGTGGTATATTCAGTATTTTTTTCAAAGACTCGTCATTTCTGTTAAGAATAAAATCCATATATGCCAGCGTTGCCTCTATGGATTCAAACTGGTGGAGATATCTGTCATTTATTACCTTACAGGGTATACCATGGCGCTTTAAAGCATTCCTGATGCAAGGGGCAAGGCTATGGGTTCGTATTAAAATGGCAAAATCCGACAGAGCATAATTCCTGTCTGTATGAACAGGATCTGTCTTATAAAGATCCGCATGAGTCGACCCGCCTATTCTACGGGCTATTTCGCAGGCTATGTATTCGGCCTCCCCTTCCGCAGTTGGCAAAGAGACAACCCGTATGGGACTGGCCCATCCGTGTTTGGGAAGGATCTGTACATCGAATCTCTCCTTGTTTTTGGAGATAACCTCCTGCGCTGCCTGAAGAATTGATGCAGTGCTCCTGTAATTCTCTCTCAGAACAACCCTTTTGGCCCGGGGAAAGTCCTCCTGGAACCTGAGAAAGTTCTTCACATTTGCTCCCCTGAAGGAGTATATGGCCTGATCAGCATCACCAACAGCAAAGATGTTCTCTTCCCGATTTAGCAGACGATGTATGAATTGATACTGGACAGGGTTTATGTCCTGATACTCATCTATAACAATGTGATCGAACCGGGCCTGATACTTTTGTCTGATTTGTTCATTCTCCAGAAGCTCCAGCGGCAGTAGCAGAAGGTCGTCGATATCCATTAATCCTTTTTTCCTTAACGCCTGATTGTACATCTCATACAACCGTTTGCTTTCTGAATTATCTTCGGAGAGGAGGAGATTCTTCATTCTTGAAAGCTCCTTACGTACCTTCTCGACATTCCTTTCGGGAGCTATGGCATTAATAATATGTGACAACTCCTCATCGGTGGCAAGACGCAACGCATCCTTCTGCTCCTCTTTGAGTATTTCCAGCCCCAGGCGGTGGAATGTACCTATAAAGAGGCCTTTGGCAGCGGAGGTGTATGAGAGCAGTCGCGTTTTCATCTCCTCAGCTGCCCTGTTGGTAAAAGTGATGGCAATGATCTTTTCCGGAGATACACCTTGATGTAAAAGATACAGAAGCCTCATTGTTATGGTTTGTGTTTTTCCCGTTCCAGGGCCAGCAATAACAAGGAGGGGACCTTCCTTGTGGAAGACAGCGGTTTTTTGATCTTCATTTAGGGAATCGAAGACAGTCATAGAGATGGGATTCCTGCTCAGGTATCTATATCAACCATTTTTTTTATTCTTTTATAGAATGTCACTACAAGGTCTTTCT
>JALUAR010000228.1 GCA_027050975.1 Thermodesulfovibrio sp.
TATTTGTCAACAATTATTTTATTTTTATAAACATATAGGTAAAATAGTATATACAACCACTCTGAGATTTCCTCTCAATTAACCTTTTGTTTTATCGAAGATATTAAAATGTTGACAAATTGTATTCTACTGTTTCCTTTTACTCAACTAAGGTAAAATTGCAAATACACATCACAATCTTGAACAAACGCATAAGATTTTCCGTTTTTTGGAAGGGACATCTACACAAGGATAGTTATTACGAAGGCTTGCATGACTCTCCGTCAGGCAGGGCGAAATTAAGGATAAGGTGCTGTCAGAATATTATATCTGTAAGGTTTCCTCTGTTAGTTCTATCCTGTCCTCTCCAGTCTCTTCGGCGTATGTACAGAGCCTGGACAGAGCGGGTATAATCTCCATCTTTTCAATACCCACGGGGCTATTGGCTACAGCTACTACAAACTTCATGAACCCTACCTTGACCGCTTCACCGTCATTGCTTCTAAAACTAAGCACATATCCACGTTTCCTGTCATCGTCTGAGTAGTAAGACAATGCCTTTTTCTTAAAGAGACTGTTGGCCTTTTTAAGTACGCCCTCGATTGCAGAAGCCCGGGTTATCAAGACAAAGTCATGGGTTCCTACAGTACCTACGAAACCTCCTTTTACCTCTGCAGAGAGGGTTTTAAGAATTGCAGCGGCCCATTGAATGATTTCTGCATGGTGGTTTGAACCGTATTTGAGTATGTAGGGATGGATATTGGCAATTCTGACAAAAGCAATGGCATATTTGCCCAATTTTGGATATACACTGTCTAACTTTTTGAGGATTCCTTGTCGGTCAGGAAGTCCTGTGAGATAGTCGGGCCAAAGATACGGATTATCTTGCCTTTTATGAAGCTCTTCGATATACTTTCTGGCCTCCCTAAGACCCATATCAAACCTCCCCTATTTTATATTAAAAATACTTTATTTCTGCCTTTTTTGTCAAACCCTTCAGATCTGGGCTCCGATGAATTCTGTACAGGAGGCT
This sequence comes from Thermodesulfovibrio sp., assembly GCA_027050975.1. Classification (GTDB taxonomy): domain Bacteria; phylum Nitrospirota; class Thermodesulfovibrionia; order Thermodesulfovibrionales; family JdFR-85; genus JALUAR01. The sequence goes on from JALUAR010000228.1 coordinate 1,013, forward strand.
GTCAAAGGGTATCCTCCGATCTCCGGAAGAGGTGGTATGAATCTTATTGTTGGGCTCGGGATGTTGAAAAATTCGCCAATTGACAATATCACCATATTGGGTTATAATTAACTCATCAACTAACTGTTACTTACCCCAACAACATATAACTATGCCATTACCTTCTGTTGATAAGACTCTGGATAAACTCCCTCCTCAGAACATAGAGGCAGAACAGTCTGTTTTAGGGGCGATTCTGCTTGACAATGAGGCCATACTGAAGGTGCTTGAGATTCTGACTCCCGAGGATTTCTATAGAGATGCCCATCGCAAGATCTATATAGCAATGATTGAGCTCTTTGACAAGAACGAGCCTATCGATCTCGTAACCCTGCCGGACCAACTCCGCATGAAGGACCAGCTTGAGGCTGTGGGAGGAATATCCTATCTGACATCACTTGTCCATTCTGTTCCCACCTCTGCAAATGTCCGTCATCATGCAAAGATTGTCAGGGAAAAGGCATTGATGAGAGGGCTTATTCAAACAGCCACGGAAATTGTCTCCATGGTTTACGAAGAGAGTCTACCTGCCGATGACCTGGTGGATATTGCCGAAAGGAATATCTTTGCAATCTCGGACAAAAGGGTAAAGACATCTTTTGCAAAGCTCAAGGATGTAATTAAAGACAGCTTCGAAATGATAGAGCACCTTTACGATCGCAAGGAGGCGATTACAGGGGTTCCATCGGGCTTCAGGGATCTGGACGAACTCACCACCGGATTTCAGCAGGGTGATCTTATTATTGTCGGAGGCCGCCCCTCAATGGGTAAAACCGCCTTTGCCCTTAACATAGCCCAACATGTAGGCGTGGAACTGGGCGAGCCAGTGGCGATATTCAGCCTTGAGATGTCAAAGCGGCAACTTGCCCTGAGAATGCTCTGTGCAGAGGCAATGATCGACTCAAACAGAATCAGAAAGGGCTTTATTCGCAAGGAGGACTGGCACAAACTCACCTCTG
>JALUAR010000229.1:0-9429 GCA_027050975.1 Thermodesulfovibrio sp.
GAGGTAATCTATAATGGGGTATCAGAGAAAATCGGGAATTTCTCAAAAAAAGAGTTTTATAATAAGTATGGCGAATACATTCTGGCTGTTTCGTCGCTTGACCCAAGGAAAAACTTTAAAAACCTTATTCTTGCTTTCAATAGATTAAAATTAAGTAATGTAAAATTAATCATAGTTGGTTCTGAAAACAGGGTTTTTGCTAACCAGACATTGAAGGATTTGATACAGAGCAATGACAATATAATCATGACCGGCTATATTTCAGACGAAGAATTATCAGGGCTGTACAGAAATGCCCTGTTGTTTGTATATCCGTCTCTGTATGAAGGTTTTGGACTGCCTCCAATTGAGGCCATGGCATGTGGTTGTCCTGTGGTTGTTTCGAAAACAACAAGCCTGCCGGAGGTTTGTGGCGACGCTGCCCACTATGTAAATCCCGATGACATAAATGATATAGCAAGGGGGATTCACGAGGTTTTGAAAGATGAAACATTCCAGAAAGAGTTAAGAAGAAAAGGGTTTGACAGAGTCAAGCTTTATAGCTGGCACGAGTCAGCGAAAAAACTGACGAAAGTAATAAAGGAGGTTGTCTGAATGGCTAAGACTGCATTGATTACCGGTATCAGGGGACAGGATGGTGCATACCTTGCTAAACTGCTTCTTGAAAGGGGGTATCAGGTTTACGGAGCTGACAGAAGAAGTGGTGATTCCGGCAACTGGAGGCTGAAAGAGCTTGGGATCGAAAATGAGATTAAAATAGTTTACATGGACCTGCTTGAGCTTACAAATATTATTAAAACAATGGAGAAAGTAAAACCGGATGAGGTTTACAATTTAGCTGCACAGAGCTTTGTTGGTGTTTCATTTGATCAGCCTATTCTAACCTCGGAAGTAGATGCTATCGGTGTTTTGCGTGTTCTGGAGGCTTTGCGGCTGGTAAATCCTGATGCAAAATTTTATCAAGCTTCAACAAGTGAGCTGTACGGCAAGGTTCAGGAAATTCCCCAAACCGAGAAAACACCGTTCTATCCCCGCAGTCCATATGGTGTGGCCAAACTGTTCGGACACTGGATAACCATCAATTATCGTGAGTCATACAACATGTTTGCCTGTGCCGGGATACTCTTTAATCATGAATCCCCTCTGAGAGGTCTTGAATTTGTAACACGAAAAATCACATATGGAATTGCAAGAATCAAACACGGGCTACAGGATAAAATTATACTTGGCAATCTGGATTCAAAAAGAGACTGGGGATACGCCAGGGAATATGTGGAAGGTATGTGGTTAATGTTACAACAGGAATCTCCTGATGATTATGTTCTTGCTACTGGCGAGACTCACTCGGTAAGAGAGTTTGTTGAATATGCCTTTAATGCTGCTGGATATGATATCGCCTGGGAGGGCGAAGGTGTGGACACCAGAGGAATAGATAAAGCTACAGGAAAAGTGTTGGTTGAGGTTTCTCCTGAATTCTACCGTCCTGCCGAGGTTGATATACTGATAGGTAATCCTCAGAAAGCAAGGGAGAAACTTGGTTGGGAGCCAAAAACAAAATTTGAGGATCTGGTGCGAATTATGGTGGATGCTGACATCAGGAGGGTGCAGCAGGAATCAAGATGAAAGTTTCATTAATACATGACTGGCTTGTTACACTTGCAGGTGCTGAAAAGGTCCTGGAGGCGATTTATGAGCTTTATCCCGGACCAATATATACTCTGGTTTCGGACAGGGAAAATCTCAAAGGCAGTATCTTTGAGGACTGTGAAATTTACACATCTTTCATTCAGAGACTACCGAAGGCAAAAAGCAAGTACAGGAGCTATCTGCCTTTTTTTCCGTTAGCTATAGAACAGTTTGATCTGTCGCACTCAGATGTAATAATTTCCGTCAGTACCTGTGTAGCCAAAGGTGTTTTGACCCGTGCTGATCAACTTCATATCTGTTACTGTTGTACACCTGTAAGATATGCCTGGGATCTCTATCATCAGTATCTTGGAGAAACTGGTTTGAACAAAGGCATAAAAGGTGCGGTTGCAAAAATGATTTTACATTATATACGTATGTGGGATTACATATCAACTAAAAGGGTGGATCATTTTGTTACCCTTTCATATTATATAGCAAGGAGAATCAAAAAGATCTACGGTAGAGATTCAACTGTTATATATCCGCCTGTCGATGTTGGCAGCTTTGAAGTTCATACCGGGAAGGAAGAATTTTATTTGACAGCATCAAGAATGGTTCCCTATAAAAAGATGGATCTGATTGTGGAGGCATTCTCAATGATGCCTGATAAAAAGCTTGTTGTTATTGGAGATGGGCCTGATTTTGCAAAAATAAAATCAAAGGCAAGCAGGAACATTGAGATATTGGGATACCAGCCCTTCGATGTGCTCAAGGAGCACATGCAGAAGGCAAAGGCATTTGTTTTTGCCGCTGAAGAGGATTTCGGTATCATTCCTGTTGAGGCACAGGCCTGTGGTACACCTGTGATAGCTTTTGGAAAGGGCGGGGTGTTAGAAACTGTAGAGGAAAATAAAACAGGCATTTTTTTCAATGAGCAGACACCAGAAAGCCTGGTAGATGCTGTTAAAAGATTTGAACTAGATCAGGATAAATTTGATTGCCGGGAAATAAGGAAGAATGCCGAGAGATTCAACAGGGAAAGATTTAAAAGAGAGTTCAGGGAATTTGTGGATAAGAAGCTGTCAGAATTCTATAGCTGATATGGTAAACTATTTTAATCAGTTCTTGATATAGGAGGAGATGATGAAGTCTGTTATACTTGCCGGGGGCAGCGGAACAAGGCTCTGGCCACTTTCGCGAAAATCCTTTCCCAAGCAGTTCCTGAGCATTGGTGACGATGAGACCCTTCTTCAGAAGACAGTCAGAAGGCTGTTAAGCACTGTTCATCCTGAAGATCTGATCATAATCACAAATAACAATTACCGTTTTCATGTGAAAAATCAACTTAACGAGACCTATCACAGATTGTCCATAGATGCGGAAAAGCTAAAGGATAACATTATCCTGGAACCTGTAGGTAGAAATACGGCTCCGGCAATTGCTCTGGCTGTTAAATATACAATGGACAGGCTTGGAAGCTCCGAAGACGAGATCATCTTCGTTTCACCTTCTGATCACATCATAGCTCCGGAAGATAAATTTACAGAGTATTTAAAAAAGGCAGAGTTACTTGCTAAAGAGGGACACATTGTTACTTTTGGAATTCATCCTTACAGACCTGAGACAGGTTATGGATATATTAAGCGAGGTGAAAGCATAAATAAGGCAAAGGATGGATCTGCAGAGGACAATGCAGATGAGCGGGCAGATGCATACAGGGTGGAGAGGTTTGTGGAAAAGCCTGATCTGGAAACAGCAAAGGAATATCTCTTAAGTGGTGAATACTACTGGAACTCTGGAATGTTTGCCTTCAGTGTAAGAACCATGATGGAGGAATTCGAAAGACATGCTCCGGAGATCTCTGCTCGACTTAACGGAAGTTATGAGGATATTCTCTGTAATTTTAATGAGATGCCCAATATATCCATTGATTATGCAGTAATGGAAAAGTCAGACAGAGCTGTCGTATTGCCCATGGATATAACATGGTCAGACATTGGTTCATGGGATAGTGTGCATGAAATTCTGGATAAAGATCATAATTTGAATGTAAAAATAGGAGAGGTCCTTGATATAGATACAAAAAACAGTCTTATAATAGGCAATCGAAGACTTATAACAACAGTCGGACTTGAAGATATACTTGTTATCGAAACCGATGATGCGATTTTGATTGCCAAAAAAGGACAGGCTCAAAAGGTTAAAGATATTGTTACGCAATTAAAAAAGCACGGAAAAAAGGAGACAGACGAGCATGTTACCACATACAGGCCATGGGGGAATTATACGGTTTTGGAAGAGGGGGAAAGGTATAAGATAAAGAGAATTGTTGTAAATCCCGGGGCTAAACTCAGCCTTCAGCTGCATCATCACAGAAGTGAGCACTGGGTGGTAATCAAGGGAACTGCAAAGGTTACAATTGATGGTAAAGAGATGTTTGTGCATGAAAATGAATCAGCCTATGTGCCCAAATCAACACTTCACAGACTCGAAAATCCCGGGAAGGTCCCTCTTGAGATGATAGAGGTGCAAAACGGTGAGTATGTAGGAGAGGATGACATTAAGAGATTTGATGATGTATATGGAAGGGTGGAAGGATGATATTCAGAAAATACGACATACGAGGAGTTTATGGAGATGATTTGACGGATGAAATCGCTTATCTGATTGGCAGGGCCTTTGCCACTTATATTAAGCAGGTTCTGAATAAAAAGGATATCAAACTCTCAGTTGGCAGAGATGTAAGGCTTTCCTCTCCTTCGCTAAAAGAGAGTCTTCTCAACGGCCTGATTGATAGCGGAGTTGATGTTGTTGATATCGGAGTATGTCCCACACCGCTTCAGTATTTTTCTCTTTACAGGCTTGAAGTTGATGGAGGGATAATGATAACCGGCAGCCATAACCCTCCTGAGTATAATGGGTTTAAATTAAGTGTAGGCAAACAGACAATCTATGGTGATGCTATTCAGGAAATAAAAAGAATTATTGAAGATGAGTTGATAAGTGGAAGAGTGGAAGGTGGCAAGAAAGGAAGAGAGGAAGAGTTTGATATTATTAGCGAGTATATAAATTTTATGGTTGAAGGATTTCAATCTTTTGAAGGTCTCAGGGTGGTGGTTGACTCAGGCAATGGCACGGCAGGGTTGGTTGCACCTGAGATAATGAAAAGACTTGGGGCGGATGTGATTGAGCTTTACTCAGAGCCAGACGGAAGGTTTCCAAACCACCATCCTGATCCAGTGGTGCTTGATTATATCAAAGATTTGAGAGAAACCGTTCGGAAAGAAAAAGCCCATCTTGGAATCGGATTTGATGGTGATGCAGACAGGATTGGTGTTGTAGATGAGAAAGGTGAGCCAGTGTGGGGTGACAGGCTGATGATAATATTTTCACGGGATATTCTTAAGAATCATCCTGGCGCTACCATAATCGGAGAGGTTAAATGTTCACAATGTATGTATGATGATATAAAACGAAACAATGGAACCCCGATTATGTGGAAGACAGGACATTCCCTTATTAAAAAGAAGATGAAAGAGGAAGGTGCTCTCCTTGCCGGAGAGATGAGCGGCCATATATTCTTTGCTGACAGATACTATGGATATGATGATGCCATATATGCAGCACTAAGATTGGCAGAGATTGTGAAGAACTCAGGCAAGCCTTTTGGAATCAAAAAATTACTTGAAGACATCCCCAGTGTTGTTTCCACACCTGAGATAAGATTTGACTGCCCGGATGACAAAAAATTCAAAATAGTAGAGGCAATGAAAGAGGCTTTCAGTGATTATCCGGGCTCTACCATAGATGGGATTAGAATAAACTTCCCGGATGGATGGGCTCTTATTCGAGCATCTAACACTCAGCCGGCCCTGGTAATGAGATTTGAGGCTAACACAGACAAGGCTTTGAAAGAGATTGAGAAGATGGTGCGAGGCAAGTTGGAAGAGATTATGGGAATAGCTGGATAATTAATTGGAAGGTGTTAAAAGATTCTTAATAATGTATGACTGACAAGAAAGCCTCCCTCCACTTTTGTAAGTGGAGGGAGCAGAAGTGCTGATTACCTCTTCAGATTCACCAGTTCCTGAAGCAGATCGTCTGTAGTTGTGATGATTCTTGAGTTTGCCTGGAATCCCCTCTGGGCAGAGATCATCTTGATGAACTCTTCGGCAAGGTCGACGTTGCTGAGCTCGAGGGTATTGCTGAGCACCCTTCCGAGACCGCCTGAGGAAGCAGGGCCCACAATGGGCTGGCCAGAGCTATAGGATTCTGCAAAGAGATTTTTACCCATCTTGGTGAGCCCCTGTGGAGCAGCAAACTTGGCAAGGGCGATACGTCCGATGACACGGGTCTGTCCGTTTGTGAAGATTCCGGTAATGGTACCGTCCTGCTCAATGTTCAGGTTTCTAAGAGAGCCTGCTGGATAGCCATCCTGCGTGAGGTTAAGCACTGCATACTCAGATGCATACTGGGTGGTGCCGTCAAGGCCGGTGCCTGCCGGTGTCTCGCCCGTTCCTGTACCATAATTAAAATAGATGCTCTGAGGATTCACTACCGAGCTTCCGAAATTGAAGTCGATGGCTGTGGAGGAGTTATCGTCTACAAGCTCTCCGTTGGTTCCGAATGTGAGTGTCTGTGTGCCTGCATCAAGCAGGGTGGTTGGAGAGGATGGGTTCGGGTAGACGTAATGAACTGTCCAGGTGTTGGCAGCGGTCTTTACAAAATAGGCTGTGATCTCATGGGCATCACCCTGGGAATCATAAACAGTAATCTGGGTGGAGAAGTTGTAATTGGCAGGGTCATCGCTGGTGCCGTCGCCGTTACCATCCAGTGTAAATGCAGCACCTGGCACAGAGTCACTTGCATCAAGGTTAAGGGTCAGACTAACGGTTGAGGTTCTGTTTGCCGGCGCCTGCTGTGTGGTGATGGTAATGTCTGCTATTGTTCCTGTAATATTACCGGCAGCATCGGCCTGATATCCCTGCAGCACGTATCCATCGGGGTTGACCACTCTTCCGTTCTTGTCAAGGGCAAACTGACCTGCCCTGGTATAGAGTCTTCCCGAGCCATCGCTTACAATAAAAAATCCTTCGCCGTCAATGGCCATATCAAGGGCACTTGCTGTAGTCTCGAAAGAGCCCTGGGTAAAGAGCGGAGAGACTCCTGTTACCAGCACACCCCTTCCAACCTGAGAGTTGCCGGCGATTCCTGTGATGGTCTGACTGAGGACGTCACCAAAGGAAATCCTGCTTGTTTTGAATCCTATGGTATTCATATTCGCTACATTATCACCTATAACTGACAGACTAACGCCATTTGCATTCAGTCCGCTGATAGCCGAGTACAGGGCTGTTAGCATATCTAAACACCTCCTTCATTTATAGTCTTTATGTCTGAAAGGGAGACCTTCATTCCATTGTCAAGCAGGAGATAGGTTATACCTTCGTCAAAGGTAATTCCCAACACCCGTGCACCTATTTCTGTTGACACAGAAATTGAGGTTCCTTCTGCATCAGTGGCAGCAAACTCCACGGTATATGTACCGTCAGGAAGGGTGTTTCCGTAGTTATCTCTTCCATCCCAGGTAAATGTATTATTACCTGCCTGCTGAGGACCAAGATCGATGGATCTTACCAGGTCACCGCTGTCGTTGTAGATGTCAAGCCTTACATTTGCAGCCTCTTCGCTCAGGACGAAATTGATATTAACAGGGTCACCGTTTAACTGGACTTTATCTCCGTTCACAATTACAGAGCGACCTATCAGGTTTGTTGCAAGGGCATTGTTAAGGGAGTCCTGGTACGTAAGGATGCTGGAAAGATTGTCATTGATGTTGATTAGCTGCTCCAGAGAACTGAACTGGGCAAGCTGTGCAGTGAACTCGGTGCTATTCAGGGGATTAAGTGGGTCCTGAAACCTCAACTGTGTTGTAAAGAGCTTAAGAAAGTCCTCTTTTTTTACTGTGGTGCTTATCGTATTCATTTATCCTCCTTTCATCAAGCCTTGATGCTTATGTAGTGATGTCCTTTTGTCGTTGTTTCCGTAATGATTTCCGAAGATGCTGATTCGGTGTTAGTGTTTTGACCGTTGAGATTGTCCCTCCTTGTCTGATCCTTTAACATAAAGTTAAAATCTCCCGGGGTTAATCCCTCTCTGTGCAGGGATGAGAAAAGATCCGGAAGGTTGCTTTGAATCTCCATCAAACTCTTAATATGATCAGCAATGAAATCTGCCCTGACATGATGATTATTAACAGAGACATGCAGGGCTATCTTACCGAGCCCTTCTGATTCAATAGTGAGATTTATGGCATGTCCACCTTTGTTCTGAATGGTGTTCAGATGCTGTATATCCTCAATCAGTTTTTCCATGCGTACGGGATGATGTTTAATAGACTGGAGCCCGGGTGCATGCTGTAGTGCCTGGTGCTCCTTTGGTTGGGAGGTATGATGAATCTCCTGTCCGTCGATATCAGATAATAAATGTTCCTGTGTGAATGATTTTTCATTGGTTTGCTTGCTATCCTGTGTCGTCTTATCAGGATCGGGTTCGATCTCGGTTTGAAGCTTTTCCTCATTGTTTTTTAATTCTGACAGAAGGTTTTTGAGATCTTTTCTCTCTCTATTCTGGATGCTATATTCAGAAGATTTTGACTCCTCTGTAGTGCCTTTATTTTTTTCGGTCAATTTCTGGTAAAGGTTGTTCTCTTCGGCAACAGTTGGATCACCCTCTTTATTATGGGAAGTGTTTAAGTTGTTCCCTTCCGATGTTGTTAATGAGGCATATCCAGAGGCTTGTGTCACGGTGGTATGTGACGGGTTAAGTCCTTCTAAGACCACACCATTGCCAAGGATATTTGATTTAATAACCGTTCCATTGTTCGGCATTCCTGTCGGGAGAGGTAAGGAACAGAACGGAGATGCCTGGTTTTTTCCTTGGTGAAGATTTGTATTGGTTCCATGATGAATCGAGCTTAAAAAGCCTCCTATTATTTGAGAGAAAAGGGATGAACGGGAGGTGGAGGAGAGATCTTTAAACAGGGTTTTGATGCCTGTTTTTATATCTCCATCAGCCTGTGGAGCCTGTAAAAGACCTATGTTGATAGCTTCTGACATATTACCCTCAATTTTCTGTTTTATTCATAACAAGAATTATGCCAGATTGTAATCCTCTTATAGTTCTTTGCAGGGTATTGGTTTTTAATGGTTTTAAAGATTACGGGTCGGTTGCCGACAGGGTAGGGTAGGCATTTTCTTCACAAGGAGGGAATATTTTTCCACCCAAATCCTCCAGAGATAAGACTTATTATGGGCGGTATGATTGAGTCTTCAACTCATTCTCGGCGTGCATCCATGCACGCCTCCGAGGGAATTTTGCTATTCACCATCCAGGTGAATCTTCTGCAAAATTCCAATCCGTTCCGACTCAATCATACCGCCCCTCCTTACTCTGGTTTTGTATTGTTATCGCTGGGTGGGCCGGTAAATACAGGCGGGATGTTCGGAGTTTATCTCAGCTTAGAGGAGATTTTGTCTAAATCCTTTATCTTTGCTATTTTCTCTGTCAGGGCTGCAGCCCTCTCAGGGGCCATATTTGCCAGTATTCCCGCTGCCTTTCTGGGTTTCATCCTTGCCAGTATGGTTGCAGCCATATCTTCTTTTATTGATTCAAACCTGATGGCTGCTTCCTCAGGAGGCATCTTTTCATAGGTCTTAATTATCTGCTCCATCCTTTCGTTCTTCTCCTTTTGTAACCTCTTTACTATCTTTTCCAAACTATTCAGGATCTCTTCATACT
>JALUAR010000229.1:9439-36062 GCA_027050975.1 Thermodesulfovibrio sp.
CATCTCCTTGAGGTCTTTCTCTCTCTTCTGGAGTTCCAACTCCTTTTGCTCAAGCTCTGTTTTTTTTTCTTTGAGATAGCGGAAGATCTCCTCCTCAGAGTACACTGTAGCCGGTGAGGTAGAGATAGCTACCATTGTCAGTAAAAAGATCATTAGTACAACCCTGGTCATTGTCCGAACCTTTTCAGGGAGATATCATCTATGGTTTTCTGTTCCTTTCTCATCTGTTCTTTTCTGAGTTCTCTAATTCTCTTTTCTCGGAGTCTTTCCACAAGTCTTTTATCACGATGTGCCTCGGTAAGCATTTTTTGCGTCTCCTTAAGTTCTTCCAACCTTTTCTTGAGGGACTCCTTCTGTGTGTTCATCCTTTTTGTCATCTGGTCAATGTATACATGGTAGGATCTTAATGCCTCTGGTTTCAATTCATTAGAGAACGCCTTTGTCTGAAACTCTTCCATGCTTTTTCTGAACTCCTCCTCCAGGCTCCTGATCGTTTCTTCATGATGTTTTATCATCTTCTGGATCTTGCGCAGCTCAGTGGCAATCTCCTCCTTTTTCCATTCCTTCAGCTTGATAATGTTGTTAAGTGAGTGAATTGTCATGATACGCTCCTATCTTTGGTCTCTTCAAACAGAAGTGACAGACCATGAATACTGTCTGCAAGATCCCTCCTGTCTTCTATCCCCTGGCGCAGATAGCCTTTAAGCCTGTCAATCATTGAAATCGCCAGGTCAACCTTTGGATTTGTTCCCTCTTTATATGCTCCGATATTTATCATATCCTCATATTTGTAGTAAGTTGAGAGTATCTCTATAAACTTCATAGCCAGGGTTCGGTGCTCATCATCGACAATATCGTTCATCACCCTGCTAATGCTCTTAAGGACATCGATAGCAGGATACTGTCCTTGCATGGCAAGTTCCCTTGAAAGTATGATATGTCCATCAAGCACGGACATTGCTGCGTCTGCAACAGGATCAGCCAGGTCATCTCCTTCCACCAACACTGTATAAAGCCCTGTGATGCTTCCCCTGTCAGATGATGTTCCTGCGCGTTCCAGCAGGTTGGGTAGCAGAGTAAACACAGAAGGAGTATATCCCTTGGTAGTAGGTGGTTCACCTACTGCAAGCCCAACCTCCCTCTGTGCCATAGCAACCCTGGTGAGGGAGTCCATCATCAGGAGTACATCGCGCTTTTTCCTGTTGCGGAAATATTCAGCAATTGCTGTTACCGTGTATGCTGCCCTGACCTTTGCAAGAGGAGGGTCTTGCGCTGTTGAGACAACAACTACCGATTTTCTCAATCCCTCCTCGCCAAGATCACGCTCTATAAACTCACGTACCTCTCTGTTTCGTTCACCAATCAATCCAATCACATTCAGGTCTGCCTCTGTGTATCGTGCTATCATTCCAAGGAGCACACTCTTTCCAACACCGGTTCCTGCAATAATGCCCATTCTTTGTCCTTTACCGCAGGTTAGCAAACCATTTATCGCCCTGATGCCCAGATCAAGGGGCTCTGTTATCCGCTGTCTGTGCAGAGGGTTTATCGGCTCACCAGAGATGGGATAGATGTCACCAACTATGGGCCCCTTTCCATCCATTGGTCTTCCAAGGGCATCAACCACCCTTCCTATCATTTCGTCGGAAACTCGTATAAAAAGCCTGTTGCCAGCCGGATAGACGCGACTGCCAGGCCGTATGCCCTGAATATCTCCGATTGCCATTAAGAGTACCTTACCATCTCTGAAACCAACAACCTCAGCATCAATTACTGCTCCGGTATCAGAATAAACCTTGCATGCCTCTCCAACACTAACCATCAGACCGGTAGCCTTGATTATAATGCCGGTAATCTCCACCACCCGGCCATAAACCCGCATTGGTTCGATATCTTCGACGAGGTCAATGTACCTATGAAGACTCAGTGTTTGCAATTTTCTCTCCCATCTCTTCAAGAAGGTTTGTAAGTTGTCCCTCTACATCCACAAGTACTTCTGAGTCAGGCCCTGTAACAACCGGTCCGGCAGGAGCCACCTGTGGGTCAAGATCTATTTTGATATCCTGATGAATCTCCAAAAGTTCTGGTTTTGTTTTCTCAATCAGTTCCTTCAATGAAGGATTTATCTTTATGGTAATCACTCCTGGCTTAATAATCCTTCTCATGGCCTCTTTTATTAGATTTATTATTATCTTGGGGTCCTGTTTTATCTCCTCTTTTAGGATTCTCTTTGCTATTGCTACAGCGAGGGAGAAGACCTGTGGCTCAAGCTCTGAGAGTGTACGCTCTTTTACCTCTTCAAACTCTCTTATGATCTGTTCGAGCCTTTCAATAAGAACCTGGGCTTTCTGTTGACCAACCTCAAATCCGGCACTTTCACCAGCCTTGTATCCCTTCTCATACGCCTGTCTTTCAATATCCTCAATCCTTGGAACATAATCTTCATGTTCATCCTCCTGTTGGGTAAACTCAAAGGAGGATATCTCCAGTTCCGTTGCCTCTTCGCTTCGGAGAATCTTTCCTTTAGACAATCAGTTCCTCCTCGCCCTTTCCGGCAATAATGATCTTGCCTTCCTCTTCTAACTTGCGTGCAATCTTAACAATATTCTGCTGGGCTGCTTCAACATCCGAGACCCTTACAGGCCCCATGGTCTCCATCTCATCCTTAAGGATCTCAGCTGCCCTTTGTGACATATTTCTGAATATCTTCTCTTTTAGCTCATCAGAGGCTGTCTTAAGTGCCAGTGCAAGATCGGATGTGCTTACCTCTTTCAGAATGGTCTGAATTCCTCTGTCATCGATTGTCACAAGGTCGTCAAAGACAAACATCAAAGACCTTATGGCTTCTGCCATTGAGGGATCGTTCTCCTCAATCATCTCAAGGATAGTCTGCTCCAGATCTTTGGGTGCATTGTTCAGGATATCCGCTATTGCCTTTATTCCTTCAACCTTCTTGCCATAAGATTCTGTTATGTTGAATTGTGTTTTCAGAACCTCTTCAAGCTCTTTTAAGGCATCATCCGGTATTCTGTCGAGGCTTGCAACCCTGATCGCCACATCTGTTTTCAGATGTTCAGGAAGCAGCCCCATAACCTCTGCCGATTTCTTCGGGTCAAGCAGGGTGAGAACAAAAGCGATTGTCTGAGGATGTTCACCGCTTAAAAAGTTGGCCAGTATACTTGAATCAACATCGTTCAGCTTCTCTATGGGGCTTACCTTCTCTGCCTGCTCAATCAGTTTTTCCGCATCCTCCTCGCCGAACCCTTTGTGTAGAAGCTTTTTGATATACTCTTTCCCTCCTATTGTGAATGATTCCTCGCTAAACTCCTTTTTGATCTCCTGTAGTATTGCTTCTACCTCCTGTTTTTTCAGTGTCTTGACATCCTTCATAACCGCGGCAACACGTTCAATGGTCTCTTTGTCCAGATTTTTTACTATCTCAGAGGCTATCTCCTCTCCTACATAACCAAGCAAGATGGCTGCCTTTTCAGCTCCGCTGTATCCCACTTACGGATTACCTCCCATCCATTTTTTGATCAGCATGGCTGCCTTCTGCGGATTTTCCTTGGCCCACTCTATGATTTCATCCCTGGAAGGAAGTTCTCTTCTTTCCGGTCCGGCCTCTATCTCGGCAGTTGAAGGATAGGAAGGTTGACGGACCGGTGCGGGTGGAGGTGTTTTCAGAGCTTTCATGAGTGGTCTCACAATAAAGAGCAGAATCAGCAGGGCCAGCAGCAGGATTGTGCCGTATTTGACTGTTGGAATTATATATCTCATATAATCCTTTTCCGGCTCTGCCTGGAAAACCTCTTCCTGTACCTCAAAGGGCATGCTGACTATCTTTACCTCGTCCGACCGTTCATCTGAAAAACCTATGGCCTTCTTTACCAGCTCCTCATAGGTCTTTATCTCCTCCTCGGTTCTGGGGATATATTGCTTTTTACCTGATCCATCCTCCTTGTATTTTCCGTCCACCAGGACTGCCACGGATATACGTTTGATAACACCTGTAGGCTTTACAACATGGCTGAGGATCTTGCTTATTTCGTAATTAACGGTTTCTGTCTCCTTTGTTATTCCCGCCTTGCTTTTTCCGGTCCTGGTTGTTCTTCCGGGCAGGTTTGACTGAACACCCGGAACTCCGGCAGTGGAGGCTAAAGATTTTCTCTCTGTCAGTTTTTGCTTGCTTCTTACAACCTGTCCATCAGGGTCATATATCTCCTGGGTCTCTTCAACCTTTGTAAAATCAATATTGACACTGGCCTTTGCGCGTACCCTGTTCTTACCCACTACTGGAGTAAGAATGCTTATGATCCGCTTTTCAATATCATGTTCGATAGCTCGCTGATACTCCAGCTGGGTGGTGGTAAGGGCAGTGGTATCATCGGTCTTTGTGTTCAGGATATTTCCCTTGTTGTCAATAACTGTTACATTGTCAGGAGAGAGCCCTTCGACACTGCTTGCTACGAGATGGACAATGCCCTGAACCTGCCTTTTGGTGAGCTTAACACCAGGGCGGAGCTTTAGTAAAACAGAGGCTTTTGGTTGTTGGTCTAAGGAGGTGAAGATGGATCTTTCCGGAATAGTGAGATGGACCCTACAGTCCATCACTTCCTGTAAAGATCTGATGGTTCGCGAGAGCTCTCCCTGAAGTGCCCTCCTGAGGTTGACCTTCTGGACAAATTCCGTGGTTCCCAGTCCGGTTCGGTCGAAAATCTCATACCCTATACCACCACCCTGAGGCAGGCCCATGCTGGCAAGCTGGAGTCTGAGTTCATAGACCTGGTCAGAGGGCACAAGAATGCCTGTCTGAGTGCTTTTGTAAGGCACCTTCATTTCCTTCAGCTTTTGTATGATCGCACCTGCATCATCGGGTTGAAGATTGGTATACAGTATCTGGTAATCAGGTGCCTGTGCCCACGTTATAAGCAGAATTATTCCTGACAGGGCAACAACCATCAGGGTCAGGGCGGTAAGTTTTCTCTTGCTGTCCCAGTCCTGAATTCTATCTATGAGATCCTTTAGTGCCATCAGACCTGCATCCTCATAATCTCTTCATAGGCTGAAACCAGTCTGTTTCTTACCTCAACCATTGTCTGAAAGGAGATTTCGGCCTTCTGCATTGCTATCATGGCCTGGACAATGTCTCCTTCACCGCTTGTGAGCTCCTTTATCGCCTGATCCGCCTCTTTTTGCAAAGAAGCAACCTTTCCGATGGTCTCGTCAAGAAGCTTTTCAAATGCTCCATCCTGCTGTTTTTTCTCCTGGGGCTTGAGACCGTTCTGATTGTTTGATATCCCGTTTATGCTACTGCCTGCTCCTTTTAACGGATCCATTTCAGACCTCCTTTAAGATTGTTTATCTTCCAAGTTCCAGAGCCTTGAGATACATGGATTTTGTAATATTGAAGGCATTTACATTTGCCTCGTAAGCCCTTGTAGCCATCATCATGTTGACCATTTCTTCAATAAGATTTATGTTTGGCATTTTTACAAAACCGTTCTCATCAGCATCAGGATGTTCCGGGGCATAGACCACCTTCGGAGGTGAATTATCTTCCACAACATCAACTACGCGTACACCCTCAAGAGCCTTCACCTCATCAATAAGAAACGAGGTGAAGACAACGTCCCTACGTTTATAAGGGCCACCTTCCGGAGTTCTTGTGGTGTTTACGTTTGCAAGGTTGGATGCGATAGTGTTCATCCTTATCTTTTGAGCCACAAGGGCCGAGGCGCTTATATTAAAGGCTTTGAAAATATCCATGCTCTGTTACCTCCTGAGTAAAAGGGTTTTATACATCTTGAATCTGTCGTTTAAAAGCCGAAGGGTTGCCTGATAGAGAATCGCATTCTCGGTGATCTTTGCCATCTCCACATCCTCCTCCACATTGTTTCCATCAAGCCAGGATGATGATTCCTCCTCTCTTACAGAGGCCTCAAGTCTGGCCTCCATGGCTCTGAGATGAACGGGAGAGGTCTTCTTTAGCCTGAGCCTTTCCTCATCAAGGACAGATTCAAAGGAGATATCCTTTGCCTTGTAGTTAGGCGTGTCACTGTTTGCTAAATTACCAAGAAGTACCTTATGTCTTTGCATCGTGAATTGAACAATCTCTTCAAGCCTTTTAAGAGTACTGTCCATCTCTCTATCCTCCTATGTAAAACTTTTTGACGCTCTGGCAAACCTGTTTGTATAAAGATACAAATTCTGTGCCAGTCTCATATATTGCATGGATGCTAAAATCTGGCAGTATCTTCAATGAAATTACAGGCTATTTTATTAGTACAGGACAATAAGAATAACCGATTCATAAAATTAGGTTAATAAGGTAGGAATTTTTTTCCTGTTCTGTTGCTAAGACTGCTTTGTTGAAGTGAACGTCATTATTTTGTCGCTATAGATTCAGGTTGTACTCATGAAGTTTGTTTCTCAAAGTCCTGACACTGATGCCAAGGTACTCGGCTGCCTTGGTTCTGTTTCCACCTGTTGCTTTGAGGGTCCTTTCGATCAATTCTCTTTCCATTTCCTTGATTGTCTTGATAGCCTTCTCTTTCTTACCGTTTGAAGGATTTGTAACAAGGGCATTCCGCTCAACAAAACCTCCCTGTGAGATAAGCACTGCCCTTTGGATCACATTCTGTAGTTCTCTTACATTTCCCTTCCAGGGATGAGTATACAGAAATTGAAGGGCCTCGTCAGTAAATCCACTGATATGTTTACCATACTGGGCAGCATACCGTTTCAGGAAATGTTCTGCCAGCAGCCTGATGTCTCCCTTTCTTTCTCTCAACGGTGGTAACTCAATGGGAAAGACACTGAGTCTGTAGTAAAGATCCTCTCTGAAGTTGCCCTTTTCTATCTCTTCGGGCAGGTTTCTGTTGGTTGTGGCAATAACTCTTATATCCACAGGAATAGGATTTTTGGCTCCTATTCTGTCTATCTCCCTTTCCTGCAAAACCCTGAGAAGCTTTGCCTGGAGGGTAAAGGGCATTTCCGCTATTTCATCAAGCAAAAGGGTGCTTCCATGGGCAAGCTCAAACTTTCCCACCTTTCTCTCCAGGGCTCCTGTGAATGCTCCTTTTTCATGTCCGAAGAGTTCACTTTCCAGGAGATTCTCGGGTATGGCAGCGCAGTTCACAGCGATCATTCTCCTGTCTCCTCTTCTGCTGTGCTGATGTATGTATCTGGCTATCAATTCCTTTCCTGTGCCGCTTTCACCGGTGATTAAAACAGTGGTGTCTGTTCTGGCCACCTCCTTTGCCATTTTTAGAATATTTAGCATTGTTTCATCCTCTGTAATAATATCCGAGGTGTCCACAGCCGAAGGAGTTAAAAGTCCTGTAACAGCGTTTTTTAATGAGTCGAAGGAGAAGGGTTTCATCAGATAGTCTGAGGCACCTAACTTCATACACTCCACCGCATTCTCAACAGTTGCAAACCCTGTTATAACCAGTATGGGAATGTTCGATGTCTTTGCTCTGACTCTTTTTATGAACTCGAGTCCATCCATGCCTGGCATCTTCATGTCCGTGATAATAAGTGAGTACTCTTCCTTTCCATCTACAAGCTCAAGGGCCTCCCGGGCATTCTGGGCGCTTACTACATTGTATCCGAAACGTTTTATGGCCTCACTCATGGCCTCTCTCATCTGTGTGTCGTCATCAACAACAAGCACTGTTGACATGTTCTACCTCCCTGTATAATAGGTTTTCCGGAAAATGAAGTATGAAGGTGCTCCCCTCTCCGGGGGTACTCCTTACGGATATTGTTCCACCATGGGCCTGCATGATTTTCAGAGAGATGGAAAGTCCGAGTCCTGTACCCTCATCCTTGGTTGTATAGAAGGGGTCAAAGATACGGTCAAGGGTTGACTTATCAATTCCCGGGCCTGTGTCTTTAATGCTGAGCTGTAGGTATCCATTGGAAGTCTCGCTATGGATCGATATTTTACCGGCAGAATCCATGGCCTGGACAGCATTAAGAAGTATATTCATGATAACCTGTTTAAGAAGTGCTGCATCTGCCTTTAAAAGGACATTGGAGATGTTAAGCTCGATAGAGATATTCCTTGATTGTATAACAGGAGATATAAGCGAAATAGCCTCCTTTACCACGGTATTCAGGTCGCAGTCTGACAGCTTCGGGCTCCGTGGCTTTGCGAAATAAAGCATATTGGAGAGAAAATTATTTAGAGTCTGTACTCCAGACGATACTCCCCGTGCAAGGCTTTCATAACTGGTGCCTTCAAGTTCCCTATGTAACATTGACGCATATAACTCAATGCTGCAGAGGGGATTCCTCAACTCGTGTACTATGGTGGCCATCATCTCTCCCATGGCAATAAGCCTTCGGTTTCTGCTGGCCTCGGCCTCTTTCTCCTTAATCGCCGTTATATCTCTGAACAGAACCACATAGCCTGCATTCTCAGTATCCGTTTTTACTTCCGACATGCTTACATAAAAGATTCGTTCACCCTTTGTCGTATTGATTACCACTTCTGTCTGATCACCCTCGATCGGAAGGCTTGATGTGGCTTTCTCTGTGGCATCCGACTGCTTAATGCCGAACAGCTCCTCTGCTGTTCTGTTCATCATTATGACCCTTTTGTCCTGATCGAGGACAATAACCGCTTCATCCATGCTCTGGATAACGGATTCGAGAAACCCCAGGGTCTTTTTCAGTTGTTCATTCTTCTTCTGTAGTTCCTCTGAAAGGTATTGGATATGATTTTTTAAACTCTGATAGTATGTCTGTAACTTCTCGGATGCTTCACTGAAGGTTCTGAATGCTGCATTAAGTTTTTCGAGCTCAACACTGCTTTTTATCATCACATACTCCTTAATTGATGTTTGACCTCCTCTTCGTGGAGGAGTCCGTTTGCTACTTCCGAATAGAGGTCATTTACTCCTGTCAACTTTTTAAGGGTTTCATCCGATTTTTCGTAAAGACCGACCTTGAATATAAGCCTTCTATTTTCCGGGTTAACCTTAAGTGCAAGCTTGTAGTATTTTATCGCCTTTCTGTATTGCCCCTTTTCAAGGAACAGATCTCCTATCCGTTCATAATCAGGGCTTTTTTCCGCACGTTGGCATAAGGTTTTATAGTCTTTTACGAAGCTTACCAGGCTTTTTGCTCCGCTTCTGACCTTCCAGAAGAGCGAAAGATCATCCTCCTGAATATTTCTTATCCTTGTTATGTATCTGTATGCCTTTTTCATCTTTCCTTTTAGATAGTTATACCATGCCATGGCACGATAGTAACTATCTCCTTTAAAGGGAAGCTTTCTCAGTTTTTTTATAAGAGTTTTCACCCTTTTTAAGTCTCCCATGCCTCCGTAAAAGACTGCAAGGTTGGCAATTGCCTCAGCCTTGGCCTTCTTGGAGCCCTCTTTGACCAGATAGTTATAAATTTTCAGAAAATCACCATCTCCCAAAGCTACAAAAGTGGCAGCCACCTTAAGCAGTGTATCCTCTCTGGATGAACTGAACAACCAGAGACCACACTCCTTCCAGATCTTCTCAAAGGAGTTCCTGTCCTTTTTCATGCTTTCAAGTACAAGTCTTTCCAGTTCATATAGCGCTTCTGCCGAAGGAGGTCTGCCAAAGAGGACCTCTTTAAGCAGTTTGGCAGATTGGAGATAGTTCCCTTCTTCTCTGTTAAGTACGGACAGGTTCAGTACAGCCTCTTCTGCCTCGGGAGTATAAGGAAAGGTCTCTCTTATAATGTTGAATGTTTTTTTTGCCTTTTCTTTATCGCCATTCTTTTTTAATGCCTTTGCTAAAAAGAGTAAACCTTGCCTGCGAGCCACTCTGTCAGGGGAGTTTGCTGCCTTTTTTAAATAGGAGATGGCTGACTTGATATTTCCGCGGTTGAACTCTATCAAGCCTAAGCCAAGATATGCTTTGTCCTTAAGGGGACTCTCAATAAGTGAATAATATAATGTCTTTGCTGATGCGTATTTGCCAAGGAGTCTAAGATTCTCTGCATAATAGTAGAGAATGTGGGGATGGTTTTTCAAATAGGCTTTGTGTTCTATAAAACCCTTGCTATAAAGCTCATTTGCAGCCTTCAGAAGTCCCAATCGCTGAAAGACCTCTGCCTTTCCGAAGATAACCTCGGGTCTGTTCTGAGGTGCCTTGCGAAAATATGCAAGAGCCTTTACATAGTTCTCTGTCTTTAATGACGCCTGTGCATAATATATGTATGCCTCGTTTATCAGATCGGATTGCGGATAGAGTTCAATAAATGTTTTGAAGTTAGAGGCAGCCTCATAGTAAAAGCCATTCAACAGATATGTCTTTCCTCGCTCGAAGAGTGCCTCCTCTTTTAGTGTCCTGTCCTTTGCCATTATATAAGCCCTGTTCAGGTAATCTATGGCCTCTCTGTACTTTCCGAGCCCTGCAAGTGCTCTTCCTTTAAGATAGAAATAAAGTGGCAACTCCTTCTCCGATGGCTTGTATTCGGAAAGGAGTCTCAGGGCCTCGTAGTTTCTTTTCTCCTGGATGCTCTGGTAAACCTCGCGAAGTATTGTTTTGCCAAAGGCGACACCATAGAGCATAAAGACACAGATCAGTGTTAGCAATATGCCCTCTGCAGTTCTTTTTGGTTGTTTTGAGGCATGATTCATAGCACCCCTGAATAAGCAACTATTATGCCAGAAGCTAAACTGTTGATTTAAAAGAAGATTTTGTGAGGGGATGTGGAGGGGGTGTTATTTTTTTGACGGAATAAGAATGCCCTTTTTCTTCATCTTTTCAACAAGGGTTGTTCTATTAAGCCCCAGCAGGGATGCTGCTTTGCTCTTAACTCCGTTTGACATCTCTAAGGCCTGGCTTATCAGACGTCTTTCAATCTCGTCAATAACACTGTTTAAATTTATTCCTTTGGGAGAAAGTTGGATCTGTTCAGAGCCCTGGAACAGACCTCTCTCTTCTGATCCTTCGGGAATATTCACTACTTTTTGAAACCTCTGGGGTAGATCTTTTGGGGTCACCTCTTCACCCGAGTTGAGGATGGTAAGACGTTCAATCAGGTTTTCAAGCTCTCGTACATTACCGGGCCAGTCATAGTTCATGAAGACCTCCATAATCTGCTTTGTAATTATCGGAGGTGCCTTCTTCTTTCCCTTTGAATGTTTATTAAGGAAATGATCTACAAGCAGAGGGATATCCTCTTTCCTGTTACGCAAAGGTGGAAGGTGGATGGGGATCACATTCAGTCTGTAGTAAAGATCCTCTCTGAATCTGCCCTGTTCGGTAAGCTCCTCAAGGTTTCTGTTTGTGGCTGCAATTATACGCACATCCACCTTTATGGTCTTTGTACTACCAACCCGCTCAAACTCTCTCTCCTGAAGTACACGAAGGAGTTTGACCTGAAGGGACGGATCAAGCTCGCCGATCTCATCCAGAAACAGTGTGCCGCCGTTTGCCAGTTCGAATCTGCCGATCCTGGTTGTTGTGGCTCCTGTAAATGCACCCTTTTCATGACCGAAAAGCTCTGTTTCTAACAGTTCCTTGGGGATTGCAGCGCAGTTCAGTGGAACAAAGTTGCGCTCAGCCCGATCACTGTTGTAGTGTATTATCTTAGCAACAAGCTCTTTCCCTGTGCCGCTTTCGCCGGTGATAAGGACGGTACTGTCTGTGTCAGCTATCTTTTCAATCAGTGTATAAACTCTCTGCATCTCAGGTGATGAGCCAATGAGACCGTGGAATTCGTAACGTTTCTTGAGCTGTCTTTTCAGACGGATATTTTCCTGCTTAAGACGGGCTACCTCAATAGCCCTTTTTGTTATAATTCCAATCTCATCGAGTCTGAAGGGTTTTGTGACATAATCAAAGGCGCCCAGTTTCATTGCCTCGACAGCATTCTGGACCGTACCGAAGGCGGTAATTATAATGGAGGGCGTCACGGAGTTAATAGTTTCCTTGCTTTCGCGCAATACCTCAATACCACCCATCTCGGGCATCATAAGGTCAAGAAAGATTACATCAAAGAGTTCAGACCTGAGAAGGGAAAGCCCCTCTATTCCGTTCGGGGCGGTGAAAACATCATGGCCCTCCTGGGTCAGATAGTCTGCAAGAACATCTCTTACTGTAGGGTCGTCATCTATTATTAATATCTTTGCCATAGTTGTTGCCTTGTTAGCCTTAATATTGAGTTTACACCACTTTAGAGCATAGTGTCAACACTTTGACATTACCGCAACTTTACTTGACTTTTTCGTTATTTTGGAGTTATGTTTATAATCTATGGCTAAGGATTATAAAGATACGTTAAATCTTCCACAGACAGCCTTCCCCATGAAGGCAAATCTCACACAGCGTGAGCCGGAATTTATAAAGTTCTGGCACGAGAAGGAAATCTATCACAAAATTCAACAAAACAGAAAGAACTCGAAGCGTTTTATCCTCCATGACGGTCCTCCCTATGCAAATGGCCATATCCATATGGGCCATGCACTGAACAAGGTTCTTAAGGACATAATAATCAAGTTCAAAAGCATGAAGGGTTATTATTCACCATATGTTCCTGGCTGGGACTGTCACGGGCTACCGATTGAGCTGCAGGTTGACAAAAAATTAGGGTCAAAAAAGGCCGAGACATCGGTGCTTGAAAAAAGGAGGCTTTGCAGGGAGTATGCGGAACGGTTTGTGAATATTCAGAGAGATGAGTTTATTCGTCTGGGTGTCTTTGGTGACTGGCAGAGGCCATATCTGACAATGTCTTATGATTATGAAGCAAGCATTGTAGAGGAGTTTCTGAATCTTTACCGTGCAGGCTATGTATACAGAGGCAAGAAACCTGTACACTGGTGTCCCTCCTGTGTTACGGCCCTGGCTGAGGCAGAGGTGGAGTATGCAGAGAAGATTTCACCTTCGATTTATGTGAGATTTGAGGTTACAGAGCAGGACAGAAGCAGATTTATCTCTGATGGAACTCTCTATTTTGTTATCTGGACAACAACTCCCTGGACCCTGCCTGCGAATCTGGCCCTGGCTCTACACCCTGATGTGGAGTATTCGTTGCTCAAAAAAGGACAGGAGCATTATATTGTTGCCTCATCCCTGGTTGACAGGCTGAAAGAGGAGATAGGGCTTGATGCCGAAGAAATAAAGAGGTTTTACGGAAGGGACCTTGAAGGTGTAAAAGCAAGGCATCCCTTTCTTGAGAGGGAGTCGGTTGTTATAAATGGAGATTTTGTGACCACTACGGAGGGGACAGGTATTGTCCATATTGCTCCTGGCCACGGAGAGGATGATTATCTTGCCGGGCTCAAATACGGTTTAGATATCCTGGCTCCTGTTGATGACAGAGGAAGATTTACCATTGAGGAACATAATCTTAAAGGTGAGTTTGTCTTTAAGGCAAATGAGAGGATTATAGAGATACTGAAGGAAAAGGCCGCGCTTATGGGTGCGTCGGAGATAAGCCATTCATATCCGCACTGTTGGAGATGCAAAAAGCCTGTGATATTCAGGGCTACAGAACAGTGGTTTATCTCTGTAGAGCATGAAGACCTGCGCAGCAGATGTCTTCAAGAGATAGATCGAGTAAACTGGGTGCCCCGGTGGGGAAGGGAACGTATCAGAAGCATGATGGAGAGACGTCCTGACTGGTGTATCTCGCGCCAGAGAGCCTGGGGAGTACCGATTACAGTAGTAATCTGCCAGGACTGTGGCGAGGTTGTAAAGGATGCTCAACTGAACGAAAAGATCGTGGAAGAGGTCAGAAAGCATGGAGCGGATGTCTGGTTTGACAAACCGGTAGAAGAATTCCTTCCGGAGGGGTACAGGTGTGGCTCCTGCGGTGGCACCTCCTTCAGAAAAGAGACGGATATCCTGGATGTCTGGTTTGACTCCGGTGTAAGCCATGCTGCAGTGTTGGAAAAGGATGAGAGATTAAGCTGGCCTTCGGACATGTATCTGGAAGGTAGCGATCAACACAGAGGATGGTTTCAGAGTTCTCTTATTACTGCTGTCGGTACAAGGGATAGGGCCCCTTATGACACGGTCCTGACCCATGGTTTTGTTGTTGACGGTGAAGGAAAGAAAATGTCCAAGTCTTTAGGAAATGTGATATCGCCCGATGACATAATAAAGAAAAACGGGGCCGAAATTCTCAGGCTATGGGTCTCTGCAGAGGATTACCGTGATGATGTAAGGCTGTCAGATGAGATATTAAAGAGGTTGGTTGAGGCTTACAGAAAGATCAGGAATACATGCCGTTTTCTTCTTGGTAATCTGTATGATTTTGATCTTGAGGATTACTCAGGAGACCTCCTTGAGATAGACCGATGGGTTATGAGCAGACTTCAGGGGCTTATCAGGCGTGTAACCAGGGCATATGAGAACTTTGATTTCCACGAGGTGTTTCACTCCATATACAATTTCTGTATAGTGGATTTGAGTTCCTTTTATCTTGATATCCTCAAAGACAGATTGTATACATCTGTGGCAGACTCTCCCCAGAGAAGGGCAGCACAGTGGACATATTACCGGATACTGAAGACCCTTACTCAGCTTATGGCACCGGTGCTCTCCTTCACAGCCGAGGAGGTATGGCAACATCTGCCTGGACAAAAGGAGGAGAGTATCTTCCTGAGTGACTTTCCCGAGGTTGAGGACCGTTTCGAGGATAAGGAACTGGAGGCTCGTTGGACGAGGCTTATCGAGGTAAGAGAAGTGGTGAACAAGGCCCTGGAGATCAAGCGTGTTGAGAGGCTGATAGGAAACTCTCTGGAGGCTAAGGTCACTGTGTATGCTGCTGGCGAGAGATTTGAAATACTCAACAGTTACAGAGACTTTCTGCCCACTCTGTTTATTGTTTCCCAGGCTGATGTGAAGGAATACAAGGAGCTTCCCGAAGGTGTCATTACCGATGAAGAGCTTCCAGAGGTGGCTGTGATGGTAGAGCATGCCGATGGTGAGAAATGCCCCAGATGCTGGAACTGGTCACCTGCGGTTACGAAACAGAACCTCTGTGACAGATGCTATAAGGTGTTGCAGGAAATCGGTAAATGAGTAATGTCTACCGTCGCTTTCTTTACCTTCTGATCATAGTATTCATAGTATTCATCGATCAGATTAGCAAACTGATTCTGGTAAATTTCCTCCTTCCCTACGAAACGGTTCCTGTTCTTCCCTTCATGAACATTGTTAATGTCCGGAACGAGGGAGCAGCATTCGGGCTCTTTCAGTCGCTGGGGAACAGATTTTTCATTGTTATCACTGTTGTGGCCATAGTGATTATTCTCTATCTTTTAATAAAGTCCAAGGAAGACAGTCTTTCATTGTCTTTTATAATGGCTGGGGCACTGGGTAATCTGATAGATAGATTACGGCTTGGCTATGTGGTGGACTTTCTTGATCTCCATATAGGTAACTACCACTGGCCTGCATTTAATGTGGCTGACGCCTCTTTAAGTATAGGGATTGGACTTCTCTTTATCAGGACACTGATAAAGGCAAGAACTTACAAGACTCGACATCCCTGATTTTTTATGCTGCGGTGAAAAAGAGGCTTTCGGTATCCATCTTTTTCAGAAGAGATAATCGCTACAGCATTAATGCCCTTCTTGGTGCAATAGAGGGACTGCCGTTTTTTGATGAGATAGACTTTACCCTCATAGATAATGAAGCAAAGCTCTTGGAGTCTCTTAAAAATCATGTCAGATTATATCAGAAGAGCCTTCTCCTTGTATCCTTCTTTACCTCTCAGTTATTTGAGACTATGGAGTTGGTACGTAAAATAAGGTCGGAGTTAGGCAAAGATCTGGTTCTGGTAGCAGGAGGGCCTCATCCGACAGGAGCCCCCCACGGAACCCTCAAGATGGGGTTTGATATAGTTGTCAAAGGCGAAGGTGAAGAGACGATACAGGAGCTCTTGGCAGCCTTTTTAAATAATGAAGATTGGACGGCAGTCAAGGGCATTGTCTACGCTTGCAATGGAGAAGCTGTTCATTCTGGCAGCAGACCGCCAGTTGACTTGAACAGGTTTAAGCCCTTCTCCCAGGTCTTCAGGAGATTCGGTCCGATAGAGATAACCAGAGGATGTCCCTTTGGCTGTTACTACTGTCAGACTCCGAGGATATTCAAAGGGCCGGTAAGACACAGGAGTATTGATGCGATCCTTGGAAGTGTAAAAAACATGTGCTCCAATAATCTCAGGGATATAAGATTTATTACACCAAATGCATTGTCATATGGGTCAGAGGATGGTGTAAACATAAATCTTGAAGCAGTGGAGACCCTGCTTAAAGAGATTCGTCAGCAACTGGGTAGCAATGGTAGGATCTTTTTCGGTTCCTTCCCCTCGGAAGTGAGGCCAGAGCATGTAACAGGGGATGCTCTTGAGCTTCTCAAAAGATATGTGGATAACAAAAACCTTGTGATAGGCGCCCAGTCAGGCAGCCAGAAGATACTCGATCTCTGTAGAAGAGGGCACACTGTGGAGGATATCTACAGGGCAGTGAGCCTTTCCACCAAGGCTGGCTTTCTTGCCAATGTGGATTTTATCTTCGGTTTGCCGGGAGAAACGGATGATGATATACTGGAAACGGAACGGGTAATTGTTGATCTTGTAAGGATGGGAGCCAGAATTCATGCCCATACCTTTGTGCCCCTGCCACAGACCCCTTTTTCAAAAGCACCTCCCGGTAGAGTTAGCCCTAAATTGAAAGAGGTAATAAACCGGCTGCTGCCTAAAGGGGTAATATTTGGTGACTGGCAAAAGCAGGAGGTCCTGGCAAAAAGGGTTTCAGAGTATCTGAGAACTGTGACAACAGGGGTAACTGGGGTATAATAAATGCTAACAATAGAGATAAAGGCGGGTTTCTATCATGAGCATAAGGGTCAGGAAAGCCTCCGGCATTGTAGAGGAGTTTGACAGCAACAAACTAAAACAGTCCCTCATAAGGTCGGGAGCAGATAAAATTACCGCAGAAGAGATAGTCGAGCGGATATTAAAAGAGACAGAACCTTATACGGATACGAAAAAGATTTACAGTCTGGCTCGGAAGTATCTCAGGCGTTTCAATCATGCCTCGGGAATAAGGTATTCGCTTAAAAGGGCCCTTTTTCGTCTTGGTCCGACTGGCTATCCCTTTGAAAAATACTTTGGTGAGATACTCAAAAACTACGGTTACGAGGTGGAGGTTGGTGTAATAATGGAGGGCAGATGTATCAGGCATGAGATAGATGTACTTGCAACAAAGGATAGGGAAATCACTGTTGTGGAATGCAAATATCACAATAGTTCCGGCAGATCTACTGATTCAAAGGTTGCACTTTACGTAAATTCCAGATTTAACGATCTCAGATCTGTTTTTGAGAACCGTTATCCTGACAGGAAATTTTCCGGATGGCTTGTTACAAATACCAGGTGCACCTCCGATGCCTTGCAGTATGCAGAATGTGCCGGGTTCAGGATAATCAGCTGGCGTTATCCTTCCAATGAAAGCCTTCAGTGGCTGATTGAGTCAAAGAGGCTGTATCCTGTCACAATTATTTCCGGCATCAAGGCCGGACTGATAAAGAGTATGATTGACAGGGGAATAATCCTTTTAAAAGACCTGGCAGGGATGGATGTAGAAAAAATCCAGGATCTGTTAGGGTTGCCAAAGACCAAGGCTGAGCTCCTGAAAAGACAGGCAGATGCCCTCTGTTTGTGCTGATTCGGGATTACCGGTTTTTGATCTCTCCGCAGGGAACAAACTCCCTTTTTCTTATTATTGTCTCGATATCCTGTCTGCCTCTTGAATCTAACTCGGGGGTATAAAGAACAGCAACAAACAGTGTTCCTTTGCAGTTTTTGACCCAGCAGTCCTTTCTTTCGTGACCTTCTATGGCTGATTTAATCTCTTGAGATTCGCCTACATCAATCAGAAAGGTGACCCCATTGTCTAATCGGCAAAGGATAGCATAAATGCCGGGCCGATCTTTTAGATCTTTTAAATGGTAGTATGGTCCTTCAAAGGTGTAGTTCTCTATTGCAACAGGCATGGGACTTTTCCTGCTTCAATGCTGTTTCAGAAATATTTGTCTATTTGAGATTAACATGAACAGCCCTGTGGTGGCAAATTATCAGGTTTCACAGACTGTTTCTTCATAACAGGCAGTGAGAATTGTCTTGTTGTGTCAATTCCAGGGCAATGCCCCTGCCTGACTGAGGGTTGATTGGCTATTTCGTGAGGCTCGCTAATTGACTTGAATCGAAGTTTTCTGTTATTTTACAAAAATGAAAAGACGATTCCTTCTTGTTTCCATAACACTTTTCCTGATTTTTAGCGAGAAAACATCTCTGGCTTTTGATATCCAGGGCATTCAGCCTGTTCATCCCTATGGTATCTTTTCTGTCTTTAGTGCCTATAATATTGAGAAGGGTAATATGGGAATGATGGTGTCTGCCGAGCGATCCATTGATCCCAATTTTTACCGCTTTTCCTTAAATGCTGAATACGGTCTTACAGACAACACAGATCTTATTTTAAATCTTCCCGTTATAACAAATTACTACAGTAGCGAAGGGCTTGCTGATACAAGTATTGGATTTAAACAGAAGTTTCTTTCAGAGAAGAATTTGGGTCCCGCGGTCTCCTACATTTTTACTTTCTCAGTGCCAGGGAAGGATCAGTTTTCATCGGAAGGTCGCATAGGCGCGGGGCTTGTTGTCAGCAAAAGAGTAGGGCCCTTTTTAGGGAATATGAATCTGTTCTATTACAAATCCACAAACTCTTCCCTTGAAGATGAAATTGAACTGAGGCTCGGAGCTGACCTGTCTGCAGCTCATGATTTTCATTTCCTTGCAGAGTTTCTTGTAAAAAAGAGTCACTTTTCTGAGAATGTTGATCAGCTGGAGGGTAGAGTCGGCTACAGAGTCAGATTTTCACCGGATTCTGTCGGTACCATTGGTATAGGTTATGATTTCAAGAACAGGACTCCGGAGTTAAGAATATTCATGAGCATAGGTATAACTTACCCCTTTAAGAAACGTGAAATTAAGAGAATTTACGAGGAGGAATAATAGATGAAACGATTCATTTTGTCTCTGGTGGCATTTCTGTCGATAATCATGCTTTTCAATAATCTCTATGCTGCATCAGGCCCGGGCTCGTTTGCCGATATAGTCAAACTGAGGTCGAAAAGTGTTGTGAATATCAGCACAACAAAGACGGTAAGAGAAAAGATAAGGCCTTTTCCGTTCTTTCCGAATGCTCCCTTTGATGAGGAACGGACACTTAAAAGGCACTCTCTTGGCTCTGGTTTCATTATTGATAAGGATGGCTATATTCTAACCAACTATCATGTGATAGATAAGGCTGATGACATAAGGGTGAGGCTATGGGATGAGACCGAGTACAAGGCAACGGTGGTGGGTAAAGATCAAAAGACGGATATTGCTCTCATTAAGATACAGGCTGACAGGCCATTACCTGTGGCGCCGCTTGGTGATTCCGATGCTCTTGAGGTGGGTGATTGGGTAATTGCCATTGGTAATCCCTTCGGGTTCGGACATACCGTTACTGCAGGTATTGTGAGTGCAAAAGGAAGGGTGTTGGGTGCAGGTCCTTATGATGATTTTATACAGACAGATGCTGCAATAAACCCGGGCAATTCAGGCGGCCCTCTGTTTAACACCGATGGCGAGGTAGTAGGTATTAGCACGGCCATCTTCTCTACATCTGGTGGTAACATAGGAATTGGGTTTGCAATACCTATTAATCTTGCAAAGGATATACTTGTTTCTCTTAAAGAGAAAGGATATGTTGAAAGGGGCTGGCTTGGTGTTACAGTTCAGAAGGTTACCCCTGACATAGCAAAGAGTTTTGGCCTCAAGGAGGTCTACGGTGCATTGGTTGCGGATGTAACAAAGACCTCTCCTGCTGAGAAGGCGGGTATCCACAGGGGTGACATTATTATCGAGTATAACGGAAAAAAGGTGGAGGATATGTATGAGCTTCCCAGACTTGTGGCCTCCACACCTGTTGGCTCGACTGTGATTATAAAAGTCTTCAGAGACGGTAATGAGATAGAGATACCCGTAACGATTGAAAAGCTTAGTGAGGGAATAGCAACTCCGGAATCGATTATAGAAAAGCTGCTCGGTCTAAAGGTAAAGACGCTTCATCCTGCAATTGCCGAACAGTATGGCATCAGGGATGGCGGAGCGGTTATGGTTGTGGGTGTTGACGAGGGAACCCCTGCATCTCGTGAAAATCTGCGTAAAGGGGATATAATCCTTGAGGTCAATAGAAAAAGGATTACCTCGGTTGAAGAGATGGCTACCATTGTAAAGGGTGCACGTCATGGAGAGACGGTGCTGCTTTTGATTAAGAGAAATTCCGGTTATATTTTTGTAAGTCTCAGGATTGAGTAAAAAGGAGGTCTTCTGACAACTTATGTTTGATCTGGGAATGCAAGAGCTCATAGTTATCTTTGTTGTGGCATTGATCGTTTTCGGTCCACAGAAGCTACCGGAGCTTGCCCGTTCTCTTGGAAAAGGTATGGCAGAGCTGCGGAAGACCCTTCAAGGTGTAAAAGAGCAGATTGATTCCGAGGTGGGAGACCTGGAGTCTCAGATAAAAGAAGAGGTGGAGGAGATAACCAAGGATATACCAAGTGCCAAGGATTTGTATGATTGGGATCGGAAAGAAACTACCACGGATACAGCCGAAAGTGAACAGGACAAGGGGGAAAAGGAGTAGATGGTTGATGAAAAGCTTCCCTTTACAGCTCATCTGGAGGAGTTAAGATCCAGAATTCTTAAGTCGTTGGCTGCTGTACTAATAGGTTTTGCAGGAGCCTTTTCTTTTTCAGAAAGGATATTCAAACTACTAACCCTTCCCCTGAGATACGACCTGCATGTAAAACTTACTGCTCCATACCTGGAACTGATTCCCAAGGAGTCGCCGGTTGACAAACTTGTTTTCCTTGCACCTGCAGAGGCATTCTGGATGCATATCAAGGTCTCTATTGTAACAGGTATAATTATAGCCATACCTGTTATTCTTTATCAGATATGGAGATTTGTGGCTCCAGGGCTTATGCCTAATGAAAAGCGATACATAGGGCCATTTATTGTTGTGGGAACAGGACTCTTCCTTCTGGGTGATCTTTTCTGTTTTGTTGTTATCCTTCCCTTTGCAATGGGATTTTTACTTACATATAAAACTGGTTCCCTTACCCCGATGATTTCGGTTGGAAGTTATATTGATTTTTGTCTGAAATTTCTTCTCTCCTTCGGAGCGATTTTTGAATTGCCCATAGTTATTCTCTTTCTGACAAAAATGGGATTCGTTACTCCGAAGATGCTTGCAAAAAACAGAAAGTATGCTGTTTTGATAGCATTTATTTTGGCTGCAATACTTACACCAACACCGGATGCCTTTAACCAGACTCTTATGGCAGGGCCTATCCTTATTCTTTACGAGGCTGGTATAATAATTTCAAAGATATTCTCGAGGGAAAAAAAGAGTAATGAAGGGGATTCGGGGTAAAAGCATAAAATCTGTCACTTTTGATATTGCGGAGGGATACGTGACAGTGAACCCCCTGTTTTTAAAACCCCTTGAGATAGATGTTATCAGGGAACTGTATCGGGAAATTCAGAAGGCTCAAAACGAGATAAGGGCGGAGAGATTTCCACACAATGATATTCAGGCAATTAGGAGTAGAAACATGAGGTTGCAGCGCTTGAATACCGCTTCTATGATTATAAGGAACTTTTTAAGGGAGCGTAGACTTTTTGTTGTATAAATGGTGTTGACGGACGAAATAAAAGATTTTATACAGGCGCTTATAAAGGCAAAAAAAAATCTTCATTTATATCCAGAAAATAATCCTGTTTATATCAAGACATTAGATGACATTTACTCCAGGCTCACATCCGTCCTTCAGGAAACAGATTCCATTACCCTCCGATTCAAACAGTATGACATTCTTTATGATACTGATGTTGTATATCATAACGAAGAGAAGGATGAGAGCTTTGCCCTCTTCTTTTTCAAAGACGGGGTAAGGGAGCTTACATTTAAGAAAGGGATCCCGAAGGAGGAGTTTGAGGAGTTTATGCAGGTTATTTCATCTGACTTTGAAAGGGATCTTGTTGATGATGACATAGTAACGCTGATGTGGGAGAAGGATTTTCAGTTTATCAGCTATGTGGTTGACGATACCATACTGGTCGAGGATGAGAATTATGAGGATGAGGCCACGGAGCAGGCAAAATCAGGAGCAGCAGAGGATGATGAGGTGATGAAAGCCTATGAGGAGGCATTTGGAATAGAAAAATCAGAGGGAATCAATATAGTTCCGCTTACCAATGAAGATCTGAAAAGCATAGTAGAGGAGATAGAGAATGATCAGCCGGAAAAATCAGGTAAATTAATCAGCATCCTATTTGAGATGTTATATCTTGCTGATGGAAAGGCAGAATATGAGGAGATATCGGAGTTCTTAAAGCAGACCGTCAGATACGCCGTGCAGAACGGAAATCTGGAGGCTGTAATTTATTGTATTCGTCGGATTAACGATGCCTTTGACAAGGAGAGCTTTTCTCAAGATTTGAGGATATATCTGAGGGGGATAAAATATTATATTAACTCCATCGGGTTCGTAAAAAAACTGGGTGAGGTGCTTGATGAGGGAGTGGAATTTACTCAGGACATCATATCGGAATTTGCATCATTGCTTGATAAGAGTTCAATTCCTCATTTCATATCAATCCTTGGTGATCTGAAGAATATCTCTGCACGAAAAACGGTTATTAGTATTCTTAGTGAGCTTGGCAAAAAGGACATACAACTTCTTGCCAGGGGGCTTAATGACAGGCGTTGGTATGTGGTAAGGAATATAATCTACATACTCAGGCAGATAGGTGACAGGTCTGCAGTTGAGTTTCTTCTAAGGGCAGTGAGACATTCAGACAAGAGGGTTAAGAAGGAGGCCATCAGGGCACTGGGTGAGATGGGTGATGTTACAGCAGTGCAGACGCTGAAGGATTGTCTCGATGACGAGGATGAAGGGGTGAGAATGGCGACTGTGAGGGCGATAGGATATCTCCAGACCCCTGTTTCGAGAAAGATTTTGTTGGAGCAAATTAATAACAAGCAGTTCAAAGAAAAGAGTTTTACAGAGAAAAAGGAGTTCTTTGAGGCAATCTCCAGATACAGGGATACGGAGGTTATTAACACCCTGTTTAAAATACTTAAAAAGAGAGCCTTCTTCAAAAGAGCCAAAAACGAGGAGATGAAAGCCGCTGCCGCTTATGCTCTTGGTTTGATGAAGGAGAAAAGCGCCGTTGATCTGCTGGAGAAGCTAAAATCATCCAAAAACCGTTTGTTAAGAGAAAATGTTCAGATTGCACTGAAGAGGATTAGAGATGGAAAAGAGTGAATCTGTTCAGGGAAAGGACATAATAAATCAGCTTGCCGTAGTTCTTAGAACAGGCCATTTTCATACCCCTGATAATGTTGCTGTTCTTAGCGCTATTAAGAGGTTTCTAGAACTGATAAATCCTGTGATATTGCAGGATGGTATGCTCAGGATCGATCTCATAGGAGAGTTTTTTTATATTAATGAGAACAGAGTGCGCTATCCCCTGGAATTCCTGTTGAATTTTGATTATCTCATAAGGGAGTTCAAACGCCGTGAGCTTGGTTCCCTGACCTTTGTCTCTCAGGTCAGGCAGGAGGATATGAGGGAGTTTTTGAGGATATTTATCAACGCAGCCTTCTCTACCACACCCTTCGAGGCAATGGAGGCTGCCCTGGAAGAGATAGACAGTATCAGGGTTGAAAGACTCAAACATATAAAAGAGGAGAGGGATGTAGACAAGAGGAGGCTTGTAAAAAAGACTTACTTTAATGCCGTATCTTTTACACGTGGTATAATGCAGAAGTTAAGGGCGGGAGAGAAGGTAAGCATAAAGAAGGCTAAGAGGGTTATAGAATCAATGGTTGATACCCTTCTTTCAGAAGAGTCTTTGTTAATTGGAATGACTGCGATAAAGGACTACGACGAGTATACTTATCATCACTCTGTAAATGTAAGCATCCTTTCCATTGCAATAGGACAGAAGATAGGTTTACACAGAAGGGCACTTACTGAATTGGGGCTGGTTGCTTTGTTCCATGACCTTGGAAAGATGGAGATTCCTGTAGAGGTGCTGAACAAACCAACTGCATTTACAGAAGATGAATGGAAACTGATAAGAAGGCATCCGTACTGGGGGGCCAGGGCAATCCTGAAACTGAAAGGTCTCGATAAGACATCCATTCTGAGCGCCATTGTTGCCTTTGAGCATCATGTGCATTATGACTACACAGGTTATCCCAAGGTCAGAAGACCGTTACCTCTGGATTTCTACAGCAAGATTGTTGCCATAGCAGACCAGTATGATGCCATGACATCGTCACGAGTCTATTCGAGGGTTCCTTTGCCTCCTGACAGGGCCCTGAGTGTAATGATGGAAAGGGCCGGTACTCAGATCGATCCCATACTGTTCAAGTTCTTTGTAAACATGGTAGGGGTATATCCCGTGGGCTCGCTTGTGTTGCTGGATACAAGAGAGCTTGGGCTGGTTTATGAGTGTAACCCTCTTTTTGCTGACAGACCGAGGGTTATGATTATAGTTGATGCCTCAGGTAAAAGACTTGAAAAGGGAAACGTAGTTGATCTTACAGAAAAGGACTCCTCAGGCAGGTACCTGAGGAGCATTGTAAAGACTCTCGATCCTAACAAATATAAAATAAGTCTTGCTGAATATCTACTTTAATATTTTGTGATCTTTATATTACTAATAAGAGCGTATCTGCCCCTGTCTATGTCACCTTTCTGGATTATTGTAAAACCGTTCCTGTTTCTGGAGGCTAATACAGGATCAACTGGCATTGTTAAAATCCTTTGACCATTGAGGAATACACGTACAGTCTCATTTTTCTGCTGTATTGCCAGATGATGTATCGTTTTTACAGGGGCCTTCTTGAGTTTTTGACTGTCATCAGGGAAACTTATAGAAATCTCTCCGCTCCAGGCAGAGATATGTAACTTTTCTCCCTTGCCTTCCGTGCCAAACACGAAATAGAGATCGCCATAATCTGTAGCATAGAAATCAAACTCAACTGCGATATTTCCTTCTAATGATAGTTTCTTTATAACCTCGGAATATGGGGTTATATTTACAATCCACTTTCTTCCACCAAGCTCAACACATTCCACCTTTCCATTTTTGATAACCACTCCTTTGGGAATCTCCTCGCAGGAGGAAAAGTCCTCACTAAACAGCAAGAGGGTTCCAGGAGTAAAGGATACACTGGCTCTTTTTAATCCTCCTGACACCTGCTGCGGTACAGGTTGTTGAGGTTGCGAGACCATCTGCGGTGGCTGTTGCGGTGTAGAAGAGACAGGCTGTCCCTGTGGTGAATATCTGAAGTAACTTGCTGGAGTCTGAGAGGCGATAAAATTTACTGCCTTGTTAATAAGAACCCTGACCGCCTTCTCCATTGGTGTATTTTTATAAACACCGAGTGCTCCTCCAAGGGCTACATTTCCTATTATCCCTCCTCCAAGGCCTCCTATTTTAAAAGATGATGCTTTTCCTTCAACCACTGTAGTATTGACGATCCTCCTTGTTCTCACATCGACAATTCTCAAATCCATGGCAATATAGGCATCGTCCTTACCAAAGCCGATTCCACCAAGTATCGGAGCCTTGAACCCTCCAATACCAACCCCAATACCCGATGCCTTTGGTTCAAATGCAGTGATTGCACCAAGGATAATGATATCAGCTGACTCCCATCCTCCGGCCTGGGGTGCCTGTTCCTCTCTCACATACCCTGACTGTCCTAGATCAATTTCTTCCCTGATCTCTTCAATTTCTTCTCTTCCACCGAGAACAACGAACTTGTTAGTCTGAAAGAGAGCACTTATCAACATGTCCCGCAAGCCATCTCCTATTGCACCTGAGCATTTGGCTGCCTTGCACTTGATTCTGGCCACTGAGATACGCGCCTTTGGGCCTGTGTAGGTTGCTGCCTGCTGGATTGTTGGTGCAGTGGGTTGTTGCTGCACCTCTGCTGTTGTTGTTACACATGATGTGATAAAAAAGATAGCCACAATC
Organism: Thermodesulfovibrio sp.; assembly: GCA_027050975.1. GTDB lineage: Bacteria > Nitrospirota > Thermodesulfovibrionia > Thermodesulfovibrionales > JdFR-85 > JALUAR01. Next base: position 35,558 of record JALUAR010000229.1, read on the forward strand.
AGGAGTGATAACTCTTTTAAACGGATTTTTCGTATCATCGGTGGCCCTCCTTTTATAATTACCATGGATTTGCTATCTCGTCAATACTTAAAACCCGTATATAGATATCTCCCCATTTAACAGACCTTTCAGTTTTTTCGAAAAGAATGGATTTAATTTTATTAAGGTAGATGCTTCTAAGTCCGCTGATACCAGCATCATATATGATTCTTATGCCGTTAAGCCTTCCCTCATTGTCAACAAATATATCAAGCCTCTTTAGATCTTTTATTCTGTTGTTTCCGATATCAGAAAAAACTATTTTCCCATTGGAAAAAAACGGGACATTTAGACCGTCTTCGCCTATTATGATTACTTTTTTAGCTTTGATGTGAGCTTCGCTAATAATTTTAGCAATAGCAAAGGATTCACAGGATGTAAATGAGAAAATAAAAAAGACTATAAATAATGTCAATTTTATTAAACCATTCAGAGCCTTTTTATTCAGTGAGGATTTTAAGAGCAT
>JALUAR010000230.1 GCA_027050975.1 Thermodesulfovibrio sp.
GAAACGAAGCATATACCCAGATCTATGGGTAAGGAAAAAGGACAATCGCTGGAAGGAGTGGTATGGTGGAGTCTGAACAGATTTGAATCCCCAGTTAAGAAAAATATATTTCCTCAATCTGGGGAGTTTGAGGGACAAGCCAGAAGGGCTTCTGAGAATGAAGTGCAAGACTCTGCCATACCACTCGAAAATAACTCCGTATCTGCTTTAATGCTCTTGGAGAGATTCAAGAAAAAGATTAGCAAAATCATCTCAGTTTATGTAAACTAATATCAAGATGAAAAAGCAGCCCATTCATGACCAGGATACCCTTAAAAAGCTAAAACAGACAAGAGACTCTCTGAAGAGACTCGAAGCCTTTCCCTACAGCGAGAGCCTGAGGTCTGTAATGGTATCTCCGGTCTATACCTGCCAGCCTGAGGAGTGCCTCTCAAATGTGGTAGCGGAGATGTCAAAAAGAGGCATTTCATCTGTTGTTATTACGGATAAAAAGGGCTTTCCCCGGGGCATACTCACCGAACGAGACCTTCTGAACTGGCTCTCGGGCATAAAAGATATTGTTGACTTAAGAAAGATCCGTATCTCCTCCCTGATGACTCCTGATCCGATCACCCTTGGGCCTGATGATACAATCTATCATGCCCTCTCTGTTCTGAACCAGAAGGGAATCAAGCATCTCCCTGTTGTGGAAAATAAAGCTGTAATAGGTATAGTTACTCTGAGACAACTCCTGAAACTGAGACATCCTGAACCTATGATGCTCATCAGCGAAGTATATGAAGCAAAGAGTGTTGAAGAGCTAAGAACTGTAAAGGAAAAACTCTCTTTCCTTGCAGCAGACAAGCTGAGCATCGGAATAAGCGCCTATGATATTGTTACCATGCTATCCCTCATTAATCATGATATCCACAGGCGTTGCATCCAGCTAATAAAGGAGGAGCTTGGTCCACCTCCCATGGAGTTCTGTCTCTTTGTTTCAGGAAGCCATGGCCGTATGGAGAGTCTTTTAAGCCCTGACCAGGACCACGGAATGATCATAGAGGATAGAGAGGATTATTATGAGCATGAAGAATACTTTATCCGATTCAGTCGCAGGCTCTCAGAAGCTCTGATCACAATCGGATATCCTTTCTGTCCCGGTTATATTATGTCAATGAATCCCACATGGAGGAAAACCCTTAAGGAGTGGAAGCTCCAGATAGAATACTGGTTTGAGACTCAGACACCTGCCCTTTCAAGATACGTCACTATTCTTTTTGATGCATATCCCGTGTATGGCCCCGAAAGACTCTTTACATCCTTGAAGGAGTATTCTTTCAAACTGCTTGAAGGGCATCACGAAGTGCTCAGGGTGCTTCATGAAGAGGAGGGCTCACACCGTGTGCCTATAGGTTTTCTGGGAAAATTTATTACAGAGAAGGAAGGCTCCCACAAGGGAGAGCTTGATATCAAGAGAAGCGGCCTCATATTTGTGGTAGAAGCAATTCGTATTCTTGCCCTTATGAAAGGTGTCAGGGAGACTTCCACCTTAAAAAGGCTTACAAAGCTTATCGAAAAAGGGGTTATACACTGGGATGACGGTGAGTATTTCGAATCAGCCTATCAGATACTTCTGCATTATGCCTTGAAGGCACAGGTTGAAAAGGCATTGGAAGGTAAGGAAATTGATACCTATCTGAAACCATCCAGACTTTCCTCTTATGACAGGGATGTTATAAGACATGCCTTTAAGGCTGTCTCAGCTCTGCAGGATCTGGTTGCCACGGAGTTTGGCGAATTAGTGATCTGATCCGCTACTTGACCAAATCCTTCAAAGACTATTATAATTAACTTTGTCTTCAGGGCCCATAGCTCAGCTGGAAGAGCTACCGGCTCATAACCGGTTGGTCCCAGGTTCGAGTCCTGGTGGGCCCACCAGATGACTCTTTACAAAGAGCCTCTTTGATGTTTTTTTAATTAAGAACTGTTAAAGCAACGAGGAGAAATGAAAGAACAGATAGAGC
>JALUAR010000231.1 GCA_027050975.1 Thermodesulfovibrio sp.
TCTTTTTAACTCTTTATCTTTCAAATGAAAGTATGTATCTATTGAAAAAGACAAATGAAGTAAAAATCTCTTAACAATTATTGAGAGATGATAACTGTCTAAATTTTTCCCTAATTTACTTACTACCTTATCAAGATAAGCACCTATAAAGTTAATATAATACTTTGGCTTAATACCTATACGTTCATGTATAATCCCTGACTTAGAAGATAAAATGATTTCATCAAAGCTAAGAGGCTCGGTCAAAATAGTTTTCATATAATGAAAATGCTTTTCTTTTAACTTCTCAATCTTTTCTTCTGTTAGAATATCCTTAAATTCTGGAAATTGTTTTACATAACTAATAAAGTCATCAACTATAGTATTTATTAAACTATCATCTATATAAGGTTCTAATAAATTTTCTAATTCTTCTATAGAGAGGTTAAGATAACCAAGCCTTTTTTTTAGCTCTGCAGGAGAAACAGGTATTGCTCTTAGAATATCTTTTAAATCCTTATGATACACTCTTATAACCTTTAACTTAAATAATTCTTGGTTCTGTAATATTACAGAACAAAATATCTTACTTTTTATCTTTCGTCAAAACAACACTTTTTTTAATACTTTATGAAAAAGCTATTTACAAAAATAGAAAATTGTAATATTTTAATATTTTGCAATTACGCTCAGGAGGATAAAAGGATTGTTAGGATTTGGACCTCATCTAATGGTAGATGGGTATGAAGCAGATTACAACACACTTGCAAGTGTAGAAAAGATAGTTGAGTTTTTAGATGTTCTTCCAAAAGAAATAGGAATGACTAAAATTATGCCACCCTACGTATTTAAATATGACGGTGGAGATAAACCTGAAGATTGGGGTGTATCAGGTTTTGTTATTATCGCAGAAAGCCATATAAGTATACATACTTTTCCGGAAAAACAGTACTTTTCCATTGATATATTTTCATGTAAAGAATTTGACCAGGATAAAGCTATTGAATTTATAAAAGACTTCTTTAAAACAGATAGACTTGAAGTTCAGAGAACAAATAGAGGCTCTGAGTTCCCAAGGGATATTACCCTTGCAACAACAATCACAAATGCACAGAGAAATAGACTAATATAAAAAAAAGGGACGTTTCCGTCCCTTTGTCTTAACAAATCTTCTCCTGAGGTCTTCCAATGGGATAATACTCAAATCCTTTTTCTCTCACTTCTTTTGGTTCGTATATGTTTCTTCCATCTATAATAATTGGAAGTCTCATAAGCTCTTTAACCTTTTCTAAATCAGCTTCTTTAAACTCATCCCAGTCTGTTATTATGATAAGTGCGTCTGCATCTTTTACAGCATCGTATTTATCCTGTACGTATTTTATGTTCTCTTTCTCAGGGAAAAGTTGCTTAAAGTTTTCCTCAGCTTTCGGGTCGTAAAGCCTGAGATTAGCCCCTGCTTCATCAAGCTGTCTTACTATATCAATTGCAGGGGATTCCCTTATATCATCAGTGTTCGGTTTAAATGCAAGTCCCCAAATTGCAAGGTTTTTGTCCTTATTAACCCACAAGACACTTTCTATCTTTTCAACAAACTTAATTCTTCTCTCTTGATTTATCTTCTCAGTTTCCCTTAAAAGACCAAAATCAACTCCGTGGTCTTCTGCAATCTTTATAAATGCTTTTACGTCTTTTGGGAAACAGTTGTGTATAAATATTCCGTACGAAGATATAAGACATGAGTTTTCTGTCTCAAGGGAGTAAACGTCTCCTCTGTAAGTACTTCTTTCAATATCTCTTACTTTTAAAACCGCATACCCATTTTCAACCCTATACCCGATAGGACTTATTTTTCTTCTGTAATTTTCAGCTATACTTCTGTACTCTTTCCACTTCTTTCCAAACCACTCACCAACTCTTCTTATATTTTCAATTCCATTTATCCTTATCAAATAGGTAAGCACTTTTGACTTATTAAAGAACTTCTCCTGTACAGAGGCGATAATCCTGTTCATTTGAAGTAGAA
>JALUAR010000232.1 GCA_027050975.1 Thermodesulfovibrio sp.
CATGCCCTTATCAGGAGTTAGTTTAAGAGTTACCTTTTCAGCATCAGAGAGAAGTTTAAAACTGACAGTTACTGTTATGCTTTCTCCAACATCTGCTTTTTCAGGCACTGTATAGGATATAGATACTGGAGCTACTGGCTTACCAGATACGGGAATTTCTTTTGTAATAAGTTCTCTGGAATTACTCGTGCAGGCAAGAAGACCTGTCAGAAGCAGGCTTATGGTTAAAACCAAAGACATTTTATAAATTTTACGAATCTCTTTCATATTATCCTCCATTTAATGGTATTTAGTTGAGGCTGACATTAAAACATGATTCCCCTGTATATACCCCTGTCAGATTGTCAACCTCGGATATCTCTCCAACATAATACCCAGGAGACAGGGTGACTGTTAGTGTTTCAATAGCACCATTAGCACCATTATTTGCAAAGCCGACATCTTGTCCTTTTGAAGATAGGCCAATTGCAGGATTACCATCCAACAAAACAGGCACAGCTGTTATAGTATAACTTCCCTGCGTTGTTATCTCAAAATAAAAAAATCTGATATTCATCAGCTTATTTGGATAGCCGAACTCTCCGCTACCACATATCTGTACAGCAGGACCACCTACTGTGAGTTTTGTATAAACTGGAAGAGAATCTGGATTGCCACCATCGTTTACCTCTGTCTCTGTACTATCCCATTCATCAACTGCGGTAGTGGTAATGTTTTCATATGCAAGCAGACTGTTTATCCCTGCCAGTATGGTAGGATTGGGTGTATACCGATTTTTCAGAAAGGAGATAAATGAAAAGATGGTAGTAAACGAATCTGCATTTTTCTGCTCATTGACCAGTACATCATAGATAGGTTGAAATCCAAATGAGACCGTATCTACTCCGTCATCCACACTGTCATACAGGTCATAGAGAATGCTTTGGATGGATTCTTCACTATACCAGCCCACAGATACAGGGTCAGAATCATTGTCTTCTAAATCCATAAATAAACCTGTATTTCCTTGAAATATACCAGATGTGTCTATATAATAAGGGTCATCAGTAGCCATACCTGAGAAAGCATTTCCAAAACCTTCTCCAAAGGCAACTCTCGGATCAAGCTTATCTCCAGCGACATGAGAGCCCCCAAAGGAATCACTTCTTGAGAATCTATCTTCAAAATAATGCCCCCATTCATGAGCTATAACATGATCATCATACTCATCTGTATCATTATCTTCTTTTCCAAGGATATATAGCTCCTTTTCATTCGGGTCATAATGAGAACTACCTATTTGTCCCAGTGTCTTATCACCTTCATTGGGAACATTATTGACACTCCAGTTTATTAGTAACTGAGGGAATGTCACTGTAGGGTCTGCTGAAATTACCTTCTGAACTGCCTGATAAACCACATCAAGGATGGCAAATGGAGCAGCCACTCTTGTAGATGAATATCCTGTCCCTCCCCAGCCAGAAGAGGCATTTAAATCCTTGTTAGTAATATCAGTTGTCCCTGAATTGAAAGATGCACTCTGCATGGCATAAAGGGCCTTATTATTTGTATTATCAACAACCTGGAAATCCCATGAGGGTGTGCCTGTTTTAAGCATCTGAGCCTTTACCCTTATAATCACATCTGTATTAACTGGTACAGTTAAAGTATAGTATCCCGAACTATCTGTAGTTGTACTATCAAGTACTGATGAATCAGAGGCGTTTATTGCTTCTACAACAACTCCACGGGCAGGTTTCTGATATGTACTTGAATAATCAAGGCCAGATGTTTGAGTGGCAGGCACATAGTCAAATGTAACTATGCCTGATACTGATACATTAGTTGGTTGAGACGGTGGGTTACTACTGCTACTACCTCCACCACCTCCGCCCCCGCCACAATTAGCGATAACAGATATAATCATAAGGAAACTAATCAAAAGGATGGGTCTCAAATTAAATAGTTTCATTAAATTACCCTCCTCTACTTATAGAT
>JALUAR010000233.1 GCA_027050975.1 Thermodesulfovibrio sp.
ACTACCTTCTTGATCTCCTTCTCAAGTGACTCAACTCTCGTATCCCTCTCCCGGGCTATTTTGTTAATTTCCTTAAGGTCTCTCTTTATTTTCTTCTGAAGGTCAACTATCACTGTGGTCTCTGCTGCATCTGTGTCTTCTGTATACATCCCCACTAAGCCCACTACCATAAGCATCATCACCATTACCACGGATACAATCTTCCTTGTCCTTCCCATTGTGCTTACCTCCTTTTATGTTACTTGCTCAGTAGTCATAAACCTTAAACCTGACTGTTCCCTTAAACTCACCGCTGCGGGATCTTACCCTGTAGTGTTCTCCAACAAATGGTCCTTCAGGTCTGAGCTCAATCCCTGTCAGCCTCTGAAACTTCCACTTCAGCAGCCTGTATCCAAGCAGCGGATAGTCTGCCCTTGTCCTTATACCCATTCCCAATCTTCCTACAAATCTCTTATCATTGGGGCTGATTCCTGCGGCTATCAGGTTAGTCTCAGCTGATACAATATCAAATATGTATGGTTCATACTCTGCAGGCGATGCCGCCTCCTTAAAACATCTGATCACTCCATTAATGCCATGCTCATGCCTTGCCCACATCCTCTTCTTGAAAAAACCTGTTGATCCTGCTTCTGCAATGGTCGAAGCCAGCACCATTACTACCATTGCAATGATCACAAAAGCTCTCTTCATTACTTTCACCTCCTCCCTGCTTAATTAAGCAGTCGCTCTATACTGCTGAAGTGCTCCCCAAAAATGAGACACCAATTATGTAGAATTTTAATTAGAAGGAGGAGCATGGCAATGAGACCAAATAAGTTCTCTATTGACCAGATCATCAAAATCATTGCCGAGGCAGATCTGCCTGGCAATTCTGTCTCGGCAGTGGCCAGAAAGTACGGTGTCAACCCTAACACCATATACCGTTGGAGACAGAAGTACAAGGGCCTCTCTGCCTCTGAAGCAAAACGTCTTAAGGCACTTGAGGAAGAAAACTCCAGACTAAAAAGACTCCTTGCTGAAAAAGAACTTGAAATCCAGGCTCTTACTGACATCATTAAAAAAAATCTCTGAGCAGGCAGGAGATAAAAATGCTTATTCAACAACTTCATACTCAGTTCAATGTCCCTATAACAGTTCTCTGCAGAAGATTTAATATCCCAAGGGCTTCTTTTTATCGTAAAAACACAAAAGATGTCACTGAACTGCTTGAGGCAATAAAAGACATAGCCTTTAAGCACTCTGCCTGGGGATATAGACTGATATGGGCTGAACTCAGAAAACAGGGTATAAAGATAAATCACAAGAAGGTTTACAGGCTCTACCGCTGTACTGGACTGCAGAAACCACCTGTAGTATCTGGTAGAAAACATTCTAAACCCACACAGCCCTTTGAGGCCACAGAGGCGGAGTTTCCAGGGCATGTATGGGCAGGAGACTTCCTGCATGATAAAATTACCTCTGGCAGAGGATTCAGAATATTCAATGTGCTGGATGTATTTACCCGCAGAGGCTTTGAGCCTCCTGTGGAGTTCTCTCTGCCTGGCAGGACTATTGCCTCTTATCTTGACAGTCTTTGCAGGCAGTATGGCCCTCCGAGGGTGTTCAGACGGGATGATGGGCCTGAGTTCAGATCCTGGAAGTTTCAGAAGGTAATAAGGAAATGGAGAATAAGAGAGGAGGTGATACCACCTGGACAGCCTTTCAGTAATGGCCATATTGAGAGTTATCAAGGCACCATGAGAGATGAACTGCTTCAGAGGGAGGAGTTTGAGACACTGCGGGATGCTCGTCAGAAAATACATGAGTGGGTAAGGAGTTATAATACCCAAAGACCTCATTCTGCCCCTGGATACAGAACTCCCATGGAGGTCTGGGATGAATACTACAGCAACTGACATAACAGGTGTCTCAAATTTAGGGCGCGTGGCAGTAATCTCTCTCATAACTCCTGTCTCACTTTTGGGGGCATATCA
>JALUAR010000234.1 GCA_027050975.1 Thermodesulfovibrio sp.
ATAGCCCCACCAGCTCTGCATTCAGTTTACTACCCCTCAGCCATGGTGTCCTGAAGCTGTATACCACCAGCAGATATACCAGTAGCCCGTTCACCATATGTATCAGAAGATTCACTATGTGATACCCCATCACTTCAAGCCCATGCATCCTATAGTTCAGGGCAAAGCTGAGCTTGCCTATATATCTGCTCGCCTTCAGCTGACCTGCGTTCAGAAAGTTCCCTAAATCCCTGATCACAGGGTTCTCCACTATGTTGGGAATATCATCAAAGAGGAAGGGAACGTGAAAGGTGTTTGAGTAGCTTAGAAGTGCAAAGAGAAGGATTAAAAAAAAATGGACAACTCTTTTTTCTATGAAATCTCTTTTTGTATGGGCTTTATTATGATTGCTGGCCATAGTCTAAAAATATATCACTATCTATTCCGCTATATCAATTCATACAATTTTATTCATAAAAAAAGAATCTTGTTTTAATTACCCATATAAGGAATTCTTAATTCGGGCATCAACCTTTTTGCTTCCCTGTAATGCTTCAGTGCCAGTTCTTTCATTCCCAGGGCATAATATGCATTAGCCAGATTATAATGGACCACAGCAAAATCAGGTTTTAATTTGAGAACAAACAGATACTCTTTAATTGCCTCATTAATACGACCCTTTCTCTTATAGGCTATGCCAAGGTTTGTATGCGCTTCCAAATAGTTTGGGTTTAGATTTATTGCTATCTTATATTCTTCTATAGCCCTATCTATGTCACCCAGAGACATGTATGTATTGCCAAGGTTGTAATGAGTTCCGGCATGATTCGGCCTCAGCCTGATTGCTGTTTTAAATGCCTGCATTGCCATCTTTAACATTCCTCTTTTTGTGTAGATCTGTCCCAGGTTATTATACACTCTTGCCTTATAAGGGCTTTTTCTGACCACATCCTGCCAGAATATTAGCTCATCCCTCCACACATTGTTCCTTGCATGCGTCGTTACTGCCAGAGCTATCACTGCTACCGTCAACACTGCCGTCACCACAGCCTTTTGACCAATCCTCTCCCTCAACACAAATGCCCCTACTACTGCCACTAACACTACACCCACCATCGGCAGATACAGCCTGTGCTCGTATATTACATCTGGTATCGGTATCAGGCTCGACTCCACTGACAAAGTGATAAAAAACCACATTATCCCATACCCTGTTAACCTTAACTCCCTCCTGCCTGCCCTTGAACGCCTGATAAAATACACACCTGTCAAAAATATCCCTACAAGCACCACAAATGACCCCATCACCTCTATATCAAAAAAACTCTGATACACTGGATAGTCATAATCAAGATTCTGGTTTATCGGTAAAAATATAAGCCTTATATATGTTATTATCACCCTGAACTCTGTAAACAGATAATCAAGCCTCGACATCTCCTTTGCCACCATTGTTGCCTTATCCACATTGCCTATGATCTCCCCTAACGGCCGGTTTATCCCCAAAAGACTAAGCGGTATTATTAGCATCGTCAGCATCAAAGGCACAAGATAAACTATCCGCCTCCTCCTCGGCCCCTCAAAAAACATAAACTCATACATTGCCACCATCACTGGCAATGTAAAGCTTATCTCCTTCGTCTTCATCGCCAAAACTGCCGCCACCACACTGCCTATATACCACCACAGCCTTCCTCCGCCTCCTTCACCTCCCAATCTCCACCTGATATACAATAGCAGTGAAAGCAGATAAAACAGCGTTGCCAGCGAGGCATACCTCTGCACTATATATGTCACTGCCTGCGTCTGCACCGGATGACTCACAAACAACAATCCACTGAATAGCCCCACAAACTCTGCATTCAGTTTACTACCCCTCAGCCATGGTGTCCTGAAGCTGTATACCACCAGCAGATATACCAGTAGCCCGTTCACCATATGTATCAGAAGATTCACTATGTGATACCC
>JALUAR010000235.1:0-1531 GCA_027050975.1 Thermodesulfovibrio sp.
TCACGTTGCCGTCGCCGTCGGTTATCTGGACGAGACGGCCGTTACCGTCATAGCTGAAGCTGTAGACCACCGCGCCGGTCAGGGCGTTGTATGGAATTAATTAGGGGGTGTCCCTCTATTTCTCCTATTTTTCCAATGATTGCTCGAAGTCAAATGTCAAGCCCTGACACCTCTCCACATTTCCTATCAGACATCTACTCGTCTTCCAAGATAAGCTTCTTAGATCGTTCATCGAAACCTTCAAGATTTTTTTCATCATAAATACATATAGTTATTTCTTTTTGATAATCTTCGCTCGGAATGTGCTCATGGTTATCAGCACCAGGTCTCTCGATAATGCTATCCATCTTGCTTCTTAGTTCCATAGCTTCCGACATTGTGAGGTATAAAATTATATTATGGAGTTTTCTATTACTATCTAAATCAAGTATTCTCATAACACCTCTCCTCATTTTTTCGGCACATCTTTTGGATAGATTCGAATGCTTTCCCATTTACCATTAATCAATTCTTCTACATGCGCATGCGGACTCTCATGTGGGTAAGGACGTTTCATATCAAAACGAATCCGTCTCGCCCCATCTTTTGATAAGAATACTCTGTCGCCAGCTTTGTTGATAATAACACGTGCGTCTTTACCTAACCATTTTGTAGCAACACTCTTTGCTTTTGTACTCGCTTTGCAGCGAATTTTGCACTAGATGCCCCACCACCGCCAGGTCCTACAAGACCTGCCAAGAATAAAGTCGAAACCAAAGTTTTCTCTGACAAACTAGCACATGGATCGAGCCAAGTATCTACCGTACTGATTAAATCATAAATGGATAATGAGACCTCAGTTAGAACCCATGCAGTAGCCGCAACGGCTATAACAGCTGGAACTATTTCCCCATCAGGATCATAGAGATTAACTGGATCCCCGAGAGCATAGCGGTATAGATTTGCATCACTACCCCCGAACCTTATCGGATCCTTTGCCGTCCATCTTCCAGTCTCGGGATCATAGTCCCTTGCGCCGAATCTTACAAGGCCGGTATCAACGTCGTAGATGCCACCCGCGAACCCAAAGGGTTGGAAACCCGGGTTGGTGTCAAGAAGTACGTTGCCAAATTCATCGTAGTCAATTCGCTGGACGACAGTGCCTGTAGAAACATCAACAACAAGTCTTGGGCTGCCAAGGTGGTCGCTTATTATCCGGTAGGTTGCACCTCCCTTCACCATGTAATCGGGCACGTTGGCCTTGGTGCCGTAGATGAAGCGCGCAACTACGTTGCCAGTGCCGTCAAGCTCGGCTACAGGATTAAGCTGGTCGCCATAGAGGAAGCCCTGTATAAGTACTCCATTTACCTTCTTACCTATGCGCCTATTTCTTCCATCAATGACATACTCAATCAGCGTCCCATCAGGCAGTGTGACCGCCAGCAGATTGCCGAGCACATCATAGTTGTATGTTGTAGTCTGTCCTCCGCTGGTCTTGGTTAAAAGCTCACCATTGGCAGTATAGGTGTAAGTGTAGTTGCCATAGCTTAAG
>JALUAR010000235.1:1541-1941 GCA_027050975.1 Thermodesulfovibrio sp.
GGCCTATAATATCGGATGGGAATCGTTGTGGACTTTAGATAAAGGATGAGAAATTGTCAAAGAACAGATGCCACAGCCAGTAAGTTAAACGAAATCATTGCCAAGGAGTTGAACTGTCGGGTAAATACTAGCACTGTACAGCTTTTTTTATCTCATTCAAAAACTTTGCAAGATTTTTTAATCTGTTCGCTTTTTTTCGTATCCTGTTATATCTTTCCACCTTTCCACGTACTTTTCGTAGGATTCAAATATAGCGGAGGGTGTTGGCGTCGTGAAGCCTAAAATGGGCACTGAGACATATTTATACCATGGTAAAATCTTCCAGTAATACCAGAGAAGCCCCACTGCCCCAAGCCATAATATTGTATGCACCAAGGCAATAATTTTAAAACGATAGAAG
>JALUAR010000236.1 GCA_027050975.1 Thermodesulfovibrio sp.
AATAACAAAAGATGTTAAGGATATTGTTGCCATAATCGGCTTTGTTGACAAGGAAAGTGACATATACAATGCCGCTGCTGTCGTGCACGACGGAGAGATTAAAGACATATATCATAAGATGTTTCTGCCTTACTACGGAGTCTTTGTTGAGATGAGGTATTTCCAGGCAGGTGATATCCCCTCGCTGTATCGTATTGGAAACGCCCTGGTAGGAATCAATATATGCGAGGATATCTGGTATCCGGAAGGTCCATCAAGAGTCCAGTCTCTTGCAGGCGCAGAGCTGATTATAAACATAAATGCATCTCCATACCATATAGGAAAGTCCTCATTCAGGAAGAGAATGCTCTCCACCAGAGCATCAGACAACACCGTAATTATAGCCTATCTTAATGCCGTGGGCGGACAGGATGAGCTGGTTTTTGACGGTCAAAGCCTTGTGTTTGACGAAAAGGGAGAACTCCTTTATAGCGGAAAGGCATTCTCTGAGGAGTTGATACTCATTGATCTTGATCTTGACTCTGTCTTCATGACAAGACTGCATGATCCACGACGTCGGCAGGAGGTGCTCTATCTTGAGGAGGATGCTGTCAGAGGAATAACCGTTACGACAAAGCTGCTTCAGAAAAAGAGGATAAATCTTAAATACCACCCCACCCCTCCTTTGGAAGAACCGGAAGAGGTATACTCGGCACTTGTGCTCGGCACAAAGGACTATGTCCATAAAAACGGTTTCAAAAAGGTTTTGATCGGACTAAGCGGTGGTATTGACTCATCCCTGGTTGCCACCATTGCGGTAGATGCCCTTGGCAAAAACAATGTCAAAGGCATATTCATGCCCTCTCCCTATACATCCAGAGAAAGCAGAGAAGATGTGGAAGCACTGGTAAAGAATCTTGGAATAGAAATGACCGAGATTCCTATCACAGAGATATTCGAAACCTATCTGTCAGCCCTTAAAGAGATCTTTAAAGGTTTAGAGCCGGATGTAACCGAAGAGAACATACAGGCAAGAATCAGGGGAAATCTGCTTATGGCTGTCTCGAATAAATTCGGCTGGCTTGTCCTGACCACAGGAAACAAATCCGAAATGTCAGTGGGGTATGCCACCCTCTACGGTGACATGGCAGGAGGCTTTGCAATAATAAAGGATGTACCGAAAACCATGGTGTACAGACTTGCCGAGTGGCGAAACAAAAAGGCCTCGGAGCCACTTATTCCGGAAAGAGTGCTCTGGAAAGAGCCCTCGGCAGAACTAAAACCGGATCAGAAGGACACCGACACTCTTCCTCCTTATGAGGTTCTCGATCCCATTCTGAAGGCATACATTGAGGAAGACAGAAGCTTTGACGAGATTGTCAGCTCAGGCTGTGAGGTGGATTGTGCCAGGAAGGTGATTGATATGATAGACAGAAGCGAATACAAAAGAAGGCAGGCTCCTCCTGGCATAAAGATCACGCCAAGAGCATTCGGACGAGACAGGAGATTTCCCATTACAAACAGATACAGAAGCTATTGATTTCTATAAACCGATTAATGTAACTTGTTAAAACAACTTTCAATCAACAGGGAGGGTGCGTTGAGACGGATCTTGTTGCTTTCACTGCTGCTGTTTCTGGTTATGATATACTCCTGCAAAAGACCCCAGGCAAAAGAGGATACCTTTAAAGTGAGCGAAAATCCGGAGATTGTTCAATTTACTCCGAAAAAACCCACACGCATTACACTAAGACGTAACTCCAATGGCTCTTATTCCTGGGAGCTACGTGGTGAAGATGTAGAGGAGATAATTGCTGCGGATAAAAAACTAAAGGCTTACACAGAGACAACCAATCATTAAAGGAGGATTTTATGGAAAAGTTTTCTGTTTCAGAGGTTATTGAACAGGCAATCAGAACCGAACAGCTGGGGTACAAATTCTACACTGAGATGGCTGAAAAATTCAAAGATGAGGACAAACTAAAAGACCTCTTTGAGACACTTGCAAAGAAGGAGATCGTTCACGAAGAGAGATTCAAGGAACTGAAAGATATTGTAGGTGAGCAGGAGCCCGAAGGCTGGGATGATGTGTCAGAGTACATGAGGGCCTTTGTGGAATCAGAGTTCTTCCTTGGCTCGGACAAGGCACTGACAAAGATGCAGAATATCCAAAGTGTGGAGGATGCCGTAAACTTTGCCCTTGGTTTTGAAAAGGAGACTCTTCTGTATTTTCTGGGACTTAAAAAGGCTGTTAAGGAGTCCGAGGTGGTGGATGAGATAATTAACGAAGAGCAGAGCCACATTATGTGGCTTAACAGATTTAAAGACAGATTTATAAAGTAAATGAAAGGAATACTTTACATTGTATCCACACCGATTGGTAACCTTGAGGATATAACCTTCAGGGCCATAAGGATACTGAAAGAGGTGGATCTTATCGCTGCCGAGGATACGAGACATACGAGGAAACTGCTTACCCATTACGGAATCTCAAAACCACTGACAAGTTACTGGGGAGCCAAAGAGAAGGTAAAGGCCGAAGAGATAATAAAACGGCTTAATGAGGGAATTGATGTTGCCCTTGTCACAGATGCAGGAACCCCGGGCATCTCAGACCCTGGATCAGTCGTTATAAAAAGGGCAATAGAAGAAGGCATTGAGGTGATTCCCATTCCAGGACCTTCTGCTATTATTACAGCCCTCTCTGTGTCGGGACTTGATACAAATGAGTTTGTCTACATCGGCTTTTTGCCTCCAAAGCATTCCCAGAGAAAGAAGGCCCTCGAAGAACTAAAGAGAGAACATAGGACAGTGGTTTTTTACGAGGCACCTCACAGACTGCTTGATACCCTTGAGGATATGCTTCAGGTGTTAGGCGATAGGGCATGCTGCGTATGCCATGAGATGACAAAGTTGAACGAGGAGCTCTTCAGAGGCTCTCTGTCAGAAGTTATAGAACGACTGGAGCAAAGGAGTATTGCCGGCGAATATGTTATTATTGTTGAAGGACACAAGACCGAAGGGTTAACAGTTGAAGAGGCTGTGGAAGAGGTTCTTGCCCTTATGAAACAGGGTTCCGGAAGAAAGGAGGCAGTCAAAAGGGTTGCTGCACAATACGGTCTCAGTCAGAAAACCCTTTATGACATGAGTCTTGAAAAGGGAAAACAATGAAACTTAGACCGATATTTTTAGGTACAGCATTAGGAATCGTATGGGGTGTATCTCTATTCATCACCACCTGGCTGAGTTTCTTCACCGGGTATGCAGAACTGTTTCTTAAGACCCTTGCAGAATCTATCTACCCCGGATACAGCATCAGTCCGGTTGGAAGCTTTCTGGGGCTGCTTTATGGATTTCTTGACGGTCTGATAAGCGGCTTTTTTATAGGCTGGATATACAACAAATTAGTCACTACTACAGGGGGAGACAATGCTTAAATTAGGTGTTCTTGCATCAGGCAGAGGATCTAACTTTCAATCAATAATTGATTCCATCAAGACCGGCTATCTGCCTGCCTCTGTCGAGGTACTGATTACTGACAATCCCGATGCATACGCCATCGAGAGGGCTAAAAACAATAATATTCCCTATCTTATTATGCAGCCAAAGGAGTATTCCTCACGAGACGAATACTACAGGAAGATTGCCGAAGAGCTTAAGTCTCGTTCTGTGGAGCTTGTAATCCTGGCGGGTTTCATGAGGGTTGTAAAGAAGCCGCTCATTGATGCCTACCCCATGAGAATAATGAACATCCATCCCGCACTACTGCCGTCGTTTCCTGGACTACACGGTCAGGCTCAGGCTGTTCAGTACGGTGTAAAAATATCCGGCTGTACTGTTCACTTTGTTGATGAAGGTGTGGATACAGGTCCTGTCATTATTCAGGCAGCTGTGCCGGTTTATCATGATGATACCGAAGAGACACTCTCCGAGAGGATTTTGAAGCAGGAACACAGGATATTTCCCTATGCAATAAAGCTCTTTGCAGAGGGAAGACTGGAGGTACAGGGCCGTATTGTCCATATAAAGGACTCCGATAGAGAGGACTCTTTGATTATAAATCCTCCGCTGGAATAGGTTAAATGCTCTGGAAGGGAAAATATACCACCCATATGAACTCTTATCGCTGAATTCAGGAAATAAAAGGATGCGCATTACAGCAGGAAAGGCAAAGGGACGAAAACTGAAGGTAGCTGCACACACTCCGCGCTCTCCGGTAAGACCAACTGCAGCAAAGGTACGGGAGGCGATCTTTAATATTATTGGTGAAGCTATCCATGGCTCTGTTTTTCTCGATCTGTATGCAGGTACCGGCGCAGTGGGTATGGAGGCTCTGAGCAGGGGAGCGAAGAAGGCAATATTTGTGGAGACCAATCCCATTAGATGTAATCTCATTAAGAAGGTAGCCAGAAATATAGGATTCCAGAATCAGGTCAGTGTTTATAAAATGGCAGCCTTCAATTACATTAAAAAGGCTATAGAGGAAAATAAGGTCTTTGACTTCATCTTTATTGACCCACCATACCAGTCAGATGATATAATGAAAATTCTTCCACTGCTTGGAAAGACCCCTCTACTTCAAAGCGGTGGAATGATAATAATAGAACACTTTGCCAAAAGGACCTTACCAGAGCAGGTTGGCTCTTTGACCGTAAAAAAGAGGTATAGGTACGGAGACACGGCTATAACCACCTACAAAAGAGGAGGATAATGAAAAGGCTTGCCATCTGTCCAGGAACATTTGATCCGATTACAAACGGGCACATTGATATTGTGAAAAGAAGCCTCAGGATATTTGACGAGGTAATTGTGGCTGTTGCCACAAATCCGAAGAAGAGGCCCCTTTTCGATATTAACCGCAGGATTGAGCTGATTAAAAAATCTCTTCAGGGATTAGATCGTATAAAGATAGAGGCCTTTGACTGCCTTCTGGTCGATTACGTAAGAAAAAGAGGCGGCGTTGCCATTGTAAGGGGGCTAAGGGCTGTCTCGGACTTTGAATACGAGCTACAGATGGCACTTATGAACAGGAGGTTGGACTCGGAGATAGAGACGGTATTTATGATGCCTTCGGAGGAGTATTCCTTCCTATCCTCCACAATGATAAAGGAGATTGCATCCTATGGAGGCTCTCTCGAAGGGCTTGTCCCGGAAGTGGTAGCAGAGGCACTGAGGGAGATTTTCGGAGCAGGACGTTGTAATGAAGAGTAAGGAGCTTCAGGTCTCAGAGACATTCATCAGCATTCAGGGAGAATCAACCTTTGCAGGAAGACCCTGCTTTTTCATAAGACTGTCAGGATGTAACCTCCGATGCAATTATTGTGATACCAGTTATGCCTACGAAGAGGAAGGAAAGAGCGCCACTGTTGAAGAGCTTGTTAAAAAGGCAGAAGACTCAGGCGTCAGGATTGTTGAGGTCACAGGTGGTGAGCCACTGCTGCAGGAGGCCACAACACATCTTATAACAGCACTATGTGATTCAGGTTTTACAGTACTGGTAGAGACAAATGGCACAAAAAACATCGACGCAATAGATCCCAGGGCAATTACAATCCTCGATATAAAGACCCCGGGAAGCGGATACTCGGACAGAATGGATATGGCCAATCTTTACAGACTTCGTACCCGTGATGAGATAAAGTTTGTAATAACAAACAAAACAGATTATGAGTGGACAAAGGAGATTCTCTTACGCCACGGATTAAGAGGAGGCAGGGTACTGCTATCGCCTGCTAAAGGGGTACTTGCTCCTGAGGAGCTTGCAGAGTGGATACTTCAGGACAGACTCAACGTTAGACTTAATCTACAGCTTCATAAGTATATCTATGGTGACAGGAGGGGTGTTTGAGCTCTAATTTTTCATTTGAAAGGCTTGTGGAGATAATGGACAGACTCCGTTCTGAGGAAGGCTGTCCCTGGGACAGGGAACAGACAAGGGAGAGTCTCAAGCCTTTTCTGATAGAGGAGGCATACGAGCTGCTTGAGGCCCTTGAAGAGAATGCACCTGAAAAGATAAAGGAGGAGCTGGGAGATCTTCTTTTTCAGATAATATTCCATGCACGGATTGCAAAGGAGAAGGGTGAGTTTGATATACGCGATGTTCTTGAACATATTACGGAGAAGATGCTAAGCCGGCACCCCCATGTATTTGCAGATGACAGGGTGACATCCTCAGAAGAGGTGATTGACAGATGGGAAGAGCATAAAAAGAGAGAAGGTAAGTTAAAGGAATCTGTTCTGGAAGGGATTCCCCGCTGTCTTCCAGCTCTTCTAAGGGCACAACGTATCCAGGAGCGTGCATCCCGTGTGGGATTTGACTGGGAACGGGCAGAGGATGTTTACGATAAACTTCAGGAAGAACTAACCGAGTTAAAAAAGGCGATAGAGTCTGCAGATCAACAAGAGATCGAGAATGAAATAGGCGATCTTCTATTCAGCATCGTAAACATCTCGAGATTTCTGGGCATTAATCCCGAGGATGCCCTGAGAAAAAGTACAGACAGGTTCATGAACCGTTTCAGATACATAGAGCAGAATGCCAAGAAGAGGGGGAAAAGGCTCTCCGATCTCTCACTTCGGGAGATGGATGAACTATGGGAGGAGGCCAAAAGGACCCGACAGAAATGAACAACGAAAGGCGTCTACTCTGGGCACTGATAATATCACTGGTAATACTAATCGGTGAGGTTATAGGCGGTCTGATCAGTAACAGCCTTGCCCTGCTTAGTGATGCCGGTCATGTTCTGACCGATGCCTTTGCTATCGCCCTGAGTCTACTTGCCGCAGTAGTATCCAGAAGGCCCTCTGATTACAGGGCAACATACGGATACCAGAGGATTGGTCTGTTGGCTGCAATCATAAACGGATTGAGTCTCCTTGCTGTTGCAGGGTATATATTTTACGAAAGCTATCACAGATTTCTCTCACCTCCTGAGATCAAGGCATCCCTTATGCTTACGGTAGCCATAGCAGGATTGATAGGAAACGGTATAATGGCGCTCATCCTTAGCAGAGGACATCATGATCTGAACATAAAGAGTGCCTGGTTACATATTATGGGAGACCTGCTGGCATCTGTCGGAGTTGTGATAGCTGGAGTGGTAATCTACTATACCGGATTCAGATACGCAGATCCCATAGCAAGCTTTATTGTGGGTCTGCTTGTGCTTGCAGGCGGCATAAGGGTTGTAAGAGATGCCCTCTGGGTCTTCCTGGAGCTTGTTCCATCGGGGTTTGATGTTCAGGAGATAACAAAAACCATCCTTGATGTACCAGGTGTGCAGGGTGTACATGATATCCACCTCTGGTCAATCTCTCATGGCAGACCGGCCTTTTCAGCCCATATCTGGGTCAGTGATCAAAGATTGAGTGAGGCTGACGAGATACGGAAGGAAATCGAAAGAAGACTTACAGAAATGGGCATTGTTCACACGGTTTTGCAGCTTGAATGTGCCGAATGCGAACAAAACGGTTTATACTGTCAGATTAAAAGCGAAGATGAAGGATATCACCATCACCACTGCTGAAGATAGAGACAGAAGGGTCAACGAAACAGCCACTCTGGCAGGAAGATACTTTGACAGTGGTTTCTGCTGTACCGAAGCCCTCTTAAAGGCAGTAACGGATATCTTCTCTCCTGACATACCCCTTGAGACTCTGAGATTAACAACAGGATTCTGTGGCGGTATGGTAGACAGGACAGGTCCCTGCGGAGTATTCTCCGGAGGGATCATGGCTATAGGCCTTTTTACAGGCAGAATCTCACCCGAGGAGGACGACTCTTTATGCAAGTACCTTTCCATACTGTTTGTTGAATCTCTGAGAGAAACGGCCGGCGCTATGGTATGTAAGGATATCCTTGAAAGGATGAAGCAATACAGACAAGATCCTGCCGAAGGATGTAAAAACCTTACTGTCAAAGGGGCAGAAATAGTGGCTGAAATACTTACAGAGAATTTATCAGAAGAGTGAGTACCACAAACAATACAACAGCCATACTGCCCGATAAAAAGAGAATCCCCTCTGCCAGAAATCCATCCCTCGGTCTTAACTCCTCTCTGCCACTACCGATATAAGGCTTTTCATGAAGCTGCCCTCCATAGTATGAAGGACCTCCAAGGACCACGCCAAGAACTCCTGCCATTGCAGCCTCTGGTATTCCCGCGTTTGGGCTGGGATGCTTCCGTCCGTCCCTTAAAAGTATCCTGACGGCCTTTTTGATTCTGACTCCCCTGAAAAATATTCTCAACAGCATGGCGGCAGCAAGAATAAGAGCTGCTGTTATTCTGGCAGGCAGATAGTTGGCAATATCATCAACCTTGGCTGCTATAAAGCCAAAGTATCTGTATCTTTCGTTTTTGTATCCGAGCATTGAGTCAAGGGTGTTTACCGCCTTGTAGGCCATTGCCAGGGGAAAGCCGCCAAGGGCAAAATAAAAGAGGGGGGCCACAACACCATCGGAGGCATTCTCTGCAATTGTCTCAACAGTAGCCCTTATGATACCGTTTTCATCAAGCCTTTCCGTATCCCTTCCCACCAAATAGGAGAGCCTCTTTCTTGCCAGTTCTATTTCTCCCCTTCCCACTGCCCTTAAAACCCCCATTGTATCCACTATCAAAGACCTGAGAGCTATGGTAAAGGAGCCTGCTATGCCTATTAAAAGGTGGTAAAGATTCAGTTGGTTCAACAGCAAAATATCTTTTAAGGGATTCAAGGCTGTTACAAACAGACTGGAAAGAATGAATGTTGAAATAACAACTGTAAAGACCACTCCCCCCCCTCCGACCCTTTCGGAGAAGGGAGAGTTTGTAAATCTCCTGACAAGGCTTTCTATAGCGGTAATAAATCTCCCTATACACCTGATGGGATGAGGTAGCCACCGCGGATCTCCAATAATAAGATCACAGATGTAGAGGATTATCAGTTCCTTCATGCCGTAAAATTATACACAAAATGGCTGCTACAGTCATAGGGTGTATAGATGTCTCATTACCGTCACTTCGTATGCGGATTCCATATTATTGCTGGAATGTGTATAAATACAGTCAAAACTTTGCAGTTATGACAGAAATCCAATAGGCACCCTCCGAGCAGAGCAATATTTCTCTTAACATACCTCTGAATGTTATAATTTAATACCCTTTGGTTATTCCTGGACCTATCCGGAGAGGTGGCCGAGTGGTTGAAGGCGGCGGTCTTGAAAACCGCTGTGGGGGCAACTCCACCGTGGGTTCGAATCCCACCCTCTCCGCCATATTTATTCCTTCAGCGGTAATCAGGTATAATAATATTCGAAACAGGAATCTTTTTTTCTTTACCAACTCGGGGCGTAGCGCAGTCTGGTAGCGCACACGGTTCGGGACCGTGCGGTCGCTGGTTCAAATCCAGTCGCCCCGACCAGTTTTCTTCTTAAAACAATAAGTT